>NZ_JAXCHR010000012.1:0-112576 GCF_035984465.1 Polaromonas sp. CG_9.5
CGGGGCGATCAGGTCGAATTGTTCACGAGTCAGTTGCATCCCCGCAGTTTCTCAGCAAGGCTTCAAATTATCAAATTTGAGTTAACAGGCCCTAGTTTGAGACGCAGGACATCCTTGATTTTGCGCATAGTGATCCTTCGGGTATCGGGCAAGTTGGCTCCAGCAAAAAAGCTTGCAAGGCTACCCGTATCGGTTGGGAAGAAATATGCGCAGCACCACGCGCTGCTTGTCGATGCTATTTCTGGTGCCATGACCATCGATTCCGGCCTCGTGACCGGTCGTTCCGGTCAAGGCACAAAATCGGTCACGATCAACCGGAATCAGCGGTCACGACAAACCAGAATCGCCGGTCACGATGTGCCGGAATGACCGGTCACGATCGACCGGAATACCCACAAACCATTCAAGCGCCGTTAGTTACCGTAATTTGGGTAGCCAGCACCTTGTCAATCCGTTTGCCATCCAGATCAACCACCTCGAAGACCCAGCCGGCACAGTGGATGCGCTCTGCAGTTACCGGAAGATGGCCTGATACAGACATCAGCAAGCCTGCTACGGTGTTGTAACGCCCCCGGTCTTCTTCGGGCAACTCCCTTATGTCGAGCCTGGCCTTGAGTTCGGACACCGGCATAAGGCCGTCAATCAGCCAGCTGCCGTCCTCACGCCGGGTAGCCCAGGCATCGAGTTGCGTGCCGGTCTGCAGCTCTCCGGTAATGGCTTCTAGCATGTCCATCGGCGTCATCAAGCCCTGCACTACGCCGTATTCGTCAACCACCAGCAAGATGCGGGTAGATCTGGCGCGAAACTGCTCAAGCAGCTCCATGCCGGTCAGCGTTTCAGGTACAAAAACAGCCGGAACCGCGTAGACACCAATCCGGTCTTCTATCGTCGGCGTTGCATCTGCTGATTTGTCAGACGACGTGGAATAAATCTGTCCGCGCAAGGCGAGCAGTTTGGCCACATTGACTACGCCCACCACATCATCCAGGCTGCCTCGGCAGACTGGATACCACGAATGGCCTGTAGCGCCCGCCTTGTCGATAGCCTCGGCGACAGTAGCAGAGGCATCCAGCCATTCAATACCAGCACGCGGCAGCATGAGGGAGGTCAGCAAGCGGTCATCCAGCAAGAATACGTTTTGCACCATCTGGTGCTCATGTTCCTCGATTAGTCCGGCATCCACGCCCTCTTCCAGACTGGCGGCAATTTCCTCTTCGGTCACGGCCCGGCCAGCACTGTTGTCAACCCGAAGCAGTTTGAGAACGGTATGGGTGCTGAAGGACAGCAGCCACACAAAAGGCTTGGCGCCTGCAGCGACCCACATCATGGGGCGCGACACCAGGCGCGCCACGGTCTCGGGGTAAAGCTGCCCGATGCGCTTGGGCACCAGTTCGCCGAACACAATGGTGACGTAGGTAATCACCAGCACCACAATGGCCGTGGCAGAAATATCAGCTGCCCCCGGCGTAACCCCCAGACTTTGCAGCCATACCGACAGCTTGCCGCTAAAGGCTGCCTCACCAATGATGCCGTTCAGCATGCCGATGGACGTGATGCCGACCTGCACCGAAGATAAAAACTGCGTGGGATTGCTGAGCAACTCCAAAGCCGCCTGCGATCCCTTGTCACCCGATACCGCCATGGCGTTCAGGCGAGCCTTGCGGCTGGACGCCAACGCCAATTCGGACATGGAAAAGACGCCATTGAGCAGCGTTAAAAAAAGAATGAGCAGGAAATCCATGGATCCAGAGGCAGAATGAAGAGCATGTCACTTTACTGTATCGGCGACCTGCAAGGTTGCAACGCTCCCTTTCATCGGCTGCTGGAGAAAATTGATTTTTCACCCAGCCGCGATACCTTGTACCTTTTAGGCGACTTGGTAAACCGTGGCCCTGATTCGCTGGGCACCTTGCGCAGCTTGATGGCGCTGGGCGATGCGGCGCAGTGCCTGCTTGGCAACCATGACCTGCACTTGCTGGCGCTGTGGCAAGGCGTGCGCAAGCCAGGACGCCACGACACCGTGCAAGACATCTTGCAGGCGCCAGACCGCGAAGCATTGCTCGACTGGCTGCGGCACCGCCCGATGGCCATGCATTGCCACGGCTGGCTGATGGTGCATGCGGGCGCTTTGCCGCAATGGACTGCTGCGCAAACCATGTCGCTGGCGGCAGAAGTGGAAACCGCATTGCGCGGACTTGAACTGAAAGACTTTTTGCGCGCCATGTATGGCAACCTGCCCTGCCAGTGGCAGGACGACCTTAAAGGCGCGGACAGGCTGCGGGTGATCGTGAATGCCCTGACACGCCTGCGGTTTTGCACCGCAGAGGGTGCGATGGAATTCGGCAGCAACGAAGGCGCAAGCCAATCCCCCGAGGGCTATATGCCGTGGTTTGAAGTGCCGGGACGCGCGACGCAAGACACGCCTGTCGCTTTCGGGCATTGGTCAACCTTGGTGACAGATGCTAGTGACCACACCGGCTTGCGCAACAACACGCTGCCGCTGGACACGGGCTGCGTTTGGGGCGGCTGCTTGAGTGCAGCCAAGCTGGGGGCTGCGGGCGCGTTTGAGTTGATTCAAATAGCTTGCGAGCAGTCGCAGGTACCGGGAAAATAAGCCAGCCAAGGGTTAAATCGTCATTGGCTTGCGGACATAGGTCACGCTAAGCGCCAGACAGGGATGCCGCCTTGTTCTCATCGGCCTGGGCCGCCTCGTCTGCCCAGGCGCGCGCCATGCTGGCAGCCAGCAGCAGCACACCGGACGAGAAATAAATCCACATCAAAATCACCACCAGCGAGCCTGCTGCGCCGTAGGCTGACACCACAGCAGCAGTAGACAGGTAATAAGCCATCAGGTACTTGCCGACCTGGAAAAGAATAGCCCCGGCGACCGAGCCCATCACCAGAAAACGCAAAGACGGCTTGGGCCCGGAACTCATCCGCATGAGCCCCAGAAAAAGCGCCACGCAAAAGGCAATCGAGACCACCTCGTTAATCACCCAAACTACTTTTTCAAGAGGCAGGTAGTTACCCGCCCAGCCCGACAGCAGATTGGTAAAGGTAGACACGGCAAGCGAGACGAGCAGTAAAAACCCCAAAGCCAGGATGTAGGCCACACCGCGCAGCCGCAGACTGGCGCCGTACCACCATTTCTGACTGGACATTTGGTCGCTGCCTTGCCGCCACAGGCGCTCGAAAGCGTTTTGCAGTTCTGCAAAAACACCGGTCGCGCCCGAAATCAGCAGCCCGAATGCAAACAGCGAAGCCGTGATGCCTTCTGAAGGTTCCTTGGCGCTGGTCATGGCTTGCTGCAGGACTTGTGCGCCCTGCTCGCCAATCACGCTGCCAATCTGGGCTACCAGGCTGCTTTCAATAAAACTGCGATCCAGCCACCAGCCCATCACCGCCACCAGCAACACCAGCAGCGGCGCCAAGCTGAGGATGCCGTAAAACGACATGGCCGCACTCATGCGCATTCCGTCGGCAGCGATCCACTGGTTTACAGCACGCCACAAAGGCTGGTAAATTTTTCGGAGCATTGAAAGCCCCAAGGCTGCCAGCGCCCGGAGTTTAGGAGAGAGAGTGACCATCATGACGATAGCGTACAGGGCGTATCTTTAAATGAGGGACGGACAGCCGCGTCAGATTCAGAAAAAGAGGGCTGAAAGCTCGGCGTAGGTTGCCGGGTCAAGCCCGCAAGCCGAGGATTTTTCCTCTTTTATGGCGGCCCTTAATCAAGTTCAGCCTGCCAGCGCGTCAGGAGGACTTGAACAGCGCAGCGATTTTCTTCTTGGGCTTGATGTTGGCAGATACCCCGTTGCGCGCAGGATTCGCCTTGGCGGCCACTTCCCAGGACGGCAAGGATTCTGCCGGAGCACCCGCCTCATAAGGGCGCTCAAAAAACGGATCGCGAGACACTGCCGGCTGGCGATGCGGCGTGTATTCGCGGCGTTCCCGGCGTTCGGTGCGCTCGCGGGGTTGACGGGATTCGGATGCTCCGCCCTCTTCGGCCTGGCGGTACATGCGGCGGCCGTCGTTGATGCGGCCCTGCTCACTGATGCGCGGCGTGTCTTCCTCAAACTCCATCGGCTCCAGTTCGATCTTGGTCTTGATGAGCTTTTCAATATCGGTCACCAGCCGCTGATCACTGCTGGCGACAAAACTCACGGCCAGCCCCGAAGCGCCGGCGCGGCCAGTGCGGCCAATGCGGTGTACGTAGTCTTCGGCGTTGAACGGAACGTCAAAGTTGAACACCGCCGGCACATCCTTGATGTCCAGTCCGCGTGCGGCTACGTCGGTGCAGACCAGCAGGTCAACCTCGCCGCTTTTGAACGAATCGAGTGCCTTGAGCCGCTCGTCCTGGCTTTTGTCGCCGTGCAGCGCGGTGGTTTTAAGGCCTTCGCGTTCCAGCGAACGCGCCAGTCGGGCGCAGCCGAGCTTGCTGTTGACAAAGACAAATGCCTGCTTGATGTCGCGGCCCTTGAGAACCTGGTGCAAGGCGCGGCGCTTGTCATCGGCGCTCACGCTGTAGAAATGCTGCTCGACCGTGGAGGCGGTGGCGTTGGAGCGTGCGACTTCAATCGTTACCGGGTCTTGCAAAAAGCTGGCGGCCAGGCGCTTGATTTCAGGCGAGAACGTCGCTGAAAACAGCAGTGTGATGCGCTGCTTGGGCAGGTAGCTCAGGATGCGCTGCAGGTCGGGCAAAAAGCCGATGTCCAGCATGCGGTCAGCTTCATCGAGCACCACATATTCGACCTGGTTCAGCACCGTATTTTTGGCTTCGATGTGGTCAAGCAGACGGCCCGGCGTGGCGACCAGCACTTCAACGCCTTTTTTCAGCTCGGCGGTTTGCGGCTTCATGTCCATGCCGCCAAACACGACGGCGCTGGTCAGGTTGGTGTATTTGGCGTAGAGCTTGACCTGTTCGGCCACCTGGACGGCCAGCTCACGCGTGGGCAGCAGCACCAGCGCCCGCACCGGGTGGCGTGCCGGCGAGGTCGAAGCGTTTTCGTGCTTCATCATGCGCTGCAGCAAAGGCAGCGCAAAAGCAGCGGTTTTGCCGGTGCCGGTTTGTGCGGCGCCCATCACGTCCTTGCCTTGCAGAACGACCGGAATGGCCTGTTCCTGGATGGGGGTCATGGTTTCGTAGCCCATTTCGGCTACGGCGCGTGCCAGCGGTTCTGCCAGCGAAAGATTGGAAAAAGAAGAGGTCATTTAGCTTTATATTGTCGCACTTTGGGTGATATAAGCCTTTCCGGCCTGTGCGCAAGGCGGTTGGCTGCGGCGAAAACCCGCCCCGGGCTGACTGAAAAACCGCGTGATGCTATTTATTTTATAGCTCACTGCGCCCGCTGGCTATGCACCAGCGCATTAAATCGTCGTTTATTTGGCTAAAAAACCACCGTTTGACCGGCTGCAGCCGGTGCGGAGATTTTCAAATTCGTAAACCGCACAAACCCTCACGCACCGTGGGGTAGCGCAGCACCAGTTTCAAATCCTTTTTCATGCGCTGGTTGCTGAGCCGCCGGGACTCGCTCATGAAGCTCAGCTGCATGGGCGGCAATTTTTCATCGGCGCTGTCACGCGCCACGCGTGGCGGTCGGGGCAATTCGTAAAGGTCTGCGGCCAGATCAAAATAGTCTCCCATCAGCAGTTGCGTGTCGTCGCAGACATTGCTCAGGCGCTGCGGTTTGCCGCGCCACAGGGCAGCAATGCAGGCCCGGGCCAAGTCATCAGCATGGATATGGCTGGTGAATACATCGTCTTCGCGGCACAACACCGGCGTGCCTTTGAGCAGGCGCTCACGCGGCGTTCCGTTTTCGCGGTCGGTGGCGTAAATACCAGGAATGCGCAGGACATGCGTCGGCGTGCCTGTGGCGCGGCCAAAGTGCCGCACATGGCCTTCGGCATCGACGCGGCGCTGCGCGCGCGGCGTGTGCGGATTTACGCGCCAGGTTTCATCAACCCGCGCGCCTGCGCAGTCGCCATACACCCCACTGGTCGAGCCATAGACTAGCGACTGCGGCAGGCTGCGCAGGCGCAGCGCACGCATCAACGCCTGGGTGCGCGGGTCATGGCGCCAGTTCGGGTTGTGGCTGGGCGGCGGTGCCAAGTGCAGCACACGCGTTGCCAGTCCGGCCAGCCGCCGCAGTGTGGCGGGCTGGTCTAGATTCCCCAGCAGAGGCGTGATGCCCGCGCTGCGCATCGCAGGCATTTTTTCAGGCGACGAGGTCAAGGCCATGAGCTTGATGTGCGGCGACAGTTCGCGCGCCACGCGCTGGCCGACATCGCCACAGCCAATGATCAGCACGCGCTGGCGTCGAAAGCGTGCGGGCAGCGCGCCAAGGGGATTCAGGTTTGAGGGCAAAATTGGGTGGTGCTGGAAAACCAGCCCGGTCGAGTCATAGAACCCTGAAGGATACCGAATATGAGTTTCAACGTGAGCGTGCTTCCCAGTGGCCGCAGCTTTAGCGCCAACGCCGACGAAACCTTGCTGGCAGCGGCCATTCGCCAGGGCATTGGCCTGCCCTACGGTTGCAAAGACGGGGCTTGCGGTTCCTGCAAATGCAAAATGCTCGAAGGCACGGTGACGCACGGCACGCACCAGCTCAAAGCGCTGTCAGCTGAAGAAGAAGCCAGCGGCTTCATCCTGACCTGCTGCGGTGTGGCGCACAGCGACGTGGTGCTGGAGTCGCGCCAGGTGACCGACGAAAGCGCTTTTCCGATCCGCAAAATGCCGGTGCGCGTGACCAGCATGCAGCGCGCGTCGAGTGAAGTCATGGTCATTCGCCTGCAACTGCCCGCCAGCGACATGATGAAATACCACGCCGGCCAATATGTCGAGTTTTTGCTGCGCGATGGCGACCGCCGCTCTTACTCGATGGCCAATGCGCCGCACACACAGACCGAAACGCCGGGCCTGGAACTGCACATTCGCCACATGGCGGGCGGCAAATTTACCGAGCATGTGTTTGGCGGCATGAAGGAAAAGGAAATTCTGCGCATCGAAGGGCCTTACGGCAGCTTTTTCCTGCGGGAGGACAGCGACAAACCGCTGGTGCTGCTGGCATCAGGCACGGGCTTTGCGCCCATCAAGGCGCTGATCGAGCACATGCAGTACAAAAATATTACGCGCCCCGCCGTGCTGTATTGGGGCGCACGCCGCCCGGCTGACCTGTACATGCACGACTGGATGCAGGCCAAAATCGCCGAGATGCCTCATCTGCGCTACATCCCCGTTATCTCCGACGCACTGCTAGAAGACCAGTGGATCGGCCGAACCGGCTTTGTGCATCAAGCGGTGCTGGAAGACTTCAGCGACCTCTCTGGCCACCAGGTGTATGCCTGCGGCGCACCGATTGTGGTCGAGTCAGCGCGCGACGCCTACAGCGCGCTGGCGGGCTTGCCGGTAGAAGAATTTTTTGCTGACGCGTTCACCACCGAGGCCGACAAGGCGAAGGCCGTATCAGCCTGACTGGCACTGTTTCCGCTGCCTGAAAAACTCTTGAAACCATAGCTTCCAGCGCTTGCCCAACAAGCGCCAGCGGCCTATTTTTATAAGAATAGCCATGAAAATCAAACCCTTGCTGCCGGCTGGCTCGCGCCGAAAATCACTGATTACCGCTGGTGCCTTGGTACTCAGCACGGTAACCGCGCTCGTCGCCCCTGCCGCCCTGGCGCAAACGCCTGCAGCCGGTGGCAAAGTCATGCGCATCATCGTGCCCTATGCGCCCGGCGGCCCGATTGATGTCACTGCCCGAATGATGGCGGAAGGCGTGAAAAATTCACTCGGCACGGTGATCATTGAAAACCGGCCCGGTGCCGGTGGCAACATCGGCGTCGACGCGATCGCCAAGTCTGCGCCCGACGGGCTAACGGTGGGCATTGCCGCCGTCGCCACGCATGCAATCAACCCGTGGCTCTACACCAAGATGCCCTACAACGCCGCCACCGACTTTGCCGCCATCACACAAATGGTGCGCGTGCCCAATGTGCTGGTGATGAACGCCGACACCGCGCGCCGCCTGAACATCAACACGCTGGCCGACCTGATCCGCTACGGCAAAGCCAACCCGGCCCAGCTCAACTACGCCAGCGGCGGCAACGGGAGCGCGGGCCATCTGGCCGGTGAGTTGTTCAAGTCGCAGGCTGGCATCTATGCGCTGCACATTCCGTACAACGGCGGCAACCCGGCCCAGTTGGCACTGCTGAGCGGCCAAGTCGACTTCAATTTCGACAACCTGGCAACGGCTTCGGCCAACATCAAGGCCGGCAAGCTCAAAGCGCTGGCCGTCACCACCGCCAAGCGAAGCGCCTTCCTGCCCAATGTACCCGCCGTGGCCGAAACCCTCAAAGGCTTTGAAATTGACACCTGGTGGGGACTGGTCGCCCCGGCCGACACGCCCAAAGACGTGGTTGCCAAGCTCAATCAAGCCTTCGTCGCCGCGCTGAATGCGCCCGAAAACAAAGCCCGCTTCAGCACACTGATGGCCGAACCCGTCGCCAGTTCGCCCGAGCAGTTCGAGGCGTTCATGAAAGGCGAACGGGCGAAGTATGAAAAGGTGGTGAGGGCGTCCGGCGCGCGGGTAGATTGAGATTTTTGAATCGTTTAAGGCGCTTGCGCACAGCCAGCGTACGCAGGCAGCTATTTAATTAGTAGCAACCAGAATACGCATGGAGAGATGGGTGGGTATTCGGTATTTATCCCCACCCGTTCTGGCTGGGCCTGTGATGACCAGGCAAAGCGGGATCAGGGCGAGCGATTGTCTGAGCGAAGCGAGTTCGAGCTCGACCCCCGCTTTGCCTGGGCAGCGCAGGTTGCCCGAATCGAAGCGCAGGGACCCAGCCAGCCGGGTCGCCTTTTCTTTGCTTACTTTCTTTTGGCGAAGCAAAAGACAAGTAAGTTGCCGCCGGGCAACCCCGGCCAGCAAAACTTAGCAGAATCACACCGCTACAAATTCAATAGCTGTCCACGCAAGCAGGCTATGCGCAAACAGCCGAAGCAACCCAGAATCACTCGCCCAGATAAGCCGCCCGAACCCGGGGATCATCCAGCAGCAACTTGGCGTCGCCATTCATGGTGATATTGCCCGACTCCATCACATAGCCCCGGTTCGCAATGCCCAGCGCCCGGCTGGCGTTTTGCTCCACCAGCAGCACCGTCATGCCCAGTGCGGACACATCGCGGATCACTTCAAAAATCTTGTCCACCATGATCGGCGACAGGCCCATCGACGGCTCGTCCAGCAGCAATACCTTGGGCCGGCTCATCAGCGCGCGGCCCATTGCCAGCATCTGCTGCTCGCCGCCCGACATGGTGCCGGCCAGCTGGTCTTTGCGCTCGCGCAGGCGCGGAAACAGCACGAACATCTTTTCAATGTCGGCAGCAATTTCAGGCTTGTCATTGCGCACGTAAGCGCCCATCTGCAGGTTTTCGGTGATGGTCATGCGGGCAAACACACCGCGACCTTCGGGCACCATCGCCAGGCCTTCGGCCACCAGATCCCAGGCACCGCGTCCCTTGATGCTTCTGCCCAAATATTGGATGTCGCCGTCCAGCATCGGCAGGCTGCCGGTGATGGCTTTCATGGTGGTGGTCTTGCCAGCGCCATTCGAGCCGATCAGCGTGACCAGTTCGCCCTCATGAACCTCGAAGTTCACGCCCTTGACGGCCTGAATGCCACCGTAAGCCACCTTGAGCCCGGTCACCTTGAGAAGTGTATTTGCCATAGTCGTCGTTTCCTTTAATGACCTGAGCCCAGATAGGCGGTGATCACTTTTTCGTTTTTCTGCACGTCGGCGGGCACGCCCTCGGCAATTTGCTTGCCGTAATCCAGCACCGTCACGCGGTCGCACAGCCCCATGACCAGTTTCACGTCGTGCTCGATCAGCAAGATGGTTCGGTTGTCCTTGCGAATCTGGTCGATCAGTTCGCGCAACTGGACTTTTTCAGTGGCGTTCATGCCGGCAGCCGGCTCGTCCAGGGCGATCAGCTGCGGGTCGGTGGCCAGCGCCCGGGCGATCTCCAGCCGGCGTTGGTCGCCGTAGCTCAGGGTACGCGCCTTGAAATCGGCATATTTGCCGATGCCGACATAGTCAAGCAACTCCTGCGAGCGCTGAGCAATCGCCGCCTCTTCGCGCTTGAAGCCCGGCGTGCGAAATACGGCGCCAATCAGGCCGGAATGGGTGCGGACATGCCGGCCCACCATCACGTTTTCGAGCGCCGTCATGTCGGCAAACAGACGGATGTTCTGGAAGGTGCGGGCAATGCCGGCCTTGGCCACTTCGTGCACGGCGGTGGGCTTGTAGGGCTTGCCGGCCAGCTCAAACGTGCCGCTGTCGGGCGTGTACAGCCCGGTCAGCACATTGAAAAAAGTCGTCTTGCCAGCGCCGTTCGGGCCGATCAGGCCATACACCTGGCCGCGTTGGATCTTGATGCCGACATCGCTCAGGGCTTGCAGACCGCCAAAACGCTTGGAAACACCCGAGACATTCAAAATAGTTTCGCTCATGTCCATTCTCCTTAAGGGTTGATGGACTGGATAGGGTCTTTGCCGGGCCGCTTGTTCAGCGACTTGCCGTGCTCAGGCGAAGGCCACAGACCACGCGGACGCATCAGCATGACAGTGATCATGGCCAGCGCAATCAGCAACTGGCGCAAGATGGACGAGTCGAGCCGGCCATCGGTCATGGCCTGCAGCGGCCCGGCCACATGGCGTAACACTTCTGGCAGCGCAGCCAGCAGCAGCGCGCCCAAAATTACGCCGGGCAAGTGCCCAATGCCGCCCAACACCACCATGGCGACGATCATGATCGACTCCATCAGGCTGAACGATTCGGGCGACACAAAGCCCTGAAAAGCGGCAAACATCGAGCCCGACACGCCGCCAAAAGTGGCACCCATGCCGAACGCCAGCAGCTTCATGTTGCGGGTATTGATGCCCATCGCCTTGGCGGCAATCTCGTCCTCGCGAATAGCCATCCAGGCGCGGCCAATGCGCGACTTTTGCAGCCGGTCGCAAATGATGACCGAGATAATCACCAGCACCAAAAACAGGTAGTAGTACATCGACACAGAACTGAACTCGATGCCGAAAAAGTTGTGCGACTGGCCCAGGTCAAAGCCAAAGAACTTGATCGAGTCAATCTGGTTGATGCCCTTGGGGCCGTTGGTCAGGTTGATCGGGCGGTCCAGGTTGTTCAGGAACACGCGGATGATCTCGCCAAAACCCAGCGTCACGATAGCCAGGTAGTCGCCGCGCAGCTTGAGCACCGGAATGCCCAGCAAGATGCCAAAGAAAGCCGCTACAACCGCAGCCATCGGTATCGTGGCCCAGATCGGCAGGTGCAGGCCGGCGGGGAAATTCGCGGCAATCCACGGAAAAGCCTCGGCCAGATGCGGCGAGCCGAGCAGCGCAAAAAGGTACGCGCCGACAGCAAAAAACGCCACATAGCCCAGGTCAAGCAAGCCGGCGTAGCCGACCACGATGTTCAGCCCGAGCGCCAGCAGCACGTACAGCAGCGCCATGTCGACAATCCGCACCCAGGCGTTGCCGCCTTGCTGCAGCAGCAAAGGCAGCACCAGCAAACCCAGTGCCACGATTAAAAAAGTCGCGATTTTTTTGGTTTTCATCAGTTTTCTCCTTGTGGGTCGGTTCGTTGTCCGGCCTCAGGCCCGGTCCGCCACACGTTCACCCAGCAAGCCGGAAGGCCGCAGCGTGAGCACAAAAATCAGCACGATAAAGGCAAAAATATCTGAATACTGGCTGCCCAGCACGCCGCCGGTCAGCGGGCCGATGTAGCCCGCGCCAATCGCTTCGATAAGCCCGAGCAAAATCCCGCCCAGCACCGCGCCGCCCAGGTTGCCAATACCGCCAAACACAGCGGCGGTAAACGCCTTCAGACCGGGCAAAAAGCCCATGGTGTGCTGCACCGTGCCGTAGTTGGACGCGTACATCACGCCAGCCAGCGCGGCCAAAATAGCACCAATGATGAAGGTTGCCGAAATAACGGTATCGGGCCGCACGCCCATCAACGCGGCAACGCGCGGGTTTTCAGCAGTGGCCCGCATGGCGCGGCCCAGCTTGGTGTAGTTCACCAGCCACATCAAAATCGACAGCGACACTGCGGTGGTGCCCAGAATGAACAGCTGCGTGACAGTAATCACTGCGCCGCCAATTTGCAGCGGTTCAGCCGGAAGCAGCGTCGGGTACGGCTTGTAGTTGGGCTTCCAGATGATCATGGCCAGCGTCTGCAGCAGCAGCGACATACCGATGGCAGTAATCAAGGGGGCCAGTTTGGGCGAGTTTCGCAGCGGCCGGTAAGCGACTTTTTCGATGGTGTAGTTCAGCGCGCCGCACACCACAAAAGCAATCAGCAAGGAAATCAGCAAAATCAGCCAGCCCGGTGTGCCGGGCATGGACTCCTGCATCCAGCCGATGATGGTCCAGCTGGTCAGCGCGCCGACCATCAGGACTTCTCCATGCGCAAAGTTGATCAGGTTGATGATCCCGTACACCATGGTGTAGCCCAGAGCAATCAGGGCGTACATGCTGCCCAGGACCAGTCCGTTGATGATCTGCTGTAGCAATACATCCATATTTCGCTCCGTTTGTTTGAATTAGCCAACTCTGCTGGCGCCGTAAGCCCCTGGGATCACCGTGGACACACGCGAGTTAACAAAAAGCCCGCCTGTCACCCTGAGATAACGGGTGAAGGTGGCGAGCTAATGCGCGAATTGTAGCGAAAGGTTTTTGGCGATAAACGCGCCAATGCGACAGTTTTTCCGGGGTAAACCCTCGACGAATTGGGATTTTTCAACGCAACCCGTTTGTATCAGCGGGTTTTGCAAGGCATCAGTTCTTCTGATGGTTTTTGGCCTTCAGCGCATTCAACTTATCGGCAATCTTGATCTCCAGACCACGATTGACGGGACGGTAAAAACCGGGCGCAGCCATGCCTTCGGGGAAGTAGTTTTCACCGGCTGCAAAACCGCCCTCCTCGTCATGCGCGTAGCGGTAATTTTTGCCGTAATCAAGCTGCTTCATGAGCTTTGTCGGTGCATTGCGCAGGTGCATTGGCACTGGCCGGGTGCCGTCTTGCTTGATGAAGGCCTTGGCCTCGTTAAAAGCCTTGTAAAGCGCATTTGACTTGGGCGCGACCGCCAGATACACCACGCATTGCGCCAGCGCCAGTTCGCCCTCGGGCGAGCCAAGCCGCTCATAAACTTCAGCGGCATCGAGCGCCATGCGCAGCGCGCGCGGGTCGGCCAGCCCGATGTCTTCGCTGGCCATTCGGATCAGGCGGCGCGCTATGTAACGCGGCTCCGCACCGCCGTCGAGCATGCGCATGAACCAATACAGAGCGGCATCCGGGTCAGAGCCGCGCACCGATTTGTGCAGCGCCGAAATCGTGTCGTAGAACTGCTCACCCCCCTTGTCGTAGCGGCGCAGGCGCTCGCCCAGCACCTTGAGCAGCCAGGCATCGGTCACGGCGGTGATTTTTTCAGCTTTGGCCGCGACGCTGAGCGATTCGAGCGTGTTGAGCAACCGGCGGGCATCGCCGTCGGCATAGGCCACGAGCCGTTCCACCGCTTCATTCGCTATGGTTTCTATAGCTGGCAGCGAACGCTCTGAAAGGACTCTGGCGACGATTTGCTTGAGATCTGCTTCCGTCAACGGCTGCAGCACATACACCACGGCGCGCGACAGCAAAGCCGAGTTCACTTCAAACGAAGGGTTTTCAGTGGTCGCGCCGATAAAGGTGAACAGGCCGCTTTCGACATGCGGCAAAAAAGCGTCCTGCTGGCTTTTGTTGAAGCGGTGTACTTCATCGACAAACACGATGGTGCGCCGACCGCTTTGCGCCTGCCAGATCGTGGCTTGCTCGACCGCTTCGCGGATGTCCTTGACGCCGCCGAGCACGGCAGAAATGGTGATGAAATGCGCGTCGAAGCTGCCAGCCATCAGCCGGGCAATGGTGGTCTTGCCCACGCCGGGCGGGCCCCACAAAATGCAGCTGTGCGGCTCGCCGGATTCAAACGCGATGCGCAGCGGCAAGCCGGCGCCCAGCAAATGCTGCTGGCCAATGACTTCGCCCAGGTTCCTGGGCCGCAGGCGTTCGGCCAGCGGTTGATGAGACGATGCGGGGGTTTTGGCCATAAAGTCAGCGCCTTGGCTTGGGTTGCCGCTGCCGCGCGGCTGGCAGCAGCCCTGCGCGGCAAGGCAGCCGGGTTACTGCCGGATCACATCCGCGCCCTTGGGCGGATTGAACTGGAACGTGTCTTTGGCCAGGCTGGGATTGACCTCAACCTTGCTGAAAGTCAGCACCGAGCGCTGGCCGAAGCTGTCGAGGATTTCCAGCGCCGCCAGTTCAGCCGGTTTGGCGGCAGGTTTGTCGCCAGCGCGAAAACCGACGCGCACGGTCTGCAGTTGTCCGTCTTTGGTCTTGGGCGTGGCCACCACCCATTCCAGGCCGTCCTTTTCAGGGGCGGCGGTCAGGTTGAAATCGGCCTGCAGCGCGCGCAAATCAGGCGCGGCGGCAATCAGCGCGGCGGGCGTCGATCCCAAAACAGCAGACTGCTTGCGCGCCGTGACCTGATTCAGGTCGGCGTCGTAGAGCCATAAGGTCTGGCCGTCAGCCACGATGCTTTGCTCGAACGGCTTTTGGTAAATGAACTTGAAGCGGTTCGGGCGCGAAAACTCGAAGGTGCCGCTGGAGGTCTTGCTGCGCGGCGTCTGGCCTTCACGGGCTGGCGCGGTCACCACCTGCGAGAAGTCGGCGCGACCACTGCTGACCGTCTTGACGAAGGATTCAAGGCTTTCCAGGCCGTTTGCGCAGGCTGCATGGGCGCAACCAGCTATTAAAACAGTAGCAAAAAATTGTTTCATCACATCACTCCGCCCTTGTGGGCACCAGAATTTCGCGCTGGCCGCTGCCACTCATGGCGCTGACCAGCCCGGCATTTTCCATTTCTTCGACCAGCCGCGCGGCGCGGTTGTAGCCGATCTTGAGGTGGCGCTGCACCAGCGAAATGCTGGCCTTGCGATTCTTCAGCACCACTTCCACGGCCTGGTCGTACATCGGGTCTTTCTCGCCGCCAGCATCGCCGCTCAGGTCTCCGCCCTCGCCGTCGACCGTGCCGCCTTCAAGCACGCCATCAATATAGTTGGGTTCGCCCTGCTGCTTGAGATAGGCCACGACCCGGTGCACTTCGTCGTCGCTCACAAACGCACCATGCACGCGAATTGGAAAGCCCGTACCACTCGGCATGTAAAGCATGTCCCCCATGCCCAGCAAAGCCTCGGCGCCCATCTGGTCCAAAATGGTGCGGCTGTCGATCTTGCTGCTGACCTGGAAGGACAAACGCGTGGGAATATTGGCCTTGATCAAGCCGGTAATCACATCGACGCTGGGACGCTGCGTCGCCAGGATCAGGTGAATGCCGGCGGCTCTGGCCTTTTGCGCCAGGCGCGCAATCAGCTCTTCAATCTTTTTGCCGACGACCATCATCAGGTCGGCCAGCTCGTCAATCACCACGACGATGTAGGGCAGGCGCTGCAGCGGCTCGGGCTCGTCAGGCGTGAGGCTAAAGGGGTTGTAGATGAACTTCCCGTTGGCATTAGCCTCGTCTATTTTGGCGTTGTAGCCGGCCAGGTTGCGCACGCCGAGCTTGCTCATCAGCTTGTAGCGCTTTTCCATTTCGGCTACGCACCAGTTCAAGCCGTGCGCGGCTTGGCGCATGTCGGTCACGACTGGCGCGAGCAGGTGCGGAATGCCTTCATAAACGCTCATTTCCAGCATCTTGGGGTCAATCAGCAGCAGCCGCACATCGCGCGGGTCGGCCTTGAACAGCAGGCTCAAAATCATAGCGTTGATGCCGACTGACTTGCCCGAACCGGTCGTACCGGCGACCAGGCAGTGCGGCATCTTGGCCAAATCAGCCACGACGGCGTTTCCGGCAATGTCTTTACCCAGGCCCATGGTCAGCAGCGAGGTGGCGTCGTGGTAGACCTGCGAGCCCAGAATTTCGCTGAGCTTGATCATCTGCCGCTTGGCGTTGGGCAACTCGAGCGCCATGTAGTTTTTGCCGGGAATGGTTTCAATCACCCGGATCGACACCAGACTCAGCGCGCGCGCCAGGTCTTTGGCCAGCGTGACGACCTGCGAGCCCTTGACGCCTGTGGCGGGTTCAATTTCATAGCGGGTAATGACCGGACCGGGCGCTGCGGCGACCACACGCACTTCGACGCCAAAGTCCTTGAGTTTTTTCTCGATCAGCCGCGAGGTCATTTCCAACGTTTCGGACGCTACGCTTTCTTGCCGCTGCAAGGCGGTGTCGAGCAAACCGACCTGCGGCAGTTTGGACCTTGAGGCAGACGCTGCAGACGGCGCGGTGGTGGCGGCTCCGGGTCGCGCCGACGCAGTGGGAGCCTGGGGCCGGATTTTTACGCTTCGCTCGGCCTTGGTCAGCGCTTCGAGCGGTGGCTTGATGATGATGGGAACCGGATGGTGTTCCTCGATCTCGATGCGCTCGTCAATCAGGGTTTCTTCACGCTCGCGGGCGGCTTTTTTGCCTACGGCCAGGTCTGCGGCGAGCTCGCGCTTTGCACGCAAAGAGATCATTAAACGGTCAATGCGACCGCCCAGCGACAACGCAACATGCGCCCAGGAAAAATTGAAGACGCTGGCGACTGCAATCACTCCCAAGGCGATAAAGATCAGGCCTGAGCCGGCAAAACCCAACCATTTGACACTCAGATTCCCCAGAAAATAGCCAATCACACCACCGGCATGATCGGGCAGCCTGAACTCAAAACGATACAGGCGAGACCATTCAAGCGCCGCACTGGCCACCAGCAGCACCAGCAAACTGAGCCAAAATCGGATGCGGCTGGCCCGTCGGGATTGCAGGGAAATCTGCTTGTCGTCGCGCAAACCGCGCGTCAGGGAAATCAACCAGGCCCGGCAACCAGCCGCCAAAGCCCACCAGACGGAAAACCCGAATAAAAAATAACTGGCATCAGCAACCCAGGCACCCAGATGGCCACCCCAGTTTTTGGCGGCCACCAAAACGCCGCTGGCAACTTCCGGGCTACCGGATGTGGACCATGCAGCATCCTGCGGCGAATAGCTCAGCAGGGCCGCTAACCAGAAAAGCAGGCCAACCAGCCCGAAGATCAAACCAGCTTCGCGGGTAAAACGTTTAAAGCCGCTGGGCGCACCCACAGCAGGAGAATTTCGGGAGTTCAGGGTATCAAGCGAGTAAGTCATAGACGGGTCTCAGAGCTTAACGCAGTTGGAAACGGATTTTGGAACAGGCATCGCCTGTAACTGTAAGCGCTTGAGACGTCAGACCAGTGAATACAGGTGCGACATGACCAGCAGCGAGCCATCGTCGCGCGTCACGATGAATCCGCGCTCTTCCAGGTCTTTCATGACCCGGCTGACCATTTCGCGCGAAGCACCGACCATTTTGGCCACATCCTGACGCGAGACGCGGTCGGGAATCACGGCATGGCCTTCCTGATTCGTGGCGTTTGCTCCGGCAAACTCCAGCAGCGCCTTGGCCACGCGGCCATACACATCCATCAAGGCCAGGGATTCGATCTTGCTGTCGGCATGGCGCAAACGCTGCACCAACCCCCTGAGAATCGCATGCGCCATGGAGTCCATGTCGGGCATGCAGCGCGCAAATTCTGTTTGCCCCAGGATGAGAGCATCGGTTTGCACTTCTGCCAGCACCGTGGCTGAATGCGGTTCGTCGTCAATCAGGCTCATCTCGCCCACATAGTCACCCGGACGCAAAGTGGCCAGAATCACCTCGCGCCCCCGTGAATCACAGCTGATGACTCGCGCCCGCCCCGTCAAAAGAAGGGTCAGTGCATTGGATTTTTTGCCCTGCTCGACGATGGCCTCGCCCCGCTTGAAGCGACGTTTGACCACGGCTTGCGCCACTGACGCCGCCTGTTGGGCGGTCAACATGGAAAAAAGTGGCACGCGCCGAATCAATTCGAGGTTGGACACTATGGTGGTCATGGAAATGCTTTCCAGCCCTTAGCGCCAACATCTGTCGCATGATTTCCTACAATGGCCGCGCTTTCGCGAAAAACAGATGCTGTCAAAGTTTCCCCTTACTGGACAGATATAAACGCGCTTTGACTCTACCTGAGTTCCAACACTTTTCCATCGGGCTTTTAACCATGAAACACTCCAGAGTTCTCATTCTCGGCTCAGGCCCGGCCGGCTATACCGCCGCCGTGTATGCAGCACGCGCCAATCTCAACCCGGTCTTGATTACCGGCATCGCCCAAGGCGGCCAGCTCATGACCACGACCGATGTGGACAACTGGCCAGCCGACGCCAATGGCGTGCAGGGGCCGGACTTGATGCAGCGTTTTCTGGCCCATGCCGAACGTTTCAACACCGAGATTATTTTTGACCATATCAACCAGGTTGACCTGAGCCAGCGGCCTTTTACGCTGACGGGCGACAGCGGCACTTACACCTGCGATGCCCTGATCATCGCCACTGGCGCTTCGGCCAAATACCTGGGGCTTGAGTCTGAAACCGCTTTCATGGGACGCGGAGTATCGGGCTGCGCGACCTGCGACGGTTTCTTTTACCGGGGACAGGAAGTCTGCGTCGTGGGCGGCGGCAATACGGCGGTGGAAGAAGCCCTGTACCTGTCCAACATTGCCAGCAAGGTCACGCTGGTGCATCGCCGCGACACCTTCAAGGCTGAAGCCATACTGATCGACAAGCTGCATGAAAAGGTCGCTAGCGGCAAGATCGAGCTGAAATTGCACCACACGCTGGACGAAGTGCTGGGCGATGCTTCGGGCGTCACCGGCGTTCGCCTGAAAAGCACGCAAAGCGATGCCACGCAAGACATCGCTGTGCAAGGCTGCTTTATTGCCATTGGCCATCAGCCTAACACCGATATTTTTATGGGTCAGCTGGAGATGAAAGATGGCTACATCATCACCAAAACCGGACTGCAAGGGCTGGCCACCATGACCAGTGTGCCGGGCGTGTTTGCCGCTGGCGATGTGCAGGATCACATCTACCGCCAGGCAATTACCAGCGCAGGCACCGGCTGCATGGCGGCACTGGATGCCCAGCGCTTTCTGGATCAAAACGCTTGATCCCAGCCCTTGCGAATTCAGTCGTACCGCAGTTGCGGCACTGACATTCCGAACGCCGCCGAAAGTCCAATTTTTGAAGAATTTTATTTTCGGGCTATAATTTATGGCTTAGCTGAGCATTCGTAGGGTCTGTCCAGCACGGATCCAATCAGTTTTCAGCATCCTATTTCCAATTTTTTACGGAGAGTGCGCTCATGGCACGCGTCTGTCAGGTAACGGGCAAAGGCCCGATGGTGGGAAACAATGTTTCTCACGCAAACAACAAAACCAAGCGTCGGTTCATGCCCAATCTGCAGTACCGCCGTATCTGGGTCGAGAGCGAAAACCGCTGGGTGCGCTTGCGCATCACCGCAGCCGGTCTGCGCTTGATTGATAAAAACGGCATCGATGCAGTCCTGGTGGACCTTCGTGCTCGCGGTGAAGTCTAAGGAGAACCATCATGGCTAAAGGCGGACGCGAAAAAATCAAGCTGGAATCAACAGCTGGCACCGGTCACTTCTACACGACCGACAAAAACAAGAAAACCACCCCTGAAAAAATGCTGATCATGAAATTTGATCCTAAAGCACGCAAGCATGTGGAATACAAGGAAATCAAACTGAAGTAATTCAGCTTGATTCCTGCAAAGCCTTTTTGGTTTGCAAAAAACCCGTTGATTTTCAACGGGTTTTTTTATGCCCGATTGCATCTCTTCAATAAAAGATCAGCAGCCACAATGCCAGTAATCACAGAGTGATGAGCTCCAAGAACCACTTTCCTTGCCAACACGAACCGCAAAACATATGAAGGTTCATATGCTGCACCCGGCTATAGCAGAAAGCGGTTGGGTCGCGCCTCAAAACCCGACTTCTCCAGCAATGACTCGGTAATGACTTTTAAAGTCACACATCCGCCCTGTCCATAAAAAAAGCTGCCGCAACGACTTAACGTTGCGGCAGCTTTGAAAAGTATCTGCTGGGTTTATTGCACTGTCAAATTGTGCGCGCAGCCCGCAATCGTATCGAGAATTCACGAAGAGCCGTAATACCACTTTCTTCAGCCCGGTGGCACCAGGCCTGCAAATCACTGGTCAGTTGTTCGCGTGAAGCTGAAGTGCTGAGCCACATCTGGCGAAGCTCTTCGCGCATGGTGACCATCTTGTCGAGGACGGGATACTCGGCACGCGCCTGCGCAAGCTGCGGCCTGGCTGACGCCGGCACCTTGTCTTCATCGCGGTGCAACCAGCGGTTGGCTGCTCGCAACAGCGACACATCGGCTTTTTTAGCCTTGAGCAGCGCAATCTCGGCCTTGCCGGCACGACGCAGTTCCCGCGAAAAACCAGCCATGACCTCGTAGCGGTGGGCAATCAAGGCTTCAAGTGTTTTCTCGTCAGCCACTGGCTTGATAGCGCCCAGCCGGAGCTTGGGCGGCACTTTTTTCACTGAGGCCAGGCCGACGATTTCCAAGGCACGGATATAACCCCAGCCGATATCGAATTCATACGGCTTGACCGAAAATTTGGCCGATGTGGGGTAGGTATGGTGGTTATTGTGCAGTTCTTCACCGCCAATGATGATGCCCCAAGGTGACACATTGGTGCTGGCGTCCGACGCTTCAAAGTTGCGGTAGCCCCAGTAGTGGCCGATACCATTGATGATGCCTGCTGCGGTAATGGGAATCCAGGCCATCTGAACGGCCCAGACCGCCAGGCCCGCCACTCCGAACAACGCCAGGTTGATGATCAGCATCAAGCCCACGCCCTGCCAGCTGAAACGGGTGTACAGATTGCGCTCAATCCAGTCATCTGGCGTACCCCGGCCATACTTGGCGATGGTTTCCTTATTTTTTGTCTCTGCGCGATAGAGTTCGGCACCGGTATACAGCACGGTCTTGATGCCGTGGGCATGGGGACTGTGCGGGTCTTCCATGGTTTCGCACTTGGCGTGGTGCTTGCGGTGAACGCCCACCCATTCCTTGGTGACCTGACCGGTCGCCAGCCAGAGCCAGAAACGAAAGAAATGCGCAGGAATCGGGTGCAGATCGAGCGAACGATGCGCCTGGTGGCGGTGCAGGTAAAGCGTCACGCTGACGATGGTGATGTGCGTCGTCACCAATGCATACAGCACGATTTCCCACCAGCTTGCCGCCAGCAGACCATGAGCCAACCAGTCAAGGGCGGCATCGAACAAAAACATAAAAGTCCTTTTAAGTAATATGCACCCGCCACGCATTCCAGACTTGTCTCCAGGGCGGCGCCAGACAAGTCTTGATTGTAAATTGCCTACCCCGAATTAGAAAGACCCTTCTCCGCAATACTGTGGTTTAAGCCCTTCAAACGCGCTTTAAAAGAGTCAAGTTCGGGCATCTACCGGCTTCGGAATCAAATCAACCAACTTTTTGCCAGACCGCTGCAAAGAATCCGTCGGTCTGGTGCAGGTAAGGCCAAAGCCGCAAATACGGCCCCCGACAAAGCTTGTCAGCATGCTCTACCCCCATATGGGTCAACAAGGGCTCCGCTTCAAGTACCTGGAAATCTGGATTTGCAGCGCTGAATGCTTCGGCAATCGCTTCGTTTTCTTCGCGCAGGATGCTGCAGGTGGCATACACCAGCCGTCCGCCCGGTTTCACCAAGCGCGCAGCGCTTTGCAAAATGGCGGTTTGTTTGGCCGTCAGCTCTTCAATCGCCTTGGGCTTGTGCCGCCATTTCAAGTCCGGGTTGCGCCGCAGCGTGCCCAGACCCGAGCACGGCGCATCGACCAAGACCCGGTCAATCTTGCCGGACAGCCGCTTGATGCGGTCGTCGCGCTCATGGGCGATGGCCACCGGATGCACGTTCGACAAACCGCTGCGTGCCAGTCGCGGCTTGAGCGCCGCCAGCCGATGCGCCGAGATGTCAAAGGCATAAAGCCGGCCCGTCGTGCGCATTGAGGCGCCCAGCGCCAGCGTTTTTCCGCCTGCACCAGCGCAGAAATCCACCACCATTTCGCCGCGCTTGGCGTCAACCAGCAGCGCCAGCAATTGCGAACCCTCGTCCTGCACTTCAATCGCGCCGCGCTTGAAGGCATCCACATTCGCGAGCTGCGGCTTGTCGCTCAAGCGCAAGCCCCACGGAGAATACGGAGTCGCTACGGTTTTAATAGCTGCTCGCGCAAGCTCCTTCTGCACATCAGCCCGTTTGTCCTTCAAAGTGTTGACGCGCAAGTCGAGTCCGGCCGGGGCATTGAGACTTTCGACCAGTGGCCAGAAGTCGTCGCCCAATTGCGCTTTCAGCGGCTCGACCAGCCACTGCGGCAGGTTGTGGCGGTGCAGCTCCATCAGGTCTTCCGGCTTGACCTGGTCGCAGCGCGACAGCCAGTCGTGCTCCTGATCGGTCAGTGCGCCTTCCAGATAATCGCGCGGGGCGGCAAAACCCAGGATCGCCAGACGGCGCTCGGGCACGCCGACGCCGTGCTGGGCCAGATAAGCATAGAGATTTTTTTTGCGCAGCACCCCATAAATGGTTTCTGCTACGGTGGCGCGCTCACGCGGGCCAAGCCGCATTTCGCGGAAATAGCGCGACACCACCATGTCGGCGGGATGGTCAAATTTAAGAACCTGCTTGAGAAGCTCGGTACAACAGTCGAGTAAGGCGTTAGGATGCATCGCCCTATTGTCCCAGCTTCTTTATTCCCTGTTGATTGCCCATGCCAGATTCTTTGCCGTCCTTGACCGAAATCCCGCCCGGACTTTACCGCCACTACAAAGGCCAACCCTACGAAGTCATCGGTACGGTGCGTCACAGCGAAACGCTGGAGCCGCTGACGCTGTACCGCGCGCTGTATGGCGAACGCGGCCTGTGGGTGCGACCGGCCGCCATGTTTAACGAAGAAGTGGTGATTGACGGCGTCCGCCAGCCACGTTTTGCCCGCCAAAACGACGAAAGCGGCGGCAGTTAAACAGACAATGGAAACTGCTTTTTCAGCCCCCAACGGCTTGACACTGAGGAACGAGCCGCGCGATTTTCCCGAATGGCACCTGGGCCGACCGCATTACGCGCTGTGGGCGCTGGAGGTGGACGTTCCGGCCCTGCGGCAACGGGTGGCGGCGGCGGCAAGGCATTTGTCTGGCCTTTTACTGCCCGATTACTGCCGCCAGCCGCATGTGACGCTGAGCCTTTGCGGCTTTCCCGGCGCGTGTCCCGAACACGCTGACGATTTTGGTGTGGCGGCGCTGGCAGCGCAATTGGCGGCGTTGCGCCATGCGCAGCCCCGCCCTTTTGATATTGAGGTCGGCGCGCTGGCCAGCTTTACGTCGGCTCCCTATCTTGCGGTGCAAAACGCTGGCGGACAGATCGCGGCGCTGCGCCAATGCCTGGCAGGCGGCAGCTTGAACGATTTCTATGATGCTTATACGCCGCATGTCACGGTCGGCCTTTACGCCGATGCCTGGCCGATGCCGGAAGTGCAAGTCCGGCTGGCCAGTTTTGCAGACAGAGAAGCGCTGCGCCTGCGTATCCCGGGCATCAGCCTGTTGTCTTACGCTTCTGCGCGCATCGGCGGCGAACTGGCCTGCATGGCGCGCTATGATTTTCAGAGCGAAACCCTGCACTGGACCGCCAGCCAGCCTTATCCCTTCTGAACAGGCCCGCGCAGCCGGCTTGTCCGAAGCGCCCGGACGCGCCATGTCACCGATAATCCTTGGTTATGTCCGAAACCACCGAAATTGCCAAACAAGTCAAGCGCCGCCGCACGTTTGCCATCATTTCCCACCCCGACGCGGGTAAAACCACGCTGACTGAAAAGCTGCTGCTGTTCTCGGGCGCCATCCAGATCGCCGGCAGCGTCAAGGCTAGAAAAGCCGCACGCCACGCCACGTCCGACTGGATGGAAATCGAAAAGCAGCGCGGCATTTCCGTCGCTTCGTCGGTCATGCAGATGGAATACCGGGATTGCGTGATCAATCTGCTGGACACGCCTGGCCACCAGGATTTTTCCGAAGACACCTACCGCGTGCTGACCGCCGTCGATGCGGCGCTGATGGTGATCGACGCCGCCAACGGCGTCGAGCCGCAAACGCGCCGCCTGTTGCAAGTCTGCCGCGCGCGCGGCACGCCCATCCTGACCTTTGTCAACAAGATGGACCGGGAAGTGCAAGACCCGATGAACATCATGGACGAGATTGAGCGCGAACTCGGCATGGCGGTGGTGCCCTTCACCTGGCCGGTCGGCATGGGCAAGCTGTTCCACGGCGTTTATGACCGGCGCGAACAACGCATGCGCGTGTTCGACGCGGGTGCCGACAAGGCCGGTGGCGACGATGAAATTCTGGCCGGTCTGGACAATGCTGAGGCCACCAAACGCTTCGGCGCCGAATTTACCCAGGCGCAGGACGAGCTGGAACTGCTCGAAGGCGCCTCGCCCGCATTTAACCGCGAAGAATTTCTTCGCGGCAAACAGACGCCAATGTTCTTCGGCTCGGCCATCAATAATTTTGGCGTGCAAGAGGTGCTCGATGCACTGGTCGACTTGGCACCTGCCCCAGCCGACCGCCCGGCCATGCAGCGCATCGTGCATCCGGAAGAAAAGAAATTTTCCGGCGTGGTGTTCAAGATCCAGGCCAACATGGACCCAGCGCACCGCGACCGGATTGCCTTCCTGCGCGTGGCCAGCGGTGAGTTCACGCGCGGCATGAAGCTCAAGGTGGTGCGCAGCGGCAAGGAAATGCGGCCCAACACCGTGGTCAGCTTTATGAGCCAGCGCCGCGAATTGCTGGACACGGCGTTTGCCGGCGACATCATCGGCATTCCCAACCACGGCATCTTGCAGCTCGGCGACACGCTGACCGAGGGCGAAGCGCTGCAGTTCACCGGCCTGCCCTTCTTTGCGCCGGAAATGTTCCGCGCCGTCGAAGTGGCCGATCCGCTGCGCAGCAAGCAGCTGCGCGCCGGCCTGACGCAGCTGGGCGAAGAAGGCGCGATTCAGGTGTTCCGGCCCATCGCGGGCTCGCTCTTGCTGCTGGGCGCTGTCGGCCAGTTGCAGTTTGAAGTAGTGGCGCACCGGCTGGAGCATGAATACGGCGTCAAGGCGCGCATCATGCCGAGCAATTTCAACCTGGCGCGCTGGGTGACGTGTGACGATGCGAACGAGCTGAAAAAATTCATGGACGCCAACGCGCACCGCGTCGCACTCGATGCGGTCGATGCGCCGACGCTGCTGGTCGATCACAGCGCCACACTGCGCGCCGTCGAGCAGCAATGGCCCAAAATCAAGTTCCACGCGCTGCGCGAGCACGCCGGGCTGGTGTTTCAGTCAAAAATGTAGTGTTTTAAGGCGCTGGCGCAATCAGCACGGGCTCAAGCAGCTATTATTTTTATAGTGCAATAGCTTGGCAACCAGCGGATGCTGGCAACTGCCACGCATCCGCCCTCTTCGCGCCTTACCTGGCCTTCAGGAAATCGCCGACTTCGAGCAACACCAGTTCGTTGTCGTCGGCTTTGTTGGGCTCGCGGCTGCTGGAAAACGGCAGGTTGTTGTCGTTGCCGACCACAATGTGCGTGCTGTCCACCACATCGACGTTCTCAATCGTGAAGAAGGGAAAGGTCAGCACGCCATTGTTGAGCGGCTTGCGCGCCAGCCTGGCAGGATCGGCAATGGCCATCAGGTCGATGTAGCCGATTTTGCGCACCGGGCCGCCGACGTTGGCCTCGCTCATCTCGACCTTGTAGACACGCTTGAAATTGGCAATATCGTGAAAGCAGTCGGTGCGCTTCTGGCCTTCTGGGCAGGCCTTGTCAGCCGTGCCTTCGCCATTGTCACGCTCAATGATCAGGCCGGTAGTGCCATCAATCATGTTGAAGTCGCCAATCGCGTGGCTGTTGCTTTCCAGCGCGTATTTCCAGTGGCGTCCAGTCCACGACTGGCTTTTGACATCGAATTCAAGCACGCGCAAATAGTGCTTGCCGTCGAGGTTTTCATAGCTTTTGCTGGGCGCATCCCAGAGCGCGCCCTCAAGCAAGGCGTAAAGCTTGCTACCGTCCTTTGACGCGGCCATGCCTTCAAACCCCTTGGAACGGCGCACCTGAAAATCCACCGCGCCGCCGGGCGCGCTTGGCGTGGTCACCGCCGGATGATCGGGTGAACGCACCACCTTGCCATCGACCAGCGTGTCAAACACGGCCAGCACCTTGCCCTTCATGTCGGTCTTGATCAGGAAAGGGCCGAATTCGTCGCCAATCCACAAGGCGCCACCGGCCAGCTGGAAGCTTTCGGTGTCAAAGTCACTGCCAGTCAAGTAGCGTTTTTTGCTGCCTTCGTGAACGATGCGAAAAGGCACTTTCTTGTCGGGATCGTACAAAAAGATCGTTTCCAGCCGCTTCATACCGCCGCCCTTGAAGTCAACCGCATAGCGGCTCAGGTAAAGCATGGCATCGGGCGAATTGGCCTTGGAGCCAAAACCGTTGTCCGTCAACAGCCAAAAGCTGCCGTCAGGCATGGTCTTGATGCCCGAGTGCCCCTGCAGCGGCTGGCCTTTGAAGGGCAAAGACATGCCGGTGGGACGCCCGGCCGACAGGCCTTCGACCGTGCCGACGGCCTCCACACGCTGGCCCGTGGTGAATTTTCCGCTGACTTGCAGGTCTGGCGGCGCATCCTGAGGCGCGGCGATGAAGGATGCCGCTGGCATCACCACATGGCCGGCCAGGGTAGCCGGAAATCCGGTCGCCGCGCTTACAGCGGTTTGCGCATACAGCGGTGATGACGCCAGCGCAACCGCCGTCATGGCAAAGAACAAAGGGCGCGTCAGTGCGGGCAGAAAAAGACCAGTTGAAAACATGCTTGCATTTCCATGAAATAAAGAGGCTGATCTTGGACACACGCTGTGACGGCTTGATTACATCAAGCAGTCGCCTCCCCAACAGCATCTTCGGCACAAGAATGCAAAAAGCCCGCAGGGGGCGCGAACCGCCTGCGGGCTTTTCTTTGGCACAACCAGCACAAGGCCGGCGCGTCATTTGTTCACTGCTTACTTGGGCAACAGAACCTTGTCAACCACGTGAATCACGCCATTCGACTGGATCACGTCGGCAATCGTCACCGTGGCGGTGCCGCCTTTTTCGTCCATGATCATGACTTTGCCGCCCTTGGCGGTGGCGGTCAGGTTGCCGCCCTCGACCGTTTTCAAGGTGGCCTTGCCCTTGCCAGCGGCAATGGCCTTGGTCAGCGCAGCAGCGTCCATCTTGCCGGGCACGACGTGGTAAGTCAGGATGCTGGACAGCTTTGCCTTGTTTTCAGGTTTGAGCAGCGTGTCGACCGTGCCGGCGGGCAGCGCGTCAAACGCGGCGTTGGTCGGTGCAAACACGGTGAACGGGCCTGGGCCTTTCAGCGTATCAACCAGGCCGGCAGCCTTGACAGCAGCGACCAGCGTGGTGTGGTCTTTGGAGTTGACGGCGTTGTCGATGATGTCCTTGGTCGGCAGCATCGAAGCGCCGCCCACCATCACCTGGGCAAATGAAGGCATGGCCGAAAAGGACAGCGCCATGGCCAGACCGATGGACGCGAATTTGTGTTTGGTTTGCATGTGAAATCCTTGAAATCAAGTTGAGGTGGGTAAGAGTTCCTCGCCTGCCGCTGTCAAGATGGATTTGCGACCGACTGCAATGAATACGGCGCCTGAGGCCTGCCGGATTCAAACAACTTACCCCTTGAAACAACTTCACCCTGCCAGCTTTGTTTCTTCAGGCCAGCCTGGCCTGCGTCAGCGCCGCCTGGCGTCAGGCGCTGGGCGCAAAAAAAGTGCGCACCGCCTGCGGATAAATGATGTGCTCTTGCGTCAGGATGCGGGCGGCCAGTGTGTCGGCGGTATCACCCGGCAGTACCGGCACCGCCGCCTGCGCCAGGATGTGGCCGTGGTCCAGTTCGGCTGTCACTTGGTGCACCGTGGTGCCAGCCAGCTTGCAGCCCATGTCGATGGCGCGCTGATGCGTGTGCAGGCCGGCAAAGGCGGGCAGTAGCGACGGGTGAATGTTGAGCAGCCGGCCCGCGTAGTGCTGCACAAAACCCGGTGTCAGGATGCGCATGAACCCCGCCAGCACCACCAGATCCGGCGCATGCACTTCAATGCGCGTCAGCAGCGCGGCGTCAAAGGCCTCGCGCGAGGCGAAATCACGGTGCGACACCACATCGGTGGCAATACCCAATGTTTTGGCCAGCGCCAGTCCCTTAGCTTCAAGCTGGTTGCTGATGACAGCAGCAACGCGCACGCCCAATTTGTCTTGCCAGTGTTCTTTTTGTGCGCTGCGGGCAATGGCGGCCATGTTGGAGCCGCTGCCTGAAATCAAGATAACGATATTTTTCATTTGCTTATGATTATCGTCATGAGAATTCTTACCCCGACCGAAGCCCGCGTGCTGGCGACCCTGATGGAAAAAGCCCGCACCGTCCCCGACAGCTACCCGTTGTCGCTCAATACTTTGGTGCTCGGCTGTAACCAGAAAACCAGCCGCGACCCGGTGATGGACATCACCGACGCCCAGGCGCAGGCCGCGATTGACACGCTCAAAAGCCAGAGCCTGGTGTTTGAAGCCAGTTCCAGCCGCGTGCCACGTTTTGAACATAATTTTCAGCGCGGTTTTGGCGTGACCGAACCGCAGGCGGTGCTGCTGGGCCTGTTGATGCTGCGCGGCCCGCAAACGCCGGGCGAGTTGCGCCTGAACAGTGAGCGCTGGTACAAGTTTGCCGACATCGCCAGCGTCGAAGACGCGCTGACGCAACTCAAGGCGCGCGGTGACGACAGCGGCGCGCTGATGGTGTTGCAATTAGCCCGCGCACCCGGCATGCGCGAGCAGCGCTGGGCGCACTTGCTGTGCGGCGAGTCGCTTTTGATGCCTTACACCCAGGCCGGCGCGGGCGACGAAGCCGTCAACCGCGAAACCGAGCCGGTCTCGTTGGGCCAGGCCGAGCGAATGCAGCAGCGTATTGAATTGCTTGAAAGCCAGGTGGCGCACCTGTATAAAGAACTCGGGCTGTCACAGGCCTGACAGGACGGCACGCGCGTCCGTGCTAAAAATAAAAAAACTGGAGACCCCCATCATGGATTTAGCGTTTACCCCCGAAGAACAGTCCTTTCGCGAAGAAATTCGCGACTGGGTCAATGCCAACTTGCCGGCAGACATTTCCCACAAAGTCCACAATGCCCTGCGTCTGTCCAAAGACGATATGCAGCGCTGGGCCAAAATCTTGGGCAAAAAAGGCTGGCTCGGCCACGGCTGGCCGAAGGAATTTGGCGGCCCCGGCTGGAACGCGGTGCAAAAACACCTGTTCGAGGAAGAATGCGCGCTGGCCGGCGCGCCGCGCGTCGTGCCCTTTGGCCCGGTGATGGTGGCACCTGTCATCATGGCTTTTGGCAATGCCGAGCAGCAGCAGCGCTTTTTGCCCGGCATCGCCAGCGGCGAAGTCTGGTGGAGCCAAGGCTACAGCGAGCCGGGCGCGGGGTCCGATTTGGCGTCGGTTAAATGCAAGGCCGAACGCCAGGGCGACAAATTCATCGTCAACGGCCAAAAGACCTGGACCACGCTGGGCCAGTACGGGGAATGGATTTTCTGCTTGGTGCGCACCAGCAACGAAGGCAAGCCGCAAACCGGCATTTCCTTTTTGCTGATCGACATGAAATCGCCCGGCGTCACCGTGCGCCCGATCAAGCTGCTCGACGGCGAATGTGAAGTCAACGAGGTCTGGTTCGACAACGTCGAAGTGCCAGCGAACAACCTGATTGGCGAAGAAAACAAGGGCTGGACTTACGCCAAGCACCTGCTCAGCCACGAGCGTACAAACATCGCCGACGTGAACCGCTCCAAGCGCGAACTCGAACGCCTCAAGCGCATCGCCAAAACCGAAGGCGTGTGGGACGACCTGCGCTTTCGCGACGAGATCGCCAAGCTCGAAGTCGATGTCGTGGCACTGGAAATGCTGGTGCTTCGCGTGCTGTCGGCCGAGAAATCGGGCAAAAATTCGCTCGACATTGCCGGCCTGCTCAAGATCAAGGGCAGCGAAATCCAGCAGCGCTATGCCGAACTCATGATGCTGGCTGCCGGTCCGTTCAGCCTGCCATTTATCGAAGAAGCGATGGAAGCCGGCTGGCAGGGCGACTTCCCCGGCGGGGTGGTGGCCAATGCGCCGCTGGCTTCAACCTACTTCAACCTGCGCAAGACGACCATCTACGGCGGCTCCAACGAAGTGCAGCGCAACATCGTCGCGCAGTTCGTGCTCGCCTGAGTGAACAAGATTTAAAGGACAAACATCATGGATTTTGATTTCACCGACGACCAGGAATCGCTGCGCGACGCCGTGCGCAAATGGGTTGACAAGGGCTACGACTTTGAGCGGCGCGGCAGCATTGTGAAAGCCGGCGGTTTTTCACGCGAAGCCTACGGCGAGCTGGCGGCGCTGGGCTTGAGCGGCCTTTACATTCCCGAGGACGACGGCGGACTGGGCATGGGGCCGGTCGAGGGTATGGTCGTGATGGAGGAACTCGGGCGCGGCATGGTGCTGGAGCCTTTCGCCCAGACCCTGATCGCCGGCGCAATGCTTTCTGGCTACGCACCCGAAGCCGTCAAGTCCGACTGGCTGCCAAAAATAGCTTCGGGCGAAAGCCTGGTGGTTTTGGCCTATCAGGAGCGCGCGGCACGCTACCAATTCGACAAATGTGAAGCAAAAGCGACTCAGGCGCAGGGTGCATGGGCGCTGACAGCTATTAAAAACATAGTGCCTTCAGGCGATCAGGCAGATGCGTTCATCGTGCCCGCGATGGCCGACGGTCAGATGGCGCTGTTTCTGGTCGAACGCACGGCGGCCGGCGTCAACACGCGCGGCTATGTCACGCAAGACGGCGCACGCGCCGCCGACCTCACACTGGACAACGCGCCGGCCAGCCTCATCACGCTTGAGGGCTTGGGCGCGCTGGCGCATGCCATCGACATCGGCATTGCTGCCGTCTGCGCCGAAGCCGTTGGCGTGATGGACAAAACGCTGGCCGTCACGGTCGAGTACATGAACACCCGCAAGCAGTTTGGCGTGGTCATCAGCAGCTTTCAGGCACTGCGCCACCGCGTCGCCGACATGAAAATGCAGCTCGAACTTGCCCGTTCAATGAGCTACTACGCGTCGCTCAAGCTCAACGCGCCGGCTGAAGAACGCCGCCGCGCGCTGGCCAGGGCCAAGTACCAGCTCGGCGTGTCCATGCGTTTTGTCGGCCAGCAAGCGGTGCAGCTGCATGGCGGCATCGGCATGACCGACGAATACATCGTCAGCCATTACTTCAAGAAACTGACGCAGCTGGAGATGACCTTTGGCGACACGCTGCACCAGCTGGGTGAAGTTTCGCGTCAGATGCAGGACACGGCGGGCGTTTTCGCCTGAGGTCGTCGCTGGATTTTGTGGCGATAGGCTCACAGAGCCTGTCGCTCAAAGTCAGGTCAGGCAATAGTTGACCGGCTCCAGCTTGGCCGGCAACTCCGTTTCATCCAGCGACTCAAGCAGGTTGATTTCGATCGCCCGGCACAGAGTATCGAGCGGCAAATCGTTGGCTTCCATGCCAAACGGCTCCTCGATTTCGTCACCCAGCGCATCCAGGCCAAAGAAGGTGTAGGCAACGATGGCCACCACAAACGGCGTCATGAAGCCGATCGTGTCGACCAGCCCGAAGGGCAGCAAAAAGCAGTACAGGTAGGCCGTGCGGTGCAGCAGCAATGTGTAGGAAAAAGGAATTGGCGTGCTTTTGATGCGCTCGCAAGAGGCGGCGGCTGCGTTCAGGGCCGACAAGGTGTTGTCAAGCGTCACGCTCAAGCACGGATCAATCCAGCCCCGGCGCTGGCACCGCCCCAGTTCCTTGCCCATTTCCAGCACCAGCCGGTCATGCTTGTTGGACGCGGCCTGCAGCTGGGGCCACTCGGTATCGGGCACCCAGCGCCGGATTTCGCTGTAGTCCGTCTTGTCACGCAACTGCAGACGCAGGGCATGCACAAAGGCAATGGTTCGGTACACCAGTCGCTGACGCGCCGCCAGAACTTCAGACAGTTCGTCAGGCATTTTTGAAACCGGCTGGATAAAGCTTTGGCACTGACGCGACAGGGAGCGGCAGCGCAGCACCAGCTCACCCCACAGCTTGCGCGCCTCCCAATAGCGGTCATAGGCGGCCGAGTTGCGAAAACCCAAGAAAATCGCCAGCGGCAAGGCCATCAGCGTGAAAGGGATGGTCGTCAGCGTGATCTTGAGGGCAAAAAAATTGCCATGCAGCACGGTCACCAAAATGGCGCTCAGCGTGTTGACCAGCAAGGTGAGTCGAATCCGCTTCAGGATCGAGCCGCGCACCACCAAAAAGAGCCGGATGCCGGAAGGCCGATCACGAACGATCATAAGAAAAATGAGTCAGTAGAAACCCTTATTTGACCATAGCCCCGCAACGCGAGACGCCGCGATTCAGAACCCGCAGCGCGTCAACTCAGCAGGCGCGACGACTTGGGAACGTGGGCCATTAAAAACTCCATCTGATCGGCCAGGATGCGGCGATTGCGCAAGATAAAGTCTTCCCACAGATTGGGCACATAAGGCGCGTAAAGCAGCGGCATGTGCGCCTGCTCGGGCGTGCGGTTGCTTTTGCGGTGGTTGCAGGCGCGGCAGGCGGTGACCACGTTCATCCAGCTGTCTGGGCCGCGCTGCGCCAATGGAATGATGTGCTCGCGCGTCAGGTCGGCTTCGCCAAGAAGCTGGGTGCAGTAGGCGCACACATTGCGGTCGCGGGCGAACAGTTTGGCGTTGGTCAGCCCCGGCACCATATTGAACGGGTTGATGCCGGGAACGCCCTTGGTGCCAATGATGCTGTTGACATGGATGATGGACTGCGTGCTGGTGAGTGAGTTGTGGCCGCCGTGAAAAGTGGCGACGCGCGTGCCCATTTCCCAGCGCACTTCGTCGGCCGCGTAATGCAACACGGCCAGCTCTAGGCTGATCCAGGCCTGGGGCAAGCCTTGGGCAGAGAGTTTCAAGACCTTCAAAACGAACCTCCATGACTATGGAAACACGACGTCTGGCAGTTAATGGGTCAATATACAAGGAATTGCTGATATCGGCTAAAACTGATGATTTCGCCCCGCATCACCGCGTTGCCAACCGCGCGCCCATAAAAACGATAATTGCCACCATGAAAATTTTTCGCAGCTACCAACATCCCCAGCTGGCCACGCACTGTGCCCTGACGATTGGCAATTTCGACGGCGTCCACCGGGGCCATCAGGCGATGCTGGCGTTGCTTAAAAATGAAGCACGCCACCGAGGCGTGCCCAGTTGCGCCGTCACGTTCGAGCCGCATCCGCGTGACTATTTCGCGGCATTCGCCCGCAAACCCGAGCTGGCGCCCGCACGCATTGCCACGCTGCGCGACAAGCTGGGCGAGCTTAGCCATTGCGGCATTGACCAGTGCGTGATCCTGCCTTTCAACGCGGAGCTGGCCGCTTTGTCGGCGACTGCGTTCATTGAAGACGTTCTGGTGAAGGGCCTGGGCGCACGCTATGTGCTGGTCGGCGACGATTTCCGCTTTGGTTTCAAGCGGTCGGGCGACTACGCCATGCTGAACCTGGCCGGTGAGCGTTTGGGCTTTGATGTAGCGCGCATGAACAGCTACGAAGTCAGCAATACCCGTGTGTCCAGCTCTGCTGTGCGCGACGCGCTGGCCCAAGGCGACATGGCGCGGGTGGCCAGCCTGCTGGGCCGGCCCTACAGCATTTCGGGCCATGTGGTGCATGGACGCAAGCTCGGGCGCGACCTGGGGTTTCGCACACTTAACCTGCGTTTTTCGCACTGGAAACCGGCCGCCAGCGGGATTTTCGCGGTGCGGGTCCACGGCCTTGCCGAGCAACCTCTGACCGGCGTGGCCAATCTGGGCATCCGCCCGTCGATTGATCCGAACGACGTTAACGGCGGCCGCGTGCTGCTCGAAACGCATTGCCTGGACTGGCCCGCCAGCCTGGGCGCTGAAGGTGCGTACGGTAAAATCATCCGCGTGGAACTGCTACACAAACTGCACGACGAATTGAAATATGACAGCCTGGACAGCCTGAAAACAGGCATTGCCAAAGACTGCATTGACGCCCGTGCATTTTTTGCGCAGCCGGCTGCAACGTCCCTGCACATTGAAACCACCCGCCAGACCACACGCGACCGAATTTAGACGATCTCGTCGCCTCTGCCGTATCGCCTGCCCCCTGCCCTGCCGGCGAATGGCTTTCTTCTCGCCCCGTCCAGCGGCTCCGCCTTCCCAGACCGCCTCTCAAAAGCGTCACCAAAGTAACCCAATGTCCGACACAAAAACCGATTACCGCAGCACCCTGAACCTGCCCGACACCCCTTTCCCGATGCGTGGCGACCTGCCCAAACGCGAAGCTGGCTGGACCCAGGAATGGGAAGACAAAGGCATTTACAAAAAGCTGCGTGCCGCGCGCTGCGGTGCAGAAAAGTTTGTGTTGCACGACGGCCCGCCGTATGCCAACGGCCAGATCCACATCGGCCACGCGGTCAACAAGATCCTGAAGGACATGATCGTCAAGGCGCGCCAGCTCAAGGGACTTGACGCGGTATATGTGCCGGGCTGGGACTGCCACGGCCTGCCGATTGAAAACGCGATTGAAAAGCTGCATGGCCGCAGCCTGCCGCGCGATGAAGTGCAGGCCAAGAGCCGTGCCTTTGCCACCGAGCAGATCGCCGGCCAGATGGCCGACTTCAAGCGCCTGGGCGTGCTGGGCGAATGGGACAACCCCTACCGCACGATGGATTTCGCCAACGAGGCGAATGAAATCCGCGCGCTCAAACGCATCATTGAGCGCGGCTTCGTTTACCGGGGCCTGAAACCCGTGTACTGGTGTTTCGACTGCGGCTCGTCGCTGGCCGAGTTCGAGATTGAATACGCCGACAAGAAATCGCAGACGCTGGATGTCGGCTTCAAATGTGCCGAGCCCGAAAAGCTGGCGGCTGCCTTTGGGCTTGAAAGCCTGGCCAAAGACGCCTTCGCCGTCATCTGGACCACCACCGCCTGGACTATTCCGGCGAATCAGGCGCTGAACCTGAATCCCGAGCTGGACTATTCACTGGTCGATACCGAGCGCGGCCTTTTGCTGCTGGCGTCTGTGCTGGTCGAAAAATGCCTTGAACGCTTTGCGCTCACCGGCACCGTGCTGGCCACCACGCAGGGCAAAAACTTGGCGCTGCTGAATTTCATGCACCCGTTTTACGACGTGGCCGATGAGGCGGGAAACTTTGGCTACCGCCGCCTGAGCCCGGTGTTTCTGGCCGACTACGCCACCGCTGACGACGGCACCGGCATCGTGCATTCATCGCCTGCTTACGGCGTGGAAGACTTTAACTCCTGCGTTGCCAACGGTATTGCCTACGACGACATCCTGAACCCGGTGCAGGGCAATGGCCGCTATGTCGATGAACTGCCGTTCTTTGGCGGCCTGAACATCTGGAAAGCCGCGCCGCTGGTGATCGACAAGCTGCGCGAGCAGGGCCGGCTGTTCGCCACACACGACATTGTTCACAGCTACCCGCACTGCTGGCGCCACAAGACGCCGGTGATCTACCGCGCCGCCGCGCAGTGGTTCATCCGCATGGACGCAGAAACGCCGGGCACGCAAGGCGTTTTCGCCAGCAACAAGGCTGAAAAGACGCTGCGTCAGCTGGCCCTGGCGGCCATCGACGAAACCCGCTTTTATCCGGAAAACGGCAAGCTGCGCCTGCAAAGCATGATTGCCGGCCGGCCCGACTGGTGCATCAGCCGCCAGCGCAACTGGGGCGTGCCGCTGCCGTTTTTCCTGCACACCGCCACTGGCGAGCTGCATCCGCGCACTATGGAAATCATGGATCAGGCGGCCGACATGGTCGATGCCGGCGGCGTGGAAGCCTGGAGCAAGGTCAGCACCGCCGACATTCTGGGCGCGGTGGATGCCGAGCAGTACACCAAGGTCAACGACATTCTGGACGTGTGGTTTGACTCGGGCACAACGCACGACCATGTGCTGCGCCACAGCCATAACGTGCAGTCGGCCTGGCCGGCAGACTTGTACCTTGAAGGCCACGACCAGCACCGGGGCTGGTTCCATTCGTCGCTGCTGACCGCCTGCGCCATGTACGACAGCGCGCCCTACAAAGGCCTGCTGACGCACGGCTTCACGGTCGATGGCAAGGGCCGCAAGATGAGCAAGAGCGAAGGCAATGTGGTCGCACCGCAGGCCGTCAGTGGCAAGCTGGGTGCCGAAATCATCCGCCTGTGGTGCGCCTCGACCGATTACTCGGGCGACTTGGCGATTGACGACAAGATTCTGGCCCGTGTGGTGGATGCCTATCGCCGCATCCGCAACACGCTGCGCTTTTTGATGGCCAACGTCAGTGACTTTGACCCGAAGACCGACAGCGTGCCGTTTGACGAAATGCTGGAAATCGACCGCTACGCCCTGAGCCGTGCGTCGCAGTTGCAAGCCGACATCCTGGCGCATTACGAGGTCTATGAATTTCACCCGGTGGTATCGAAACTGCAAATCTATTGCAGCGAAGACCTGGGATCGTTCTACCTCGACATCCTGAAAGACCGGCTCTACACCACTGCGCCGAAGTCACTGGCCCGGCGCAGCGCGCAAACCGCGCTGCACCAGATCACGCACGCCATGCTGCGCTGGATGGCGCCGTTTTTGAGCTTCACGGCGGAAGAGGCTTGGAAGATTTTCGGCACTTCGGAGTCGATCTTCATCGAAACCTATGCCCAATTCCCGGCACCCGACACCGCACTGCTGGCCAAATGGACACGCATTCGCGAAGTGCGCGATGCCGTCAACAAGGACATCGAAGCCCTGCGCGCCGATGGCAAGGTCGGCTCGTCGCTGCAAACCAATGTGGCGCTGCAGGTCAACACCGACGACCATGCGTTGCTGGCCAGCCTGGGCGATGACCTGAAGTTCGTGTTCATTACGTCCGCTATTGAATTAATAGCTGGTGATGCACTGCAGGCAAGCGTCAGCGCCAGTATTGACGCTAAATGCGAGCGCTGCTGGCATTACCGGAGCGACGTGGGCATTGACCCGGCGCACCCGACGATCTGCGGCCGCTGCACGAGCAATCTGTTTGGCGCGGGTGAAAAGCGGGCGTTCGCATAATGGCCACCAAAGCAAGCACCCACATGAGCGCCAAGACAAGCTTCAAAAAAACCGCACCCACCGGCAGCACCCGCGCCATGCTGCCCTGGCTCGTGCTGGCAGTGATTTTGCTGATGGCCGACCAGTTCACCAAGGTGCTGATCCTGGGTTACTACCAGCTGGGCGATGCGACCTACATCAACAGCTTTTTCAATGTGGTGCGGGTTCACAACACGGGCGCGGCGTTTTCCTTTCTGGCTTCCGAATCGGGCTGGCAGCGCTGGTTTTTTACCGGCATTGGCATCGCTGCGGCGGTTTTTATCACCTGGATGCTGAAGTCGCATCCGGGGCAAAAGCTGTTTTCGTTTGCCATGGCCTGCATTCTGGGCGGTGCGCTGGGCAACGTCATTGACCGGACGATGCACGGCTACGTCGTGGACTTTCTGGATTTTCATTACGGCAACTGGCACTTTCCGGCCTTTAACGTGGCCGACGCTGCCATCACCGTGGGTGCAATCTGCCTGATTCTGGACGAGCTCCAGCGCGTGCGGCGCAGCAAGTAAACGCCAAAGGCAAACCGCTTTTCACTGCCACCAGGCTGCTTTTTTCCAGCCTCAGGTTCAGGCCACCACCCGTCGGCAACACCCTTTCGCCGCGCGTATAGTGGCCTGAACACCTATGAAGCATTTGTTGAATCTTTTGGCCGCCATTGCGCTGCTGGTCTGGGGCACGCATCTGGTGCGCACCGGCATCCTGCGCGTGTTCGGCGCCAACCTGCGCCAGATCCTGGCGCGTAGCATCAGCAACCGCTTCACCGCCGCGCTGTCGGGCATTGGCGTGACGGCGCTGGTGCAGTCGAGCACCGCCACTTCGCTCATCGTTTCCTCCTTTGTCGGCCAGGGCCTGGTGTCACTGCCGCTGGCGCTGGCCGTGATGCTGGGTGCCGACGTTGGCACCAGTTTGATGACGGTGGTGTTCTCGTTTGATCTGTCCTGGCTGTCGCCGCTGTGCATTTTTGTCGGGGTGGTGCTGTTTCTTTCAAAGCCTGAAACCAACGCGGGCCGTTTTGGCCGGGTGCTGATCGGTCTGGGCCTGATGCTGATGGCGCTGAAACTGGTCGGCACGTCCACACAAGTGCTGACGCAGGCACCGGCCGTGCGGGCGTTGCTCGAATCCCTGGGCAGCGATTTGCTGCTTGAAATCACTGTCGGGGCTTTTCTGGCGGTGGTGTCTTATTCCAGCCTGGCCGTGGTCTTGCTGACGGCCACGCTGGTCGGCACCAGCGTGATTGCCAGCGATGTGGCGCTGGGCCTGGTGCTGGGCGCCAACCTGGGCAGCGGCTTGCTGGCGGTCATCACCACCGCGCGCTCGGCCATTGAAGTGCGGCGGGTGCCGCTGGGCAACCTGATGTTCAAGGTGCTGGGCGTGGCCATCGCCGCACCATTTGTCGGCCTGTGGCTGCGTTATGCACGGCCTTATCTGGGCGAGCCGGCCAGCGTGGTGGTGATGTTTCACCTGACTTTCAATCTGCTGGTGGGAATTGCGTTCATTGGCTGGACGCAAGTGATTGCGGGTTGGGTTGAAAAACTGCTGCCCAAGCCGCCAAAAAGCAGCCTTGGCAGCCGGCTGCCGCACCTGGACCCGTCGGCCCTGACCACGCCGTCGCTGGCCATTTCCTGCGCTGCGCGGGAAGCGCTGTACCAAGCCGACATGGTGGAAACCATGCTGCGCGGCATGCTTGAAGTCATCCGCAAGGACGACCTGGCGCTGGCCGAAGCCTTGCGCAAGATGGACGACACGGTCGATGAGCTGTATTCGTCCATCAAGTACTACCTAACCAAAATCTCGCGCGAAGCGCTGGACGAGCAAGAAAGCCGGCGCTGGACCGACATCATCAGTTTCACCATCAACATGGAGCAGATCGGCGACATCATCGAGCGGGTGCTGCTCGACATTGAGGACAAGAAAATCAGGCCGCGCCGGCAGTTTTCAGAAGCCGGCATGGCCGAGATTGTCGAATTGCACCAGCGGCTGACGGACAACCTGCGGCTGGGCATGAGCGTGTTTTTGAACGGCAATGTGCGCGACGCCCAAAAGCTCCTTGAAGAAAAAGCCCGCTTTCGCGACCTGGAGCGCGCCTACGCCAGCACGCATCTGGGCCGGTTGTCGGCCAACACACTGCAAAGCCAGGAAACCAGTTCGCTGCACATTGACCTGATCAGCGACCTCAAGCGCATCAATTCGCATATCTGCTCGATTGCCTACCCGATTCTGGATTCAGCCGCCGCACTGGCACCCAACCGCCAGCTGTCCACAGGAGTCGACGAAAAAGCCTGAGCGCTTCTTTTTTAATAGCTGCCTGCGCCCGCCAGTAGTGCACAAGACGGCTATTTCATCAATATTTTTATCGCGCGCGGCTATTTAAGCGTCGACTGCACGGCCATCAGGCTTTTTTCAGCAAACCATCCAGCCGCTGGTCCCAATGGGCATTGGGCAAGACACTGGCCAGTTGCGAATCGCTGAGCGAAAAGGTGCGGCGCAACACTTGCGCCAGCACGGCGCGGTAGTCATGGTGCGCCGGCAGGTCTCGTCCTTCGTTCAGGTTGCCCTGGGCTAGACCGCTCCATTCGCCATGCCAGCGCCCGCCCGCCACGCGATTGCCAATCAGCCACAGCGCATTGCCAAAACCGTGGTCGGTGCCGCGTGTGCCGTTCTCAAAACTCGTGCGGCCAAACTCGCTCATCACCACGATCACATCGCCAGGTTCCGAAAATACCTGGCGCAGCTGCGCAATGCCGCGCCCGAGATTGCCCAGGTTGTTGGCCAGCTGTCCGGTGGCAGCACCTTGGTTCGCATGGGTATCCCAGCCGCCCGCTGACAAAAACCCCAGCCGCAGCTTGCGGTCGTTGCGCATCAAGGTGCCGAGGTGCTGCGCATCCAGCTGCAGCCCGACCGGATCAGGCGCGCCGTTGCTGGCGGCCAACATTTGCGCGGACCGCATCTGGAGATTGGCCGGCACGCCGTCGCGGTCCAGGCTGCGGTCTGGCGGGCGCTGTGCTTGCTGCAGGGCCATGTCGCGGCGCGCGCCAGCTTCGGCTTTTTCAGAAGTCAGCTCTTGCGCGCTTTCCATGCGGCTGTTGACGCCCTGCCGGAACGCCACGCCCAAACGGTCATTGCCACCATACAAGTCCAGCAGGGCCTGACGGGTCTGGTCGTTGGCCAGCACGCCGGTTTTTTCGGCAGCCTGCCCGCGTGGAATCAGCCTGACGGGAGCTGGCCCGCCCAAAATGACCGGATTGGCTTCACCCACCCCGATGGCGATGGCAGGGTCAGCGCCCGAGGTGCGGCTGGCATTGACGGGCGGGCCGTTCAATTCGGCTACTGTGTTGAGCCAGCCGGGCGCACTGCTGGTTTTGCCGGTGCGGGCAATTTCCATCTGGTACTGGGCATCAAAATGCGAACGGTTGGGCGCGGGAAGGCCTGCCGCCGGCACAAAACCCAGCACGCCCTGCTGCCACAAAGGCAGCAGCGGGCTGAGCGCCGGATGCAGCGCAAAGGTGTTGTCGAGCTTCAAGGCGGTTTGCGCTGTGCCGTCGGGCGCGTCAATCGCAATATGGGGCCGGATGGCGTAGTAATCCTTGTCGGCATACGGCACAAAAGCCGACAAGCCGTCACAGGCGCCGCGCAAAAAAACCACCACCAGCCGGCCACCGCCGGGCAACAGGTTTCCGCCACCGGGCGCGGGTTGCGCCCACACGCGGCGCGAAGTACCGCAAAGTGCCAAGGCAGACACCGCGCCCATGCCCAGCAGGCTGCGGCGGTGGAGCAAAGCGGATGCCGTAAAAATTGAATTGTTCATGGTGCGGACGTTCCAGGTTTATTTGCGCATGAAGTCGGGGCTTGCCAGCGTCAAGCCGGTGCGCAGCCGGGGCGGTTCACGGGCAATGCGCGCCTGCGTAGCGGGACTCAAATAAGCATTGAGGTACGAAACCTCCGGAATGCGCGCAGCCAGCCCCATCGCAAAGTCGGCGCGCCGCGTCAGCGCTTCGGGTGCAAGCCAGGTGGCAGCGTCGGTTTTATACCCGTCGGGCGTGGGCCAGCCATGCATCGGCTGGCCGGCCTGCGCCAGAAAGCCCAGGGTTTGCGTCACGTCGCGCCGGTCTTTCACGCCGCCGCCAGCGGTCAGCGCCGAGCAGGCAAAGTCCATCGGGGTTTTGAAAAGCGGGTTGTCTGCGGCCCAGAATTCAGGCGACGACACCAGGGTGCGCATCACCGCGCGCAGGTCGCCCTGGCTGGCCAGAAAGGTCTGGCGCAAGCGCGCGACCAGGGCGGCGGGCGGCTGGTCTGCCACAAAAAAAGTCGCCAGTCGCTCTGACACCCGCTGGGCCGTCGCCGGCTGGCGCGCCAGAAAGCGGATGGCGTCCTCGCCTTCCTGCTGACCTTGATTGGTGTAATGCCGGCCCATAAACGTCTTGTCGCCCTTGTCGTGCAGCCGATCGGCAAACCGGAATCCTTCGCCCGCTTTCAGGTTGACGGTCCAGCCGGTCAGGATGCGCGCGAGTTCATGCACGTCGTTTTGCGTGTAGCCGCCGCCCACGCCCAGTGTGTGCAGTTCCATCAGTTCACGCGCATAGTTTTCGTTCAGCCCGCGACTGTTGCTTTGTGCCTGGTCCAGGTAATACAGCATGGCCGGATGCTGGGCGCTGGTGAGCAGCAAATCTTCAAAACGGCCCAGCGCATGGGCGCGGATGACATTGACCGCGTAATGCCCGACAAATGGCCGTACGTTGCCTTTGCCGACAAACACATTGAGGTGGTTAAACCAGAACTCGGTCATGCGCGCCAGCAAGGGGTTTTCCAGCGCCGGGTCGCTGCAGGCCATGACTCGCCAGGCAGCGGCACTTTGCGCCATGTCACGGCTGAAGGTGGGCGCACCTAATGCCGTTGACACGCGCGGCAATGGGCCGGCAGCATCGGACACGGCCTGCGTACGCAATACCTTGCGAGCTTCGCGCTCGGCCTGAAAGTCAAGCGCAATAGCGCCCAGCGGTGCATTGATGCGCGCCAACTCTGGCGCAATAGCAGGCGGTTGCTGACTGGCTGCGTAGGCCGCATCGATCTGGTTCAACGCCCAGGCCTGGGGCGTCAGCGCTGTGGCCGGTTCAGAGGTGGGGGCGTAACCCAAACGCGAAGTAGCACGCCACACGGCAGGCGGGGAACCGCCCGGCATGCCGACAGGCGCGGTGCTGGTTTGTGCGTTGGCCAGCAGGCTGGCCAACGCAGTAAGGGTGGCCGCAACCAGGCGGCTTGCGGTAAAAGGGTGGGGCATGGCAATCTCCTGCGAGCGTTTTTAACGCACGGGCGATCGGTTGCGTTGCCTTGCAAGGACAGCTTTACACAGATTTACCGCAGGCGGTGGCGGGGTTCCAGCGCACGCCTTGCAGCGCTGACATTACATCGCTACAGCGTCAGGATGGTGCAGCCAGTGGTCTTGCGCGCTTCCAGCGCCCGGTGCGCCTCGGCCACGTCAGCCAAGGCAAAACGCTGGTCAATGCGAATCTTCACTTGGCCGCTGACGACCATGTCAAACAGCTCGTCAGCCATTTCCTGCGTGCTTTCGCGCGTGGTGATGTGCGAAAACAAGGTCTGGCGCGTCACATACAGCGAGCCTTTGGGGCCAAGAATGCCGGGCGAAAACGGCGCCACCGGGCCGGACGCATTGCCAAAGCTCGCCATCAGGCCGAAAGGCCGCAGGCAGTCAAGCGAACGGTCAAACGTGTCCTTGCCGACTGAGTCGTAAACCACTTTCACACCCAGCCCGCCGGTGATTTCCTTGACGCGGGCAACGAAGTCTTCTTTCGCGTAGTTGATGACGAACGCCGCGCCATGTTCCTTGGCCAGCGCGCATTTTTCGTCTGATCCAGCCGTGCCAATCAGCTGCAGCCCCATCGCTTTGGCCCACTGGCAGGCAATCAGGCCGACACCGCCGGCAGCGGCATGAAACAGCACAAAGTCGCCCGGCATCAAGCCGCCCTGCGGCTGGGTGCGGCGCAGCAGGTATTGCGCCGTCAGGCCCTTGAGCATCATGGCCGCGCCAGTCTCGAAGGAAATCGCGTCCGGCAGCTTGCACACGCACTGAGCCGGCATGACGCGCACTTCGCAATAACTGCCCGGCGGCTGGCTGGCGTAGGCGGCGCGGTCGCCCGGCTGCAGGTGCGTGACGCCTTCGCCGACGGTTTCGACGATGCCGGATGCTTCCATGCCGAGCTGCAGCGGCATCGGCGACGGGTACAGGCCGCTGCGCTGGTACACGTCGATAAAGTTCAGCCCGATGGCTTTGTGGCGGATGCGGATCTGGCCGGGGCCGGGTTCGCCCACCTGCACCGCCACCAGCTTGAGTTCTTCAGGGCCGCCGTGCTGGTCGATGCGGACGGCTTGAGAGGTGATGGCGGTCATCAGGTGTTTCCTTGTCGGGTAATCAGTGAATCGGGGGAAGGCGTTGGGCCGTCATGGTGACACGAATTGCGGCGCGCTGCTGGCGGCTGCAGCGCGCCAAAGCGCCTGCGTGAAAGCCGGCTGGCAGCTTGGTAAAGTCATGTCCATGAATCAACGCCTGACTCCGTCTACCGCCCTGCTGCTGGCCCTTCCGCCCTTGTTGTGGGCCGGCAATGCGGTCGTTGGCCGCCTGGTTCATGAGCTGATTCCGCCGATGACGCTGAACTTCCTGCGCTGGGTGCTGGCGTTCCTGATTCTTTTGCCGCTGGCGCACCGCGTGCTGCGGCGCAGCAGCCGCGTATGGCCGGACTGGAAACACTTTGCGCTGCTCGGCCTGCTGGGCGTGGGTTGCTACAACGCGCTGCAATACCTGGCGCTGCAGACTTCGACACCGCTCAATGTCACGCTGGTGGCGTCGAGCATTCCGGTGTGGATGCTGGGGGTGGGCGCGCTGTGCTTTGGTCAAAAAATCTCGCGCCAGCAGATGGCCGGCGCCTTGCTGTCGGTGGCCGGCGTGCTGGTGGTGCTGTCACGCGGGCAATGGGCGCTGCTGGTGCAAGTGCGGCTGGTGCCGGGCGACGTGTATGTGTTGCTGGCGACGCTGGCCTGGGCTTTTTACAGCTGGCTGCTGGCAAAACCCGGTGCATCGCCCGAACTGCGCAGCGACTGGGCGGCGTTTTTGATGGCGCAGATTGTCTTTGGCCTGGGCTGGTCTGGCCTGTTTGCAGGCGTCGAATGGGCCGTGACGGATGCGCATATCAGTTGGGGCTGGCCGCTGGTTGCCGCGCTGCTCTACATCGCCATCGGCCCGGCGGTGCTGGCCTACCGCTGCTGGGGCATGGGCGTGCAGCGCGTCGGCCCGGCGATTGCCGGATTCTTCTCGAACCTGACGCCGCTGTTTGCCGCGCTGCTGTCAGCGGCTTTTTTAGGTGAAGTGCCACATCTCTACCATGCACTGGCGTTTTTGCTGATTGTGAGCGGCATCGTGGTGTCGTCGCGGCGCTGAGGCGGTGGTTAGTCTTGCCCAAACGCCTGCCTGAACGCATCGCAAAACGCATCTGTTCCACTGAGCAGCAGCGTCAGGGTGTGGCGCGGTTTGCCGGGGGCACCGGCTTGCACATCCAGCGAACCGGTTGCCGCGTTGAAGGTGATGCGTTCGGGCGCGGTGAATTCGCGAACGCCGTGCAGGTCATAGTCCCAGTCACCGCCCTCGGCAACCGGGCCGCGTGTGCCGGGAAAGGCTTGGTGCGCCCAGCGCAGCACACCAGCCACTTCCGCCTGCACGGCGGCCACCTGTTCGGGCCAGGTCGAAGCCATCGCTTCAAACGTGCCGGTGCCTTCGGTGTCTTCGCTGAAATCGAAGTGCAAATACTGCAAACTCATGCGCTCTGCCCTGTCAGTCAGTCAGAAGGTTCCCGGATACGCGCCACCGTCAGCCAGCACGTTCTGGCCGGTCATGTAGGCGGCTTGCTGGCTGCACAGGAACGCGCAAATCGCGCCGAACTCGTCAGGCGTGCCGTAACGCCCGGCAGGGATTTGCGCTTGTTGCGCGCGGCGGATTTCATCAACGCTCTTGCCCGACTTTTCGGACGCGGCGCGCACGGTGGTGGCAATGCGGTCGGTGTCGAACTTGCCGGGCAGCAGGTTGTTGATGGTCACGCCCTGCGCGGCCAGCGGGGTGCGCGCCACGCCGGCGACAAAACCCGTCAGCCCGCTGCGCGCGCCGTTGGACAAACCCAAAATATCAATCGGTGACTTGACCGAGCTGGAGGTGATGTTGACGATGCGACCAAAACCGCGCGCGGCCATGCCATCGACGGTCGCCTTGATGAGTTCGATGGGCGTCAGCATGTTGGCGTCGACCGCCTTGATCCAGGCCTCGCGATCCCAGTCGCGGAAGTCGCCCATCGGCGGGCCGCCGGCATTGGTGACGACGATGTCAAATTCCTTGCGCAGCGCGAACACGGCGGCGCGGCCTTCGACCGTGGTGATGTCTGCAGCCACAAATTGCACGGTAGCGCTTGCTGGACGGGCGCTGTCAGCTATTAATTTATTAGCAGCGGCTTCGAGCACTTCTACGCCACGCGCGACGATGAGCACATGCACGCCTTCGCGCACCAGCGCCTGCGCGCAGCCAAAACCCAGCCCTTTGCTGGCACCGCAAACCAGCGCGTATTTACCGGCAATTCCTAAATCCATGTTGATTCCTTGAAGTCGTGTCGTGGTCAGTTTAAAGAACCATCATACGAAAAAAGTGGCTCTAGCGCATGCTGTACGTGCGTAATCAGCTATTAATTAAATAGCGTTCGGTAGCCGGGCCGCAATGGCTGCGAGCCAGCAGGTTGACGCTCTAGCGCGCCGCCCGCGTGAAAACAAAAATCCCGGCAATCACCAGCACCGTGCCGGCGGCCACCCAGGCGGTGAAAGGCTCGCCCAGAATGACCACGCCCATCAGGATGGTGGACAGCGGGCCAATCATGCCGGTCTGGGCCGCCAGGCTGGCACCGATGCGTTCAATCGCCATCATCACCATCAGCACCGGCACGGCGGTACACAGCGTAGCGTTGAGCACCGACAGCCAGATCACCTCGGGCGCGACCATGGCGGCGCTCAAGGGGCGCAGCACCACGAATTGCAGCAGGCAAAGCAGGCACGCCACGCTGGTGGCCAGGCCGACCAGCCGCATCGAGCCCAGGCGCTTGACCATTTCGCCGCTGTAGACCAGATACAGCGCATAGCTGACCGCGCTGCCAAACACCAGCAGTGCGCCCCAGGCGGCGTCGCTGCCCTGCAGCGTGATTTCATGGCTGAACACCAGCGCCACGCCGGCATAACTGAGGGCCATGCCGATGAGGTGCGGCAGCGCAATGCGCCGCTGGTAAAACACCAGCCCCAGCAGCAACACCAAAGTCGGGTTGAGGTACAAAATCAGCCGCTCCAGCGAGGCGCTGATATAGGCCAGCCCGGCAAAGTCCAGGAAGCTGGCCAGGTAATAGCCAGTCACACCCAGCCACACGATGCCCAGCCAGTCCTTGCGGGAAAGCGGCGCTTTGCCCCGGCTGGCCCACCAGGCCATAAGCGCAAAAATCGGCAGCGCAAACAGCATGCGGTACATGATCAGCGTGACCGCATCGACGCCGTGCCGGTAGGCGAGCTTGACGATGATCGCCTTGCCGCTGAAGGCAATCGCCCCGAAGCTGGCGAGCAACAGGCCAGTCGCTATGCTTTTGGGAGCTGCTTGCGCTGATGGAGCATGCGCCACAGGCTTGTTGGGTTCAGAAATAGGAGTCAAGGTGTGGATGAGCTAGATGCGATCAAGCTGCGGCGGATGCTGGCGTGTTGCAGGGCGTCAAGTTTGGCACGGAACGGCGCGCAGGCGTCATCGGACATGGGCGCGAGACTCCCCTTGATTGCAGAAGGCTGACGTTGGACGGACGCCGTTTGACAGGCCGGCAGCCACGGCGAAGCTGAATTGCCCATGAAAAACGGCACCCGAAAGTGCCGTTTTTCATGTTGCGGCCAACCCGCCAGCGTCACTCTTCGACAAAGGCTTCTTCGCGCTTGTTTTTCACGGAAGGCAACAGCACGATGACGATCATCAGCACCGCCACCGCCAGCAGGCCGGCAGAAATCGGACGCGTCACAAACACGCTCCAGTCGCCACGCGACAGCAGCAATGCGCGGCGCAGGTTTTCTTCCATCATCGGGCCCAGAATGAAGCCCAGCAGCAAGGGCGCAGGCTCGCAACCCAGCTTGACGAAGATGTAACCGATGACGCCGAACAGACCCACCATCCAGACATCCCAAGTGTTGTTGTTGGTCGAATACACGCCAATCGCGCAGAACAGCACGATGGCCGGGAACAGGTAGCGGTACGGCACCGTGAGCAGCTTGATCCAGATACCGATCAGCGGCAGGTTCAAAACCACCAGCATCGCATTGCCGATCCACATTGAGGCAATCAGACCCCAGAACAGTTCCGGGTTGCTGGTCATGACCTGCGGGCCGGGCTGGATGTTGTGAATCGTCATCGCGCCCACCATCAGCGCCATCACGGCGTTGGGGGGAATACCCAGTGTCAGCAGCGGAATGAAGGAGGTTTGCGAACCCGCATTGTTGGCCGACTCAGGCGCTGCCACACCACGGATGTTGCCCTGGCCGAAAGGCACTTCGCCCGGCTTCATCTTCATTTTCTTTTCCAGCGCATAAGCGGCGAACGCCGACAACAACGCGCCACCACCCGGCAAGATACCCAGCGCACAGCCCAGGAAAGTACCGCGCAGCACGGCGGGCGTCATGTCCTTGAAGTCCTGCTTGGTAGGGAACAGGCCCGACACGCCGGCGGTGAACACTTCGCGCTCACTTTCTGGCTGCGCCAGGTTGCTGATGATCTCGCCGTAGCCGAACACGCCCATGGCAATCACCACGAAGCCGATGCCGTCGGTCAGTTCCGGAACGTCAAAGCTGAATCTGGCCACACCCGAATTCACGTCGGTGCCGACCAGGCCGAGCAGCAGGCCCAGCACGATCATGGCAATGGCTTTGAGCAGCGAGCCCGACGCCAGCACCACCGCGCCAATCAGGCCCAGGGTCATCAGCGAAAAGTATTCAGCCGGGCCGAACTTGAAAGCCAGTTCGGTCAGTGGCGGCGCAAACGCCGCCAGAATCAAGGTGCCCACGCAACCGGCAAAGAACGAACCCAGACCGGCTGCCGCCAGCGCTGGCCCCGCCCGGCCTTTTCGGGCCATCTGGTAGCCGTCGATACAGGTGACGACCGAGGACGACTCTCCCGGTAAATTAACCAAAATGGCCGTGGTCGACCCCCCGTATTGCGCGCCGTAATAAATGCCGGCCAGCATGATCAGCGCCGACACCGGCGGCAGTGCGTAGGTAGCGGGCAGCAGCATGGCGATGGTCGCCACCGGGCCGATGCCGGGCAACACGCCAATCAGCGTTCCCAAGATACAGCCGACCAGGCAATACAGCAGGTTGATCGGCGTGAAGGCCACGCCGAAACCCAGTGAGAGATGTTCAATCAGTTCCATTTTTTATTCTCCTTAGCCGGTGATGAAAGCAGGCCACACCGGGAACTGCAGCTTGAGCGCCAGCACGAAGGCGATGTAGCTGCCAATTGCAAGCACCGTGGCCAGAATGAACGTGGCCTTGAACTTCCAGCCTTCTTCAGCCATGCTGGCAATGAACACCAGCGCGTAAATGGCAATGATCATGCCCATGGCAGGAAAGCCAAAGTACGGCAAGCCGGCCAGCAGGGCGCCAAACACCAGGTTGGCCAGAATCACGAAGAACAGCGGCTTCCAGGCCCACTTGCCGATCTTGTCACCGTCCATGGTTTCGACCACCAGCGACTTGAAGGTGATGACCGCGCCCAGAATCACCATCAGGATACCCAGGTAGAGCGGGAAATAACCCGGCCCCATGCGCGCGCCACTGCCCACGTTATAGGTCGTTGCACCCCAGGCAAACGCCAACCCGACGCCCATGAACATGAGCCCGGAAAAAAAGTCTTTTTGACTCTTGATATTCACGGTTTGTCTCCTCTATAAAGAATGAATCGGTGGATTGTGCATTTAAAGAATGTGACCAGGTATGTGGCTTTCACCTACATCGGGCTTACCCCTAGCCCCCCTTTTGGGGCCCTTCTGGCGCCCTTTTTTCAGGCCAGCATGCGCGCCCAACACCCCGGGCGCAGCCCGACTCTTGCCCGCGCTGCCGCTCAGTTCAAGGGCGGCGTGGTAGCCAAAATTTCTTCAATGGTGGTTAGCCCCTCGGCCACCTTCAGCGCACCGGCCAGCCGCAGCGGTCGCATGCCTTCGCTGATGGCCTGGCGGCGCAGCGCGTCCATGTTGGGCTCTTTGGAGACTTTTTCCTTGAACGATTCCGTCACCGTCAGCAACTCGTACAAGCCCATCCGCCCCCGAAAGCCCGTCATGCGGCAATCCACGCAGCCGACCGGTTTGTAAGGCTGGTAACTGCCGTTGATTTTCCAGGGCTTGACCATTTCGGCCAGCGTTTCGCGGTTCGCGTTTTCATCTGGCTGTTTGCAGTGCTTGCACAGCGTGCGCACCAGCCGCTGGGCCAGCACGCCAAGCAAGGTGGCGTTGATCAGATAAGACGGCACGCCCAGCTCCATCAGGCGCGAAACCGCCGACGGCGCGTCGTTGGTATGCAGCGTACTAAACACCAGGTGCCCCGTGAGCGCTGCCTGCACCGCCATTTCTGCAGTTTGCAGGTCGCGTATCTCGCCCACCATGATGATGTCCGGGTCTTGCCGCATCAAGGAGCGCAGGCCTTCGGGAAAGCCGAAGTTCAGCATCGGCTGCACCTGCGTCTGGTTGAAGGCCGGCTCGATCATCTCGATCGGGTCTTCAATCGTGTTGATGTTGACCTCTTCGGTCGCCAGCCGTTTCAGCGTCGAATACAGCGTGGTGGTTTTGCCCGAACCGGTCGGCCCGGTGACCAGCACAATGCCATAAGGTCGCTTGACGAGTTGCTCCCAACGCTCGGCATCGTGCGCCGAAAAACCCAGCGCATCGAGGTTCTTGACCGTCGTGTCGGGGTCAAAAATCCGCATCACCATTTTTTCGCCGAAGGCGGTTGGCAGCGTGGACAGGCGCATCTCGACTTCGTCGCCGCGCGGGTTGCGGGTCTTGATGCGGCCATCTTGCGGCCGGCGCTTTTCCACCACGTCCATGCGGCCCAGCAGCTTGATGCGCGCCGTCATGGCGTTGTGAACGCCCATCGGCATCTGATACACCGGGTGCAGCACGCCATCAATGCGAAAGCGGATTACGCCCTGCTCGCGGCGCGGCTCCAGATGAATGTCGCTGGCGCGCTGGTCAAAAGCGTATTGCCACAGCCAGTCCACCACCTGCACCACGCCCTGGTCGTTGGCATCCAGTTGCTTGTTGCTTTTGTTCAGCTCCACCAGTTGCTCAAAACTGGCCGAGGTGGAACCGCCGCTTGACTTGAGCGCCGCCTTGACAGATTTCGCCAGCGCAAAAAATTCGGCGGTGAATTTGCTGATTTCCAGCGGATTGGCTACCACCAGGCGCACGCTGCGCCTGGACTGGCGCTCCACCTCGGCCACCCAGTCGCTCACGAAAGGCTGCGACGTGGCAATCACCAACTCGTGCGACTTGACCAGTACCGGCAGCACTTTGTGGCGCTCGGCATAAATCGCCGACATGCTGTCAGCGACCTTGCCCACATCCACCTTGAGCGGGTCAATGCGCAAATACTGCAATCCTGCGCGTTCGGCCAGCCACTGGCTCATGGTTTCAAGGTCCAGGGGTTTGCCGTCGGACACGCGCGGCATGCCAAAGTTGGCCAGCCTGACCAAGGGATGCTGGGCACTTTGCACTTGGGAACAACGGGCAATGGTGCGCTCTGCATCGGCCGGGCTGATGAGTCCGTCTTCGCGCAGCCACTCAATCAGCGTGCGCCAGTCCAGTGGCCCCACATGCAGCGTGCGGGGAGCCGAATTCAAAGGCGGATTGGGGGGAAGCACAGCGCTCATAAAAGGCTCTTTACCGCAAAGGGTTGTTTCAAAAAAATGCGACTCACAGCACCGGCTTGAAAAGCCTGAGCCACTTCTTGGCCGGCAAGTCCCAGCGCGACTCCACCACACCGGCCCGCTGCAAGAGGTCAGCGCGCTCCGGCCGGGTCGGCTCACGCTGGGCCATCACCACTGTGTTGCCCTCGCGCGTCGGCCTGAAGGCCCAGATCGACTCCGGGCCAAACGCATCGGCCATCTTGACCAGCGACTGCTCGTAGCTCGAATCGCGGCCAAACAGGTTCACCGTCATCACGCCGTCTTCAGTCAGCAACTCGCGGCAGTGGGCATAAAAATCTGCATCGTCCAGCACCGGCGCGGCGGCTTGTTCATCGTACAAATCAACATGCAGCAAATCCACCGTGCCCTGATGCTCGGGTTTCTGGATTTCTGCGCCGGCATCGGCATTGATGACGCGCAGCCGCAAGTCATCGCGCGGCAGCTTGAACCACAAATGGCAAGCGGTGATGACCTGCGGGTTGATTTCAATGGCAGTGGTTTTCATGCGCAGTTTTTTGTAGCAAAACTTGGTCAGCGCAGCCGACCCCAGCCCGAGCTGCATGGCGTGTTTTTTGGCCATCGATTCGGCGTCAAGAAACAGCAGGCCCGCCATCATGCGCTGCACATACTCCAGCTCAATGTCATAAGGCGCGTCGCGCAGCATCGAGCCCTGCACCCATTCGCTGCCCAAGTGCAGAAACCGCACATCGCCGTAGTCAGAAAAATTAACCTCGGGCAAGTCCTGGGGAGTGTTCGCGTTGTCTTTTTTGGCCATGAAAGCTTGATCCTGATTTTTAAAGCGCCAACAGGCGCTACAGGCCTTATTTTCCCCCGATGCAGGCGGGCTGGCGGAATCAGGCGCAATCAGTCGGCTTGGCTGGCGTGGACGTGCTTGCGCAGCCGCAAAAGCGCCTGGCTTTCGCGCAGGCCGGCGCGGGCCAGCACTTCTTCTTCGGGCATGTCGGCATCCAGCCAGCGCACGATGCAGGAATTGCGCAGCGTCATCGGTCCGGCGTGGGCCAGCACGGTGTCCGGGTAACGCGGCCCCAACGTGGCGCTGACATGGCGGTTGGCCAGATGAAACAGCGCGCGCGGCGTCAGTCGACCGGCTTTTTTGCGCGACACAAACAGCGGCGTGTCGGCCGCTTCGGGCAAAGGCAGGGTGGCGCGCGCGGTCAGCCAAGCCAGCACGGCGGTGCTGACTTCTTCGGGCAGCGTGACGCGCCTGGCCTGCGCCTTGCGGGCGCCGCTCAGTTCAAGCATGACGGCTGCCACATCAGGTTGCGGGGTGGTTTCTTCAGCCCGAAACAACTCGCCCACGCCATGCACCGACCCCAGCCGGGGATGCTGCACGTCGCCGATGTCCAGCCCCGCCAGCTCGGCCACGGTAAGCGCCGACTGCATCATCAGCCGCAAAATCGCTTGGTCGCGCACGTCCAGCCACGGCTGGTCGGCGGGCGGCGGGTCTTGCGGCGGCGGCACGGCCTGCAGCAATGCAGCCCAGTCAATCGCATGAAACACCAGTGAATCCATCTGCTCGGTCGGCGACACGGAAGCGCCCACATCGACCGGATTGTCGGCAACCCATTCCTGCAGCACGGCAAAGGCATAAATCTTTTTCAGCACCCGGTAGTAGCGGCGCTGCGTGACCGTGCTGACATTCACCAGGCCACGCAGCAGTGCGCGCGGATTGAGCGCTTCAAGGTAAGCCCGCACATCGGGCGACCGGGCTTCGTTCCAGGACAGGGATTTTTGCGACAGCAGGTATTCAGTCCAGCCGACCCAAAGCGAATGGTAAGAAGCCAGCGAACGCGGCGACAGAGCGCCCTTGGGCTGCGAAGCACGCTCCAGCGCCCAGGCTTTGAACACACCCTCGGCGGTGGCAGGAACAGGGGAAAGAGGGGAAAGAGGCGATTTGCTCATTGATTCATACCCATCGATGTTTCTCAAAAACCTCGCGCCAGGCTGCGAGTTTGCGCTCGAACGACCAGGCGGCATGGGCCGGGCTGGACGATGGCAATTTATAAAATTTGACGCCCACGCTTTTCACCTTTTGTAATGCGCGGCCCTCCAACGGAGCTGAGTCTGCCTGGAGCGGCTCGGCACCCGCCAGCGCAGCGCTTACACGGCGCGCGTGTTTGAAGCTTTCGGCCCCGTTGTGGGCAATAGCTTGCAACGCGGGGCAAAGCCGCAGTATTTCAGCAAAATCGTTCAGCACCGGCGTGCGGATTTGGCTGTCCAGACTGCCCTCGCGTTCGCAGGCGGCGTACACATCCCACAGGCCCAGCCCCCTGGCCAGCAGCCATTCACTACGAATTTGATAGCTGCTTGCGCCCGTGGGCAGTGCGCAAGAAGGCCAAATGGCTTGCAAAATCTTCCAGAACTGGTTTTGCGGATGGCCGTAATACTGTTGCGACGCCAAAGAAGCGACGCCCGGAAAACTTCCCAAAATCAACACCTGCGTGTGGCTGGAAACCAAGGGCGGCAAGCCGGTCAGCATGGCAGCAAGCCCTTGAGTTTGGGGAAAGCTGCCAGCGCATTCGCCGTGGTGGCCCGCGCCAGCGCTTCATCCGACAGGCCGCGCAGCTGTGCCAGCACGCCGGCAATGCGCGGCAACTCGCCCGGCTCGTTGCGGCCCTGGCATTGCCCGTCGGCCCGCTGCTCTGCGGTGCGGTACAGCCAGTGCGGGGGAATGTCGGGCGAGTCGGTTTCCATCACCAGCGCGTCCAGCGGCAACTGGCTGGCCAGACGCCGGATCTGCCGGGCTGAATCAAACGTCACGGTGCCGCCAAAGCCCAGCTTGAACCCCAGCTTGATAAATTCCAGCGCCTGCTGCTCGCTGCCGTTGAAGGCGTGGCCAATGCCGCGCCAGCCACCTTCGGGCTGGAGCTCGCGCAGGTGTTTGAGCAGTTTGTCCGCCGAGCGCCGCACATGCAGGATGACCGGCAGACCGTGCTGGCGCGCCAGCTTGAGCTGCGCACGGTAAAAGAACTCCTGGCGCTCGCGCATCGGGCTTTGCTTGAGCGCCGGCACAAAATAATCCAGCCCGATTTCACCGACGGCTACCAGGCGCGGGTCAGATCTTCTGAGCGTCAGTTCGGCGTCCAGCGTTTGCAAGTCAGCCTCTTGTGCATCGGGCACGCACAGCGGATGAATGCCCAGCGCATAACTGTCTGAAAATTCATGCGCCAGCAGGCGAACCGCCGCAAAATTGCTTGCCGACACCGCCGGCAGCACACAGTGCGCCACCCCTTGGCGCGCAGCGCGCGCACGCACACTGGCCATGTCCGGCAAGAACTCTGCGGCGTCAAGATGGCAATGCGTGTCAATCCAGAAGGTCATGCAAAAAGTTAAAAAGAAAGAGAACGGCAGGGGCGGTAGTTGAGGAATGTTGACACATAAATGACGCGTCCGAAATGCGGGTGTTGGCTGCCCTTGCAGCCGCGATCAATCGGATGCCCACCAGCCCATCAGCTCAGGCACGCAAACCCGCTGCTGCTATCAAAAAGCGGACGCTGGCAAGTCACCTTGGGCGAGCAGCCTTTCCTGCCTATGCTGAAGCAGCCCCGAAAAAATCCTCAGGATGCGGCTTTTACGAAGGCCGGCGCTTTTGAAGTCACGGGCAGCGCGACAACGTTTCATGCCAACCAGACCGCGATGTTCAAGCAGCTTCCAGCGCTGGAAGCGACGTTTTCAGCATGGCCCGGCTTCAAGGGCATGACGCTGCATGAGTTCAGCCCGAAGACGCGGCTATATGTGCCGGGATGCCATAGTTTTCAAGGAAAATAAGGCGCTGGCGCAATGTGGGCGTGCGCTGCAAGCTATCGTATTCATAGCGATGCCAGTGTATTGATGGCCGGCTGGCCATCCTTGGCAAAAAGCAGCCCGCACTGCCTGGGCAGAACCTGTTTTTAAGCAAAAAGTGCCTGACGTCCACTGCCAGCAAGCGCCTACAGCTACTTTATCAATAGCAAACACCGAATCTTTGCAGACGCTTCCCAGAGCGGTAAAGCCCGCGCCGGGCGGCCTGTCGCGCCTATTTCTTCGCCACTTTGCGTTTGCGCGCTGGCGCGGCCTTGGGCAGCAGGGCATCAGTCCAGGCCTTGGTCATTTCGCGGGTGTTTTTGGCGGCTTCGCGTTTCACGGCGGCAGTGGCCTGCGCTCGGGCAGAGCCGGCAATTTTGTTGGCGCTGCTGAGAAACATGCTCATGAACGGATTTTTCACGACGGTCACCTTTCGTTCAAACAATGAAAGACGCCATGCTATACAGGCTTGCCGGGTGTGAAAACACAGCACCATCGCTCAAGCAGGTAGGACAGGGCCGCCAAACCATCCTGCTTCAGCCCATCCTGAAAATTTCGCCAATCACCGCCGTGAAACGCTTGCCCATCGACTCATCACGCCGGCAACTGACGCCGGCCGGGGTGCGTCAAGCGCCCTGCAAATGAATGCGTGCCGGACGACGCCACCGCCCTGCAATGCAAGCCGGCTCAAAAACAGCTCTTCACGCCTTCAAGTGGCATTCGCGCCGCAGCAGGGCCAGCGCGTCCTTCAAGGCGTAACTTGAATCACTTTGCAACACCGGCTGCGCCTCTTCGGCAAAGTCTTCCCACAACTGCAGATAGCCTTCCTGGTACTGCGCCGGGGCTTGCTCCAGAATGAATTGCCGCGCCAGTTCCGGATTGAAACTCGCCCCAGCGCCCGGTTTCTGGATCTTGCGCACCAACGCGGAAGCGCCTCGTTCGGTCAGCATGGTTTTGGGGGCGGCACCGGCGGCTACGCAGACAAACAGCGTCAGCAGCGAGCCGTCGTCGTGGTTGCCGCCTGTGGCTTTGTCCCAGGCGGCTGAAATGGAGTTTTCATGGTGCTGCATTTCGCTGGCCATGTCTTCCAGCCAGAAATAGCGGCCCAGCAGCGGCGGATGATGGTCTTCGCTGTCGTTGGCAAACAGTGCCCGCGCCGACAAGCCGCTGTCCAGAATCTGGGGCAAATCAGCCAGCAGCGATTGCTGCACGGTTTGCACCACCGCCCGCAGCTCATCGGGCAGGTTTTGCGGCAATGTGATGGAAACCGTCTGTGACCGGGCGCTGGCAGGAGCGGCGCCTTCTTTTTCAGCTTGTGCTGCTGCGCGGGTTTTGGCTGTGCGGTATTTTTTACGCAGCGCAGTGACCATCTTTTCAAACTCGACCCAATCGGGGAACTCGGTGCGCCGCGTGGCCATTGCCAGCAATGCGCTGCGAATCACCGCTTCGGCATGGGTGTGCGCTTCTTCGAGTTCTTCCGCGTCCATGCCCAGCTCAGTGGCCAGCCAGAGGGCGGCGTCTATCTCTTGCTGGAGCGGCTGGCGTCTGGCCAGCTCGGCCTGGTAGTCGGCAAAACTTCGCAGCGACCATTCGTCCAGCCCCTTCACCACGCCGCGCTCGTCTACGGCGTCACTATCGAGGCGCGTGTGAAAGCTGGTGCTTTCGGGCAGCGCCAGCATGGCTTTGAGCATGTCCGAGCCGCCCTTGGAGCGCGACAAAAAAGAATGGTCGCGCAGGGATTCGGCGGCACGCCTCAAGTCGCCGCCACTGGTGCTTTCAAGGTAAAGGCTGACCAGATTCACGATGCGGTTTTTGGCCTGCTCGATATCCGGGCGCAAAAACTCATTGCCGAAATAACGCGCAATTTGCACCATGCCCTTGGGCGCATCGGTGTAGATGGCTTCCAGTTTCTGGCGGTCGATGATGCCGTTTTGCAGGCCGAACTGCAGCGCTTTTTCAAAAAACGGACGCGCATCGTAAAGAGAAATTGAAGCCGGCGAAGCAGGCGCGATGGTGGGTTGCATGGGCATCGTGAAATAGGTGGGCTGTCCGGGCTGGGCGCCCTTCAGATGGCCGATTCTTCGTCAGAGTCGCGGGCGACCGGCGTGGCCTTGCCCCGGTCGGTGTCGCCGGTTTCGACCTTGCCATCGTCCTCTTCGGTGTCGTCGCCCTCTTCTTCGTCCAGTCCGGCATCGTGCGCGCGGGCCTTGGCGCGCAGCACCGTGAGCATTTCAATGAACAGGTCCGGAATTTCGTAGCGCAGCAGCCAAGCCAGCTCCATCCAGTCATGGTCAGCGATTTCGTCTTGCTCCAGCGTCGGTTTTTCATAGGCGCGGGCTTGCAGCTCGGCCTTTGACAGCAATTCGCCGGTGTCCTTCATGGCATCAAAACTGCCATGAAAGGCAAACGCTTCGATGCGATCCCACTTCTCGGTGAAATAGTCGGCCAGCGCTTCGCTGCCGCCTTCGAGGTCGCCAATCGCATTCAAAAATTCAAGCGGGTCGGCGTCTTCCCGAAAAATAATTGAATTGACCATGCCGCGCAGGTGCGTGCGGGTCAAGTCCTTGTACTGCTTTTCAATCACCACGGCCCGCGCAAACTGCTCGGGCGTGACCAGCAGGTTGACCACCGACTCTTTGGAGTTGTCGTATTCGCGGATCACCGCCAGGATGTCCTTGGGCGGCAACTGGGCCAGCACGACCATCAGCGCCGCGTCGCCCTCGGCGTCGGCCAGCTCGACCAGCGCGCCTTCAGCGCCCACGATGTCACCGGCGGCAATCAGAAGCTGGGTTTTTTCAATCAAGGCAAGGTGGTTCATAAAGGCTCCGCGTTTCTTTCAAATCTGTCTCTAGAGATAGCGCCCGTTGCGGCTCAGTCCTTGCGGTCAAAGCCCTGGCCCGACATCCACTCGGCGCCCGCCTCGGCGCGGGTGCGGGCATCGCCGCGCAGCTCGTCTTGTTCATGGGTGTTGAACTCGTCCTGGTAGTCATCGGTGTCTTCAGACTCGCCCTCTTCATCCTCGTCTTGGGAAGCATCGCTGGCGCCTTGCCCGCCGAATGCGGCATCGGGCTTGCCCGCCATGTACTGCAGACCGGCGGCCAGCGTCAAAAACCATTCGCCCTGGGGCGATTGCAAAATCACCTGCACCAGCTCGCGCGTCCACGGTGCCAAGTCAATGCCGCCCGACAGGCTGCTCCATTCGGGAAACTCATCGGCGTCATGGCTCAGCAGGTGCTCCATCAGCGCAGGCTCCCTGAAGGCAAAGCCCTGATGAAAAACGACCGCCACCATCTCGGGGCTGAGTTCCATCATTTGCACCAGAAAGCCGATCTGTTTGCGCTTGTCAGCCAGGCGCTGGCGCAACACATCGCGCCCGTCAGAGTCAAACGTCAGGTCGTCCATTTCGGACTGGTAGGCCGAGCGCAGGTTGCGAAAAAAAGGGGAAATGTTCATGCTGCCGGGGTTTTCATGTTTTGCATCTTTGCCGTCACACAGGCATCAAAGCAGTGGGTTTAAATAATTGCGCCAAATCTCTTGCGCCGTCTCGATAGGACTGTCGAGCAGGTTGCGGCGGCGGTTGTCGTCATAAGCCTGACGCCGGTCGGCATCCGACAGCACTTCGTAAGCCGCCTGCACCGCCCGAAAACGTGCCGCCGCATCAGGAGCCGGGTTTTTGTCGGGATGCCAGAAGGACGCTTTCTGGCGAAACGCTTTTTTGACGTCAGCCAGCGTCGCGGCACTGCTGAGCCCCAGGGTGGTGTAGTGGTCTGTCATGCGTGTTGTGGTTTTTGCTGAAACCGCAAGCGAATCGCTAACACGGCGTGCTGAAAAGTCCCGCCGGGCTGCAAAGCGCCGTCCGGGGTGCGCAGTGCGCGGGACGGTGATTATGCTTGACCAACACCTGCCGCACGACCGGCAGGGATTCAGTGGAAACCATGAAACTGCAGCGGCCATGGCTGCACACGGCCATGCAGTTCGCCCCTTTTGTCGCCTGCATTGCAGCGCTGAGGTTGCAACGCGATGTAAACGAAGTCAACGACGGGTAGCCGGCCATCGTTAATAGCCTGGTTGCAATGATTTCATTGCGGCAATTAATTTATCCTAAGGCTTACCATGAACAAGTTACTCGCTACCCTGATCGCCGGCCTGTTTGTTTCGGGCGCATTCGCCCAGGCACCTGCTGCAACTGTCGTTGCGCCCGCCACCCCGGCCGTCGTGAAAGCAGAAGCCAAGGCCGACAAAGCCACCGTCAAGGCCGTTGCATCCGAAGCCAAAGTCGATGCCAAGGCAGACGCCAAGGTCGCCAAATCGGCCATGAAATCCAGCAAAACCAAAGCCAAGGCACACGCCAAGGCCAAAACCAAAGCCCACGCCAAGGCAGCTGCAGCTGCACCTAAAAATAAAGTAGCTGCCGATGCCAAGGCCGACAAGATTGACGCCAAGGCCGATGCCAAAGCCGACAAGGCAATGGTCAACGCCAACGCCAAGACCGACAAAGTCAAGGTTGATGCCAAAGCCGACAAGACGAATGCCGCTGCTGTTACCGCTGCAGTGAAAGCCGACGGCAAGGCCGATATGAAAGCTGCCACCGTCAAGTAATTGATTTTTGCTCTCTTAAAAAGACAGGCCTGGCCTGTCTTTTTTTATGGACGCCTGCTTTTTCAGCACCTGCAGAGTGCAGCCTGACCGGATGAAACCCCTATGAATTTGATAGCTTCTTGCGCTCATCCTGATTGCGCTTGAGGCTTAAAAAGCACGGATCGGCGGCTGTGCAAGCTGGCTGTCCATGCCGCTTAATTTCACTTTTTAGCTTTAGACAGGCGCAGCTCCTGAGCCTGACAGTTCCCCAGCGTGAAGTGTAACGTCGCCCCTTCATTCGGGGCGGATGTGGCCCAAACCCTGCCGCCGTGGCGCGCGATGATTCTATGCACAGTGACCAGGCCAATGCCGGTTCCTGCAAATTCCGTCACACTGTGAAGCCGCTGAAAAGCGCCGAAAAGCTTGTCCGAATAAGCCATATCAAAACCCGCGCCATTGTCCTGCACTACATACACGGCCTCGCCATCCGGACCGGTCTCGCGCCGGAAAGTAATGCAGGCCTGCGGCTGCAGGCCGCTGAACTTCCAGGCATTTCCCAGCAGATTGTCAAGTACCTGGCGCAACAGATGCGGATCACCCTGGACGATCAGCGCGGGCTGGACCTCCACTTGCACCAGCCGGCCGGGCTCGCGTTCGCGGTAACCGTCCAGCACACTGTGGGCGATGGCACTCAGATCGACGCTGTCCCAGCTCAGCCTGCTGCGAGAAACCTGCGCCAGCGACAGCATGGCATCAATCAGCGTACCCATCTGCAGCACCCCTGCACGAATGCGGGCGAGGTGGTGTTGGATGCGCACACTTGCCGCACTGGCAGCGATTTCCTTGCCCAGCAAGCGGCTGAAGCCGTCAATGCTGCTCAACGGCGTGCGCAAGTCGTGGGAGACGGAATAGGAAAAAGCCTCCAGTTCCTGGTTGGCTAACTGCAGCTGCGCCGTGCGCTGCAGCACGCGCTCTTCCAGGCTGGCATTGAGGAGCAGTATTTCTTCCTGGGCCTGCTTGCGTTCGGTGATGTCGCGCAGCACGCTGACAATGAACCAGTTTGCGTCGAAGAGGTGGATCTGCTGATGCACTTCTACATCCAACGAGGAACCATCCTTGCGAAGTATTTGGGTTTGCGTCAACTCGTTTGTACCGTGACCGGCAATGAGGGCATCGTAGGCACTGTCCATCTGCTCAAGTGTGGCTATGCTGAGCGACGCTGGGCCCATCTGGAATAATTCTTCGCGCGTGTAGCCCAGCATGTTGCAGGCTGTCGCATTGACCTCGACAAAGTTCATGGTGTTGCGGTCGGTCAGTAAAATCGCATCGGCGGTGGCGTCCATGGCCGAGCGGAAGCATTGCAACTCGGCTGTACGCGCCTGCAACTGTTCCTCAAGGATGCGGGCATGGTTGCGGAGAAAATTACCAAACTCTTTCAGGCGCAGCAGGTTGCGCACCCTTAACCACAACTCAGCCTGCTCCACGGGTTTCGTCAAGAACTCTTCCGCCCCGGCACGCAGACCCGCCAAGCGCGCGCTGCGGTCGCTGAGCGCTGTCACCATGATGATCGGAATATTCGAGCTTACGGGGTCGGCCTTGAGCTGCGCGGCTACCCGGTAGCCATCCATCCCCGGCATCATGATGTCCAGCAAAATCAGGTCTGGTGCTTGCTGCGCAACCGCGGCCAGCGCCTCTTCACCGCTGGCGGCGCAGACGGTAAGATAGCCTTCGGGCCGCAACAGCGCTACAAGCAGCTTGCGGTTCAGGATTTCATCATCGACGATGAGTATGGTTGCGGGGGGGAGGGTCTCCACGGTGCTGGTCATGACGCCGGACCAATGGAATTTTCACTGGCCGCTTGCGGCTTCGCCTTGAGCAAGAGGGTGTCGATGGCTGCATACAATTCCTGGTAGCGCAGCGGTTTGGCGATATACCCGTCGCAGCCGGCTATCTGGCTCTTTTCCTGATCCGCTTTCATCGCCATCGCGGTCAGCGCAATGATGGGAATGGCGGCGGTGACCGGATTTGTTTTCAGCAGGGCCGTCGCCGCCAAGCCGTCCATGCCGGGCAGCTGGATATCCATGAGGATCAGGTCCGGCTGATCGTGGTCGTTGCGCGCCAGCGTCAAACCGGTTTCGGCATCGACTGCGCACAGCACCGTATGGCCGGCGTTGCGTAGCAGAAGAATGGCCAGTTTCATGTTCGCTGGATTGTCTTCAATAATTAATATTCTGGCCATCAGGTGTCCTCTCTATTTTTCTCTAACCTTGGCAAGAAGGTGCGCTTTACCTCAGTGATAAAGCTGGCCGGATTGAACCCGGCTTTTTCTATAACATGGATAACCTTGCCCGGATTGCTATCGAGCTCAGCACGGTCTTGCGCCGTGATCTCTTTGGCGGTCACCATCAGAATCGGGATACGCGCCGTTTCGGGATTGCGCTGAAGCACTTTAATCACCTCAAAGCCGTTCACTTGCGGCATCATCAAGTCGAGCAAAATCAAGTCCGGCCGTAGTCGCTGCGCCAGGGTGATCGCCTCGCTACCGCCATACGCGCGCACTACCGTGTAGGCCGGTGGCGGCAAAAAGGCGGCAATGACTTCGACTGCTTTGGGGTCATCATCCACGACCAATACCGTGTGGGTAAGTCCATGGCCCGAAAGCAGGCCCAGATTGGCGAGTGAGGCTTTCAGCAGGGCGCGGCTGATTGGCTTTTGCAGCACGGCGGCGGCTCCGCCAATCAGTGCCATCTTGCTGTCGGTCAGCCCGGAGATAATCACCACCGGCACCTGGGCCGAGGTGCCGCTTTCGCGTATCCGCAGAAGAAATTCCCAGCCATCGATGCCCGGCAACTTAATATCCAGCGTGATCAAGCTGAGGGTCTGCTGCGACGCCACCACGAGGGCGGCCTCCGCACTGGCAGCGTGTAAGACGGTAAATCCTTCGGCTTCGAGCATCAGGCGAATCAGGTCAGCGGCCAGGTCGTCATCCTCGACGACCAGCGCAATGCGTTCCAGAGGCGCGGCTGCCGGCATGGTTACTGTGTCGACGATGTCGGGCTGAGTGGGTGTAGTTTGAGCCGCCGTGCGCAGGGGTAACCACGCCGCGAAGCGCGCACCCTCACCCTCTGCACTGGCCACGGCCACAGTCCCCCCATGCAGTTCGGCCAGTTTTTTGACCATCGCCAGGCCGAGGCCGGTACCCTCGAATTTGCGCGCCAGGCTGCTGTCGATTTGACCGAAGGCCTGAAACAACTTCGCCATATTTTCCTGGGAAATTCCGATGCCGCTGTCACTGACGCAGAGCTCGATAAATTCGCTGTACGCATTGTTGACCAAGGGGAAACTGTGCACTGGCCAGGCACCGGGCAGTGTGCCAACGGAATCGCATGAGACCCGCCGTGCGCTCAAGGTCACGCGAGCGCCGGCGGTGCTGAATTTGACGGCATTCGACAGCAGGTTGTAGACAATTTGCTTGGTCTTGCGCATGTCCAAGCCGAGTATGCCCAAGTCTTCATCCATTTCGAGTTCGAGATCGATGCGCTGGGCTAACGCCTTTTCCCTGACGATCGACAAGCTGTTGGACAGCAGGTTGTTCAGGTCGACCGCGTCGAGGTCGAGCGCCATCATGCCTGCTTCGACCTTCGATAAATCCAGAATGTCATTGATCAGGGACAGCAAGTGCTGCCCGCTGGTGAAAATATCGCCAATGTATTCGTGCTGGGTATCGCTCAGCTGGCCCATCAAGCCATCCTTGAGCGCCTCTGAAAATCCGATGATGGCGTTCAGCGGCGTGCGCAATTCATGCGACATGGTGGCCAGGAACTCTGACTTCATGCGGCTGGCATGCTCCAGCTCGATATTTTTTTCTTGCAAGGTGCTATCGAAGCGCTTGCGCTCAGTCACATCGCGCGCTGCCGCGAATACGCCTTGCAGCTTGCGGTCGCGGTCATGGAAGGTGGTCGCGTTGTACGACACGACTGTTTCCTTGCCACCCCTGGCGTGGGCGGTCAACTCGTAGTTGGTGACCTTGCCTTCGCGCAGCACACGCTTGATCGCCGCCTCGGCCCGCTCCGGATCGGTAAAATAGTTTTTGAACGGCGCCCCGATCAATTCATCGCGCGTGCAGCCGGTCAGCGCCTCCATCTGCTGGTTGACGTCGCTGATAATGCCGCGCGGATCGGTCGTCATGATGGCGTCAATATTTGATTCGATCAGTGAGCGCGTGTAAAACTGCTGATCGCGCAAACGCTGGTCGAGCAGCGCCTGCTCCGCTTCGACTTGTTTGCGCGCCGTGTTGTCGGTGCCGATCAACAGGTAGCCGATGATGGCGTCTTGCGCATCGCGCAGCGCCGTGACCGACACCACCGCCGGAAAGCGGCTGCCGTCCTTGCGGATATAGGTCAGCTCGTAGATGTCCTCGATCCCGCGCGAGGCCTTGAACACCAGCGCCTCGAAGCCGGGCGTAATCGGGGTGCCGAGTTCGACGCTCAGCGCCTCGGCGCGCGCAATCACTTCCTGCGGATCGGAAATCTCGGCCGGGGTGATCTTGTTCATCACTTCGGCGGCGGTGTAGCCCAGCATGCGCTCGGCGCCGACGTTGAAAATCTGGATCACGCCCTTCGCGTCGGTGGCGATACTGGAGAAGTTGGCGCTGTTGAAAATCGCGCTCTGCAAGGCCCCCGCTCTCAGCAGCGCCTCTTCGGCCTGCTTGCGCGCCGTGTTATCGGTGCCGATCAACAGGTAGCCGATGATGGCGTCTTGCGCATCGCGCAGTGCCGTGACCGACACCACCGCCCGAAAGCGGCTGCCATCTTTACGGATATAAGTCAGCTCGTAGATGTCCTCGATCCCGCGCGAGGCCTTGAACACCAGCGCCTCGAAGCCGGGCGTAATCGGGGTGCCGAGTTCGACGCTCAGCGCCTCGGCGCGCGCAATCACTTCCTGCGGATCGGAAATCTCGGCCGGGGTGATCTTGTTCATCACTTCGGCGGCGGTGTAGCCCAGCATGCGCTCGGCGCCGACGTTGAAAATCTGGATGACGCCCTTCGCGTCAGTGGCGATACTGGAGAAGTTGGCGCTGTTGAAAATCGCGCTCTGCAAGGCCCCCGCTCTAAGCAGCGCCTCTTCGGCCTGCTTGCGCGCCGTGTTATCGGTGCCGATCAACAGGTAGCCGATGATGGCGTCCTGCGCATCGCGCAGTGCCGTGACCGACACCACCGCCGGGAAGCGGCTGCCGTCCTTGCGGATATAGGTCAGCTCGTAGATGTCCTCGATCCCGCGCGAAGCCTTGAACACCAGCGCTTCGAAGCCGGGCGTAATCTGCGTGTCCAGTTCCAGACTCAGGGTGACGGCCCGGGCAATCAGCTCTTTCGGATCGGAAATATCAGCCGGCGTGACCTGATTGACAACATCGGAAGCCGCATAACCCAGCATGCGCTCGGCACCCACGTTGAAAATCTGGATCACCCCTTTTTCATCGGTGGCAATGCTGGAAAAGTTGGCACTGTTGAAAATGGCGTCTTGCAGAGCGCCTGTCTTGAGCAGTGTTTCCTGCCGCCGGAATTCGGTGAATCCGTCAGGAATCCCCTGTTTCCCGCCAGCGCTATTCCCGTTATCCGTTAGCGGCATAAATTCTTTCGTTTAAACCATCAAAAAATCAATAAGCCGTTTACACAAATGGTAACTGAAGCGATATCACTGCGCCTCTGACAACTTTCCCAGCACCAGCCGTAGCTGCCGCCCACAGCGCGCCGCCAGTGCTTCGTCGTGCGTCACCATTACAAACGCGGTGCCATGCTCTCGGGCGAGTTTAAGCATCAACTGAAACACGCCGTCGGCAGTGGAGCGGTCGAGGTTGCCGGTGGGCTCGTCGGCCAGCACGCAGGCCGGTCGCGTCACCAGGGCCCGGGCGATGGCGACGCGCTGACGTTCGCCGCCTGAAAGTTCGGACGGACGATGGTGGAGTCGGTCTTGCAAGCCCACGCTGGCCAGCATCTTGCTGGCGACTTCAGACGCTTTGGCACGGTCCTGACGCCGGATCCACAGCGGCATGGCGACGTTGTCGAGCGCGCTGAACTCGGGCAGCAAATGGTGAAACTGGTAGACAAAGCCAAGGTGCTGATTGCGTAGCTGGCCTTGGCTGGCGGGGGACAGCGTTGAAAGAATCTGACCCTTCAATTCGACCTGCCCGCTGGTGGGCGCGTCCAGCCCGCCCATCAAATGCAGCAGGGTGCTTTTGCCCGAACCCGAAGTGCCGACAATGGCCAGGGTTTCGCCGCGATGCACTTGCAGGTCAACGCCCTGCAGTACGGTCACGTCGAGCCGGCCTTCTGTGAAGCGTTTGGTCAGGCCGGTGGCGCGCAGCACGACCTCGCCCTGGGGCTGGGTCACGGATTCGGGTAGGCCCTCACCCCTGCCCTCTCCCAAAGGGAGAGGGAGTAAGTCGGAGTCGGTCCTGCGTTCTTGCAAAGTAGCTCCCTCAGAAATCATCGAACTGCTTGAAGTGGGCAGCATAGGAACATCATTTTTCAAAACTTCGGGCGAGGCACACACCTGCCCCCGTTCGTCCAAGTTCCGGCCGCAGGACCGGCTTTGCCGGACTGCAGGCGGGGCGGCCCCCTCGGGGGGCAGCGAACCACACGAAGTGGGGAGCGTGGGGGTTTGATCACTCATAGCGCAGCGCCTCCGCCGGATTCACGCGGCTGGCGCGCCAGCTGGGGTAAATGGTGGCCAGGAAAGCCAGAATCAGCGAGATGACGACGATCGGCATGATGTCGGCGTACTGCGGCTCGCTCGGCATGCGGCTGATCAGGTAGATGTCCTTGGGCAAAAAGCTGGCGTTCAGCAGCCGCTCCAGCGCCGGCACGATCACATCGATATTGAAGGCCACCAGCAGCCCCAGCAACAGGCCGGACAGCGTGCCGATCACGCCGACCATTGCGCCCTGCACCATGAACACGCCCATGATGCTTTTCGGGCTGGCACCCAGCGTGCGCAAAATGGCAATGTCAGCGCGCTTGTCGGTCACCGTCATCACCAGGGTGCTGACCAGATTGAACGCCGCCACTGCCACGATCAGCGTCAGGATGATGAACATCATGCGTTTTTCCAACTCGACGGCGGCAAACCAGGTCTTGTTTTGCCGCGTCCAGTCGCGTATCAGGAGGTCGCCGCTCAAGGTTTTCGACAACTCCAGCGCCACTTGCCGCGCCTGGTGCAAGTCTTTCAGTTTGATGCGGATGCCGGTCGGTCCTTCGAGGCGGAAAATTTTTGCCGCGTCGTCCTGGTGCATCATGACCAGCGCCGAATCGTATTCAAAATGGCCAGAGTCAAAGGTGCCCACTACCGTCATCTGCTTCAGGCGCGGCACCACGCCGGCGGGCGTCACCTGTCCGCTGGGGGCAATCAGCGTCACCGTGTCACCTTCGCGCACGCCCATGGCGCGGGCCAGCTCGCCGCCCAGCACCACGCCGAATTCACCAGGAAACAGCTTTGCCAGCGTCGGCTGCGAACTCACGGCCAGATCAGTTACCTGGCCCTCCAGCGCCGGGTCAATACCGCGCACCAAGGTGCCTTTCATGTCCTCACCGCGCGCCAGCAGGGCTTGGGCAGCTATGAAAGTTGCAGCGCCGACGACTTCTCGGTTGGCCTTGATTTCGGCCAGTGTTTTTTGCGGATCGGCCAGCGCGCCACCGCCGGGGGCAAACACTTCAATGTGCGAGATCACGCCCAGCATGCGGTCGCGCACTTCCTTCTGGAAGCCATTCATCACGCTCAGCACAATGATCAGCGCCGCCACGCCCAGCGCAATGCCGAGCATGGAAACACCTGAAATAAAGGAAATAAAGCCATTGCGCCGGGTGGCGCGGCCAGCGCGGGTGTAGCGCCAGCCCAAAATCAACTCATAGGGGATTTGCATGGGCGTGATTGTGGCATCCCGGACAATAGCGCGATGCGCCTTGAATCGACTCCCCACGTTCTCATCCCCTTTGCCGCTTGCAGCGCAGCCGCCTGGCTGCCCACTCTCGAATCCCTGCCGCCGAACACCTTAAAACGACTCGGCCAGTTGCTGCAGGGCATGCACTTGGTGCAAACCGACCGCCAAAATCCGGAATCGCTTTCGCCGCCGCACGAGCGCGCCTTGGCCCGCGCATTGGGCCTGGCCACGCTTCAAACCCCGGATGGCTTGATGCCCTGGGCCGCCCAGGACGCCGCAACCTACTTGCAGGCAGGCGGCGACAAGGCCTGGGCCTGGATCACGCCTTGCCACTGGGCCGTCAGGCACCTGCACGCCACCCTGACCGACCCGGCCGTGCTGGAATTGCGCGAAGACGAGTCGCGCGCCCTGCTGGCGCTCATGCAACCCTATTTTGAAACCGACGGCATCACGCTGCATTACCTGACGCCCGAGCGCTGGCTGGCCGAGGGCGAGCTGTTTCGCGGCCTGCCGACCGCCTCACTCGACCGGGTGCTGGCGCGCAATGTCGATGCGTGGTTGCCGGACGCCAAAGGGGCCGCGCCGCTTCGCCGGCTGCAAAATGAAATGCAGATGCTGCTTTACACACACCCCTTCAACGACGTACGCGACAGCCAAGGCAAGTTGCCGGTCAACTCTTTCTGGATCAGCGGCACGGGGGATTTACCCTTGCACAACGCGGAAACCGTCACGCCGATCACGCCGAAGGAGCAAATCAGCGCACCACGCAGCCTGGCCGAAGCGGTGTTCAGGGAAGACTGGGCCGCCTACGCGCAAGCCTGGGCCACGCTGGACGCGGGCGAAATCGCGGGTCTGCTGGCCCGGCAAAGCGCCGGCGAAACCGTGCGCCTGACGCTGTGCGGTGAAGACAGCGCGCAGACCTTTGAAACCCACCGCGCCAGCCCGTGGCGCCGAATTTCAAGCTTTTTCAGCCCCTTGCGCACGCTGGACGTGCTCAAGCAGCTATGAAAATCATAGTCATTCATTCAACCGATTCGAGAGACAGACCATGAAAATTCAGGTACGCGACGTGCCTCCGCGCAGCGTCTGGGCGCTGCAGCAGGCGGGCATTCACCCTTTGCTGGCGCAGCTTTATGCCGCGCGCGGCGTCCACGGCCCCGACGAACTCGACGACGGACTGGCCAAACTGCTGCCGCCGTCCGCGCTGCGCGGCACGCAAGAAGCCGCCCGCTTGCTGGCCGATGCGATGGCCAGCGATAAAAAAATCTGCGTCGTCGCCGACTACGACTGCGACGGCGCGACCGCCTGCGCCGTGGCACTGCGCGGCCTGAAACTGCTGGGCGCCAAGCACGTCAGCTACCTGGTTCCCGACCGGATCGTTGACGGCTACGGCCTGACCGCGCCGATTGCCGAGCGGGTAAAAGCCAGCGGTGCCGACGTGCTGGTGACGGTGGACAACGGCATTGCCAGCATCGACGGCGTGGCGCGCGCCAAAGCGCTGGGCCTGCAGGTGCTGGTCACCGACCACCATTTGCCGGCCTTGTTCAACGAGCAGATCGGCCTGCCCGATGCCGACGTGATCGTCAACCCCAACCAGCCCGGCTGCACCTTTGAAAGCAAGGCCATCGCCGGCGTCGGCGTGATGTTCTACGTGCTGCTGGCGCTGCGCGCCGAGTTGCGCGCGCGCGGCGTGTTTGACGCCGCCCACCAGCCCAAGCTCGACACGCTGCTGCCACTGGTGGCGCTGGGCACGGTGGCTGACGTGGTGAAGCTGGATGCCAACAACCGCAGGCTGGTGGCGCAGGGCCTGAAGCGCATCCGCGCCGGCGCGCTGCCCGCCGGCATTGCCAGCCTGTTCAAGGCTGCCAGTCGGCAGGCCGCCGCTGCAACGACTTTTGATTTCGGCTTTGCGCTCGGCCCGCGCATCAATGCGGCCGGTCGGCTGGCCGACATGACGCTGGGCATTGAATGCCTGCTGACAGACGACCCGACACGGGCCGACGAGCTGGCGCAGATGCTCGACGGCATCAACCGCGAACGCCGCAGCATCGAATCCGGCATGCGCGACCAGGCGCAACTGGCCGCCGACGCGATGATTGACGAAGACGAGGAACCGCCCCCGGCGATTGCGATTTTTGACCCGGATTTTCACGAAGGCGTGGTCGGCATCGTCGCCTCGCGCATCAAAGACCGGCTGCACCGGCCGACCTTTGTGTTTGCCGCCAGCCAGGCGCCGGGCAAGGAGCATGAACTCAAAGGCTCGGGCCGCTCGATTCCGGGCTTTCATTTGCGCGACGCGCTGGATCTGGTCGCCAAGCGCCATCCGGGTGTGTTGCTGCGTTTTGGCGGGCACGCGATGGCGGCAGGCTGCACAATTTCCGAGGAACATTTCGAGCAGTTCGAATACGGATTGCAGCAGGTCGCCAGCGAATGGCTGGACGCCGCCACGCTGACGCGCCGCCTGGACACCGACGGCCCGCTGGCACCCGAATACCGGCGCGCCGACGTGGTCGATACGCTGCACAAGGAAGTCTGGGGCCAGGGTTTTGCCGCGCCAACCTTCAGCGAAGAGGTCGAGGTGGTGTCGCAGCGGCTGGTGGGCGACGACAAGCATTTGTCGCTCAAGCTCAAGCACCGGGGCGAGCCGGTGGATGGCATCTGGTTCGGCCATACCGAAGCCCTGCCGGCGCGCGTGACGCTGGCGTTCCGGCTCGACACCAATGAATGGAAAGGCATCCGGCGCGTGCAGTTTCTGATTGAAGCTGCAGAAATCCAGGCGCCCAAGTTGCAGGGTCTATAGGGAATTTGTCCGACGGTTTTTGAGTCGGGCTGCCTACAGCCCCGGATGTCCAGCGCGATAATGATTGATGTTCAGAAGGGGCCCACATCGGCGCCCCACCATCCCCCAGAGGAAATCATGAACACCATCATCTATATCGTCGGCCTGGTCGTCATCATCGGCGTCATCCTGTCTTATTTTGGCCTGCGCTGAAACCCGAAAAAAAATACACGCTGATTGCTATTCATTCAATAGCCTCTTGCGCATACCGGGTATGCGCAAGAGCCGTCCTTAATTCACAAATCAGTGGCGTCGTGTAGTCGCCCGATTCTTCCTGCGGCATGAGCCGTGTTTAACGCTTGGGGTTGCCTCACCAAGCCACGGCAATTTACCAACCCCATTTTTACTATATTGCCACCCCGCAATCAGTGGCTGCAAGCTCTCGTTGGGTTGCCAAATCAGCAATTTCGATCTGGGTTGGCGTCGTTGATGAGCGACTGGTTCGCCTTGGACAGCTGCACCGAGGTGCACGTCGCCGGCCCCGAGCCGGGAGCGTCGATACCACTCATTTTTCCGGCAAATCAATATTTAATTAGCCAACACCTGCGTCACGAATCGCTCTGCCACGCAATTTCAATTGCAGCCTTTTGCGCAGCTCCCGCATGATCTTGCAGCCCACGCAACACAACCCAATCATGAAGTGATTGATGCGTCGCCCAACCTTTTGTTTTCAATAAAAGATAGCTTGCTTAAGGCCTAAGCCCTGAACACATGAATGCGTTATAAAGCCGTTTCAATACTATTTATTTGATAGCTGACTGCGCTTGTGCAGCCTGCGCTAGCGCAATTTTTGACTGTTAATCTGGTGTTGCCACCCTCGTGAGTGCTCACGAGTGACCTGCCCCCGTATTACCCACCTCCTTACCTGCCTCGCGCCTTACCGGAATCCGCTATTGCTCCGGCCCATTGAAGTCATAAGTTTTGCGGCTTTGGTCCCAAGCAAAATAGTCAATTTTTGTTCAAACTTCAGAGGGCCGGATCAATAGGACGACAGGCCCAGTCACGATTGATCCCGCCACGCTCTACCTTGGCGCAGGCGCAATGGCCGACATGCAGCCGGCCATTGCGCCTGTCAACGCGCCGCTTGACGGTCACCAGTACGATTGGCGTGTGGGGCTGGATAGGAGCTGTGCCGCAGGCGACCAGCCTGCTGGGCTGGTGCGGGGCGTATTCGTTGTTTGGCTGGAAAACCTGCCCCCCTGAAAAATTAACGCTTGCACCTTTGGGGGCCGCTGCGATCGCGTCGGGCTTGGCAAATGGGCTGCCTCGGTGGCAGCTTTTTTTCCCTCCAATACCCGGCAAGCGGGAAGCGAAAAGCAGGTCATGCAAAAAATTGGCAGCGGCTGCAAGTCCTGAAAAATGCGCGCTTTCACGCTTGAAAGCATAAAATGTTTTCGTGCATCCTAAAAATATTCTCAACGCCGATCTCCATTGTCATTCCGTCGTCTCCGACGGCACCCTGACGCCCGAAGTCTTGGCAGAGCGTGCCAAAACCAATGGCGTCGAACTGTGGGCGCTGACCGACCACGACGAAATCAGCGGCCAGCACCGCGCGATGGCAGCCGCCAGGGCGCGAGGCATGGCGTATCTCACCGGCACCGAAATTTCCGTCACCTTTGCCGGCGAAACCGTTCACATTGTGGGGTTGGGCTTTGATCCTGACGATGCCGCCCTGGCGCAAGGCCTGCGCGACACACGCGGCGGCCGCGAACAGCGCGCCATGGAAATGTCCGAGTCACTGGCCAAAGCAGGCATTCATGGCGCTTTTGAAGGCGCCCTGAAATTTGTCGGCAACCCCGAACTGATTTCACGCACCCACTTTGCCCGCTTTTTGGTAGAAACCGGCGTGTGCCGCGAAACGCCTGAAGTTTTTCGCAAATACCTGACCGAAGGAAAACCCGGCTATGTGCCGCATCGCTGGGCGACCCTGAAAGACGCCGTCACCTGGATCACGCAGGCAAAGGGCGTGGCCATCATTGCCCATCCGGGCCGCTACAACTTTTCGGCCAACGAAGAATATGCGCTGTTCACCGAATTCAAGGCGCACGGCGGGTGCGGCGTGGAAGTCGTCACCGGCAGCCATACCAAACAGGAGTTCGTGAAATACGCCGAAACTGCCAAAGAGTTCGGACTGGCGGCGTCGCGGGGCAGCGATTTTCACAGCCCCGACGAAAGCCATACCGACCTTGGAAAACTGCCTTTTTTGCCGGGCGAGCTGACGCCGGTGTGGGAATTGCTGGCTGACCGCATTCAGCAATGACGACTGCCCCCCGAACTCCGCCCAACACGCTGGCGGGGATTGCGCTTTTGGTGGCAGCCGTGGCCTGCTTTGCCGTGCTGGACACCACCACTAAAGCCATCTCCCTGAGTGTGCCGGTGCTGATGGCGCTGTGGTTTCGCTATGCATTTCAAGCCATCGCCACGACCGTGACCATGCTGCCGTCCCGGGGCTGGCGTCTTTTTAAAACAGCACATCCGAAGTTCCAGTGCCTGCGAGGCTTGCTGTTGCTGACGACCAGCGTTTTTGCATTTTTCAGCCTGAAGTACATGCCGGTCGGCGAGTTCACGGCCATTGTCATGATCACGCCGCTGGTCATCACGCTGCTGGCTTCGGTCACGCTGGGTGAACGGGTATCGGTTTTACGCTGGATATTGGTGGTTGGCGGCTTTGTCGGCACGCTCATCATCATCCGGCCGGGTGGCGAGAGTTTTAGCTGGGCCACGCTGCTGCCCTTGGGCCTGGTGGTTTCGCATGCGTGGTTCCAGATCCTGACCAGCCGGATGGCGCGCACCGAAGACCCGGTCACGATGCATTTTTATACCGGCTGGGTCGGTACGCTGATCGCGTCGCTGGCCTTGCCGTTTGTCTGGACTTCGCTCGATTCGTGGACGCTCTGGGCCGGCCTGGCGCTGATGGGTTTCATGGGCACCGTCGGTCATTTCATGATGATTCTGGCTTATGCGCGTGCGCCGGTTTCTACCCTGACGCCTTTTTTGTATGCACAGATCGGCTTTGCCATGCTGGGCGGCTGGTGGGTGTTTTCGCATGTCCCGGATCGCCTGTCGCTGATGGGTATGGGCATGATCGCGGTATGTGGCGCGGCAGGCGCATGGCTTGCAGTGCGTGAAAGCCGCGTCATCATTCAAGCGACTGAATCCTGAAAGGTTTTTAATGGCTCAATTATTTGAAGTTCATCCCGACAATCCGCCCGCGCGTCTGCTCAAGCAGGCCGTTGACCTGATCAAGCGCGGCGGCATTGCGGCCGTGCCCACCGACTCCAGCTATGCGCTGGTCTGCCAGCTCGATGACAAGTCTGCCGCCGACAGCCTGCGCCGCATTCGCGGGGTGGACGACAAGCACCACCTCACGCTGCTGTGCCGCGACCTGAGCGAGCTGGCCAACTATGCGCGGGTCGACAACAAGCAGTTCCGCCTGCTCAAAGCCGCAACGCCCGGCCCCTACACTTTCATCCTGGAGGCCAGCAAGGAAGTGCCGCGCCGCCTGAGCCACCCGTCGCGCAAGACCATCGGCCTGCGCGTGCCCGACCACAAGGCGCTGCAAGCCCTGCTGGAACTGCATGGCGGCCCGTTGCTGGCCACCACGCTCATTCCGCGCGGCGAAACCGAATCCATCAGCGACCCCCAGGACATCACCGGCCCGCTGGGGCGCGAGCTTGCCGCCGTGATTGACGCCGGTGCGTGCTACAAGGAAGCCACCACCGTGATCGACCTGACGCCGATGGCCGAGGGCAACGACCCGGTGGTAATCCGGCAAGGCCGGGGCGAGCTGGCGCCGCTGGGGCTGTAAGGCATTCACTGCCGCCACAAACGCGTCTGAGACAATCCCGGCATGGACAACATTGCCAACCTGATTCAAACGATTGCTCTTTATGCGCTGCCCGTGCTGTTCGCCATTACCGTGCATGAAGCCGCTCATGGCTACGTGGCCCGCCATTTTGGCGACAACACGGCGTATCTGCAGGGCCGCCTGACGCTGAACCCGCTCAAGCACATCGACCCGGTCGGTACGATCCTGATGCCGCTGATCCTCTACGTTGCCACTTCGGGCACCTTTTTATTCGGGTATGCCAAGCCGGTTCCGGTCAATTTCGGCGCTTTGCGCAACCCCAAGCGCGACATGATCTGGGTGGCGCTGGCCGGGCCGGCGTCCAATTTTGCACAGGCTATTTTCTGGGCTTTGCTGCTGGTGGTTTTAGCCGGTATGGGCGTGCAAGAGCCGTTCTTCATCAAGATGGCGCAGGCCGGCATTTTGGTCAACCTGGTGATGTGGGCGTTCAATTTGTTCCCGCTGCCACCGCTGGACGGCGGGCGCATTCTGGTAGGCCTGCTGCCCTGGAAGCAGGCGCAAATGGTCTCGCGCTTGGAACCCTGGGGGTTTTTCATCGTCATGGCGCTGGTGCTGGCCGGTGTTGTCGGTACTTTTTGGCTCATGCCACTCATGGGCGTTGGCTACGCCGCGATCAAACTCCTGATCTCTCCACTGGCGTTCCTGCTGCGCTGATTCCGTTTTTTTCTCATTCCCCTTATTTCCGCCTTCGCATGAATAACTCCCCTTCCGCCTCCCCTCAATGCTTCCTGACCGGCATCACCACCACCGGCACACCGCACTTGGGCAACTTTGTCGGCTCGATCCGTCCTTCGGTGGCCGCCAGCCGCCTGCCCGGTGTGCAGAGCTTTTATTTTCTGGCCGACTACCACGCGCTGATCAAATGCGGTGAGCCGGCGCGCATCCAGCGCTCGACGCTGGAAATTGCCGCCAGCTGGCTGGCCGCCGGACTGGATCCGGAACGCGTGACGTTTTACCGCCAGTCCGACATCCCGGAAATTACCGAACTCACCTGGCTGCTGACCTGCGTCACCGGCAAGGGCATGCTGAACCGTGCTCATGCCTACAAGGCCTCAGTCGATAAAAACGAAACCGCCGGCAACGACCCGGATGCCGATGTCACCGCCGGCCTGTTCATGTACCCGGTGCTGATGGGCGCTGACATTTTGATGTTCAAGGCGCACAAAGTGCCGGTCGGGCGTGACCAGATCCAGCACATTGAAATGGCGCGCGACATCGCGCAGCGCTTTAACCATCTGTACGGCGACCACTTGGTGCTGCCCGAAGCGGCCATCGAGGAATCCGTCGCCCTGCTGCCCGGCCTGGACGGCCGCAAGATGAGCAAGAGCTACGACAACACCATTCCGCTGTTCATAGCGCGCGACCAATTACGCAAGCTGATCGCCGGCATCGTCACCGACTCGCGCGCGCCCGGCGAAGCCAAGGACACCGAAGGCTCTGCGCTGTTTCAGATCTACCAGGCGTTTGCGAAAGAAAGCGAAACCGCCGCGTTGCGCCAGGCGTATGCCGACGGCATTGGCTGGGGCGATGCCAAGCAGATGCTGTTCGAGCGTATTGACCAGGAAGTCGCCCCAATGCGCGAGCGCTACCAGACACTCATCGGCCATCCCCAGGAAATAGAACGCCTGCTGCAGGCCGGCGCAGACAAGGCACGCGCCGTGGCCACACCGTTCATGGGCGAACTGCGCCGTGCCGTGGGCCTGCGCAATCTCTCCACAGCCCAGGCGCCAGCCTCCAAAAGCAAAGCCGCAAAATCCGCAGCACCTGCATTCAAGCAGTACCGCGAAAAAGACGGCCAGTTTTACTTCAAGCTGCTTGATGCCGGTGCGCGCCTGCTGCTGCGAAGCCAGGGTTTTGACTCGCCCAAGGAAGCTGCATCCACCATTGCCCTGCTGCAAAAAGAAGGTTCTGGCGCATTGGTCACACTGCAAGACAAGGTACAAATTAGCCCCGGCATCAGTGCCGCTGACGTGGCTGGGTCGCTGGCGTTTTTTACAGCGGCGTAAGCCCTCATTACCAAACACTGAGCCCCAACGCAAAGCGGCCAGTACGAGACCGGCCGCTTTTTTTCAGGTTCCTGGGAACCGGATCAGATTTTGTCGACAGCGTCCTTCAGGACTTCCTTGGCGTCGCCCACGTTTTTCTGGGTTTTGCCTTCTGCCTGGTTAACCAGACCCTTGGCTTGCTGCTCTGGGCTGTCAATCAATTCGCCGGTCTTGGTTTGAACTTTGCCAGCAGCTTCCTTGAGCGCGCCCTTGACTTGATCGGTATTCATAAAAACATCCTTTTGCTTCGGTTGGTGATGTAACAAGCGTAATACGGCCGTTTCATCCCACCTACCAGATCAAACCGCAAGACTTCGTGGGTTCACTCCTACACATTGATTTTCAGCACGCAGCTGACGCTGAGGCCAGCGATCAGGCATCCATCGCTTCGCTACAGCCACGTCACCTCGGCCGCCAGCAAATAGCCCGCGCCATAGACCGTGCGAATGGTGGTCGGATGCTGGGGGTCGGATTCGAGCTTGCGCCGCAGCCGGGACACCCGCACATCGACGCTGCGGTCCAGCGCCGACAGGTCGCGGTCGCCGCACAGTTGCTCGCGGTCCAGGATGCGGTTGGGCCGCTGCAAAAACTGCAGCAGCATGCGCGACTCGCCGGCGCTCAGTGTCCATTCCTCGCCGCCTGGCGACGTCAGCAGGTTGGAGTCGGCCCGGAAACGCCAGCCGCCAAACTCGGCCATGTGCGAACGCGCGGGCGTTTGCGCCGACGCGCCGGGCGCCTTGTCCCGGCGCCGCAGGATGCTGCGCACGCGGGCCACCAGCTCACGCGGCTCGAAGGGCTTGACCACATAGTCATCGGCGCCCAGTTCCAGGCCCATGACCCGGTCGCTGAGGTAGCCGCGCCCTGTCAGCACCATCACGCCGCAGGCATGCCGTGCCTGCAACTCGCGCACCACGTCCATGCCGTCGGCGTCGGGAAGGCCCAGGTCAACGATGCACAGGTCGGGCACCCGCACCAGCAGCAGCCGGCGCAGTTCCGCTGCGGTGTGGCATTCGACGGTCTCGAAACCAAACTCGCGCAGCGTGCTGCCGACCAGCCGGCAGATGTCGGTATCGTCGTCCAGCAGGTAGATGCAGCGCGGCCCCTCCGGCTGGCGAAACATGCCGGCCGTCATACGCCCAGGCCGTCCAGCGCTTGCTGCAATTCGTTGGCGGTGAACGGCTTTTTCAGCAGGCAAACCCCGGTGGGCGCGCCGTCGGGTGCGGCATCGCCATCAGCGTAGCCGCTGATCAGCAGGGCCTTCACATGCGGCGCGCGCTGGCTGGCTGCGCTGCACAGCGCCTGGCCATCCATGCCGCCGGGCATCACCAGATCGGACACCAGAATGCCCACGGTGGGCACGCTGGCCAGCAGTTGCAGGGCATCGGCCGCATGGTCGGCTTCGATGACCGGATAGCCCAGGCCGACCAGCTGCAGCCGGATCACCCGGCGCACGTCGGGGTCGTCCTCGACCAGCAGCACCAGCGGACGCTGCGCGCCGAGCCGGCCGGCCAGCGCCTGCGGGCCCGGCAGCGTTTCGGCTTCAAGCGCTTCGTCGTCGGTGCACGGCAGCACCAGGGTCACCACGCAGCCTTCGCCCAGTGCGCTCTGGATGCTGAGGCCGCCGCCCGACTGCTTGGCAAAGCCATACACCATCGACAGCCCCAGGCCGCTGCCCGAACCGAAACGCTTGGTGGTGAAAAAAGGCTCGGAAGCGCGCGCCTGCGTGGCGGCGTCCATGCCGATGCCGGTGTCGGACACGCTCAGCGCCACATAGCAGCCCGGCACCACATCGAATTCGGCCGCCTGCGCCGGGCCCAGCACCCTGCGCGCGGCCTTGATCGTCAACTGGCCGCCCTCGGGCATGGCGTCGCGCGCGTTCAATGCCAGGTTGAGCAGGGCATTTTCAAGCTGCTGGGCGTCAGTCAGGGCAAAAACCGGCTCGTTCACCGGCGTGGCCGCGACGGCGACATGCGCCGGCAGGGTGCGCTTGAGCAGCAGCAATGTTTCATTCACCATGTCGGCGATGTTCACCGAGCGCAGCGACAGTGGCTGCTTGCGCGCAAAGGCCAGTAGCCGCTTGATCAGCGAGGCGCCCCGGCGCGAGGCCTTCAGCGCCGGCAGAACGTATTCGGCCATGTCCGGCTCGTCGGGATAGCGCGCCTGCAGCGTGACCAGGTTGCCGATCACCACCGTCAGCAGGTTGTTGAAGTCGTGCGCCAGGCCGCCGGTGAGCTGCCCGACGGCTTCCATTTTCTGCGCATGCACCAGCGCCGCCTGGGTGTTCTTGAGGTCGGTGATGTTGACCGACAGCACGAAGCAGCCGGCCACCCGGCCCTGGGCGTCGAGTTCGGGCACCAGTTCGCTGCGCGCATACACCAGCCGTCCGCCGGGGCGGCGCATGGCGTATTCGTAGCTGACGCGTTCGCCCTTGAGCGCGCGGTGCACATGGCGCGAGATATCGGTGTAGACCTCACCCCCCACCACATCGCGGATGGCGCGGCCCACCACGCCCTCGCGGACCGTGCCAAACCAGTCGGCGTAGCCCTTGTTGGCATAGCGGTAGATTTCCTGGTGATCAAAATAGCCGATCAGCGCCGGCACGGTGTCGGTGATCAGGCGCAGGTTTTCCTCGCTGCGGCGCAGCGCCTCGGTGATGCGCTGGTTGGCGTCGTCGGCCACGATCAGGCGCCGGTTGGTCGCCTGCAGTTCATGCGTGCGCTCGGCCACCCGGCGCTCCAGCTCGACGTTTTGCTGCTCGATCTGCTGCTCGTGGCGCCGGCTGGACGTGATGTCGGTGTACAGCGTGACAAAGCCGTTGTGCGGCAAGGGCTCGCCGCGCACCGCCAGGATTTGTCCGTCGGGCCGGTCGCGCTCGGTGTAGTGCGGCGTGAAATGCCGCGCCAGGCGCATGCGCTCGGCCACCAGTTCCTCGACATCGCCCGGCCCGTATTCGCCGCGCTCGGCGTTGTAGCGCATGAAGGACTCGAAGGTCGCGCCGACAAACGCCATGTCTTCGGGGAAATCGAGCAGGCGCAAAAACGCCTGGTTCCAGGCGACGATGCGCAGGTTGCCGTCGATCACCGTCAGCCCCTGGTCAAGCCGGTCCAACCCGGCCTGCAGCAACTCGTGCCGGTAGTGGATTTGCTGGGAATCGGGGGAAACGTGTGATGGCATCAAAGGCGGGCTCCGGCGGATTGGTGCATTCTAGGGCGCTGCCGCGCGGGCCGGAAGGCCGCAATCATTCGATACATTTGCCCCGAAATTGCGCAACAGTCGGCTGCCATCATCCTGCCTGTCAATGACTGAACAGACCTTCAAGCCTGATGCAGTCACCATCACCACCAGGAGACTGCCGACATGCCCACGACCGCCTATGACCACAGACTCGAGCGCAACAGCGCGAACCACACCGCGCTGTCCCCGATCAGTTTCCTGGAGCGCTCGGCGCGTGTCTACCCCGAGCGCGCGTCGCTGGTTCACGGCGACATCCGCTTCACCTGGGCGCAGACCTATGCGCGTTGCCGCCGCCTGGCCAGCGCACTGGCGCGGCGCGGCGTGGGCGTGGGCGACACCGTCGCGGCCATGCTGCCGAACACGCCGCCCATGTTCGAAGCGCATTTCGGCGTTCCCATGCTGGGGGCGGTGCTCAACACCCTGAACACCCGGCTCGATGCCGAAGCGCTGGCCTTCATGCTCGACCACGGCGAAGCCAAGGTGCTGCTGACCGACCGCGAATTTTCGCCCCTCATCGAGCGGGCGCTGGGCCTGATGCGCCAGCCCTGCCCGCTGGTCATCGACGTCGATGACCCGATGCACGAAGGCGGCACACTGCTGGGCGAGATGGACTACGAGGCGTTCCTGCAGACCGGCGACGAAGCCTACGACTGGTCGCTGCCGACCGACGAATGGAATGCGATTGCGCTGAACTACACCAGCGGCACCACCGGCAACCCCAAGGGCGTGGTCACGCACCACCGGGGCGCCTACCTGAACGCCGTGTCCAACGTGGTGACCTGGGAAATGCCGCGCCACTCGGTCTACCTGTGGACGCTGCCGATGTTCCACTGCAACGGCTGGTGCTTTCCCTGGACGCTGGCGCTGCAGGCGGGCGTCAGCGTGTGCCTGCGCAAGGTCGATCCGGCGCTGATTTTCTCGCTGGTCCGCGCGCACCGCGTCACGCACCTGTGCGGCGCGCCGATCGTCTATGGCCTGCTGATCAATGCGCCGCAGGTGCTGCGCGCCGGCATCTCGCACCCGATTGCCGGCCTGATTGCTGGCGCCGCGCCACCGGCCGCCATCATCGAAGGCTGCGAGCGCATCGGCATCGACATCACCCATGTCTATGGCCTGACCGAGGTCTATGGCCCCGCCGCCGTCTGCGCCAGGCAGGCCGGCTGGGACAAATTGCCGATTGGCGAGCGCGCCGCGCTGAATGCGCGCCAGGGCGTGGCTTATCCGATGCAACAGGCGATTGCCGTGCTGAACCCGGAAACCATGCGGCCAGTGCCCGCCGATGGCGAGACCATGGGCGAGATTTTCTTTCGCGGCAACCTGGTGATGAAGGGCTACCTGAAAAACCCGCAGGCCACGGCCGAAGCCTTTGCCGGCGGCTGGTTCCACACCGGCGACCTGGCGGTGGTGCATCCCGACGGCTACATCAAGATCAAGGACCGCAGCAAGGACGTGATCATTTCCGGTGGCGAGAACATCTCCAGCCTGGAAGTCGAGGAAGTGCTGTACCGGCATCCGGCCGTGATGGTCGCCGCCGTGGTCGCCAGGCCCGACGACAAATGGGGCGAGGTGCCTTGCGCCTATGTCGAACTGTGCGACGGGGCCAGCGTGACCGAGGCCGAGATCATGGAACACTGCCGCGCGCAGCTGGCGCGCTTCAAGGTGCCCAAGCAGGTGCGGTTCGGCACGCTGCCCAAGACCTCGACCGGAAAAATCCAGAAGTTCGTGCTCCGCGAGCAGCTGCGTTCGGCGTCCAGCATGGCGTGAACGGCACGCGCCTGGCCTGACGCCCCGAAGCTGCCGGCACCGCGCCGGCGCTTACTCCTGAATTCATAGCTGCTTGCGCACGACTGTCGTGCGCAACAGGCCTTTTTTACTTAAGAATCATGACTCCAGCAGACATCCTGGCCCGGTACGGCCCCCGAGAAGCGATGGACTACGACGTGGTCGTGGTCGGCGGCGGGCCCGGCGGCCTGTCGGCGGCCATTCGCCTGAAGCAGCTCGCGGCTGAGCAAGGCACCGAGCTTTCCGTGGTCGTGCTCGAAAAAGGCTCCGAGCCCGGCGCGCACATCCTCTCGGGCGCGGTGATGGACCCCCGGGCCCTCACCGAGCTGATCCCCGACTGGAAGGCGCTGGGCGCGCCGCTCACGCAGCCGGTCACCGCCGACGAGGTGCTGTTCCTGAGCGAGACCGGCTCGACCCAGACCCCGGCCTGGCTGGTGCCCGACTGCTTTCACAACGAAGGCAACTTCGTCATCAGCCTGGGCAATGTCACGCGCTGGCTGGCAGCGCAAGCCGAAGCCTTGGGCGTGGAGATCTTTCCCGGCTTTGCCGCTGCCGAGGTGCTGTACACCGACGCGGGCGCGGTCCGGGGCGTGGCCACCGGCAACCTGGGCGTGGGCAAGGACGGCGAGCCCACGGAGAGCTTTCAATTGGGCATGGAGCTGTGCGCCAAGTACACGGTGTTTGCCGAAGGCGCACGCGGCCACCTGGGCCGCCAGCTGATCGCCCGCTTCAAGCTCGACGAGGGCAAGGACCCGCAGGCCTACGCGCTGGGCGTGAAGGAGCTGTGGGAAATCGACCCGGCCAAGCACCAGAGCGGCCTGGTGGTGCACACCGCCGGCTGGCCGATGGACAGCGACACCTACGGCGGCGGTTTCCTGTACCACCTCGAAGGCAACCAGGTCACGCTGGGCTTTGTCACCGGGCTGGACTACACCAACCCTTATTTGAGCCCGTTCGAGGAAATGCAGCGCTGGAAGACACACCCGGCCATTCGCAAATACCTGGAAGGCGGCAAGCGCATCGGTTACGGCGCGCGGGCCATCACGGCCGGCGGCGCGCTGAGCCTGCCCAAGACGGTGTTTCCCGGCGGCGCGCTGATCGGCTGCGAGGCGGGTTACCTGAACGCCAGCCGCATCAAGGGCAGCCATGCGGCGATCAAGACCGGCATGCTGGCGGCCGAGGCGGCGTACGCGGCGGTCGTGGCCGGGCGCGAACACGATGAACTCGACGCCTACCCCGCCGCTTATGAAGCCAGCTGGCTGGCCCAGGAGCTCAACCAGGCGCGCAACTTCAAGGCCTGGTTCAAAAAAGGCGTGTACATGGGCTCGTTCATGACGGGCGTGGAGCAGTGGCTGCTGCCGCGCATCGGCATCAAGAGCCCGCCGTGGACGATTCACCGCACCCAGCCCGACTACGCGATGCTCAAGCCGGCGGCCGAGTGCCAGCCGATCGTTTATCCGAAACCCGACAACCAGCTGACCTTTGACCGCTTGACCTCGGTGTTCATCAGCAACACCAACCACGAGGAAAACCAACCCGCGCACCTGACCTTGAAAGACGCCAGCGTGCCGGTCAATGTCAACCTGGCGACCTACGCCGGCCCCGAGAGCCGCTACTGCCCGGCCGGGGTGTACGAGTACGTGAAGAACCCGGACAACTCCGACCGGCTGCAGATCAACGCGCAGAACTGCGTGCACTGCAAGACGTGCGACATCAAGGACCCGACGCAAAACATCGTCTGGGTCACGCCTGAAGGCGGCGGTGGGCCCAACTACAGCGGCATGTAAGGCCGTTTCCAACCCTTCAACCCTTCAATCCACAACACGAGACATCGACATGAACGACCTGAACGGCTACGACATCGAAGACCTGAGCGTGGGCATGATGGCGGTCTTTTCCAAGACCATCACCGAAGCCGACATCGTGCTGTTTGCCGGCGTGTCGGGCGACACCAACGCCATCCACATCAACGAAGAGTACGCGGCGACGACGGCGTTCAAGGGCCGCATCGCCCACGGTTTCCTGTCGGCCAGCGTGATCTCGGCGGCAGTCGCCAACCGCTTGCCCGGCCCCGGCGCCATCTACATGGACCAGCACCTGAAGTTCCTGGCGCCAGTGCGCCCCGGCGACACCGTGCACGCCACCGTCAAGGTGCGCGAGGTCATCGCCGACCGTGGCCGCGTGGTGCTGCACACCACCTGCAGCGTCAGGGGCGTCGTGGTCATCGATGGCGAAGCGCTGGTGAAGGTCGATTCGTCGGTCCGGCGTGCCGCCAAGGCCTCAGCCCTGCTGGCCGCCCCGGCCACCGCCTGACCTCCTCAATCATTCAAGCATCACACCAGAAAGCACCCCATGAGCTACCAAGCCCCCCTGAAAGACATGCTGTTCGCCATGCAGGAACTTGCCGGCCTGCCCAGGGTCAGCGCCCTGCCCGGCTTTGAAGACTATGACCTGGACACCGCCCAAGCCGTGCTCGAAGAGTCGGCGAAATTTTGCGAAAGCGTCGTCGCGCCGCTGAACTGGGAAGGCGACCAGACACCGAGCAGCTGGAAAGACGGTGTCGTCACCACTACGCCCGGCTTCAAGGACGCCTTCAGGCAGTTTGCCGAAGGCGGCTGGCAAGGCGTGATCCATCCGGCAGAATTCGGCGGCCAGGGCTTCCCGAAGCTGATCGCCACGCCCTGCGCCGAAATGCTGCATGCCGCCAACATGTCGTTCGCGCTGTGCCCGATGCTGACCGATGGTGCCATCGAGGCGCTGCTGGTGGCCGGCAGCGACGCGCTCAAGCGCAAGTTTGCCGCCCGCCTCATCAGCGGCGAGTGGACCGGCACCATGAACCTGACCGAGCCGCAGGCAGGCTCGGACCTGGCCGCCGTGCGCAGCCGCGCCGAACCGCAGGCAGACGGCAGCTACAAGGTGTTTGGCACCAAGATCTACATCACCTACGGCGAGCACGACATGACCGGGAACATCGTTCACCTGGTGCTGGCCCGCGTGCCGGGCGCGCCCGAGGGCGTCAAGGGCATCTCGCTGTTCGTGGTTCCCAAGTTCCTGGTCCATGACGACGGCAGCCTGGGCGCGCGCAACGACGTGCATTGCTCAAGCATCGAGCACAAGCTCGGCATCAAGGCCAGCCCGACCGCCGTGCTGCAGTTTGGCGACCACGGCGGCGCTGTCGGCTACCTGATCGGCGAGGAAAACCGCGGCCTCGAATACATGTTCGTCATGATGAATGCCGCCCGCTTTGCCGTCGGCATGCAGGGCATCGCGATGGCCGACCGCGCCTACCAAAAAGCCGTGCGTTTTGCGCATGACCGCGCCCAGAGCCGCGACCTGGCGGGATCAAGCGGCCCGGTCGCCATCATCCACCACCCCGATGTCAAGCGCATGCTCCTGACCATGCGCGCGCATGTCGAAGGCGCGCGCGCCCTGGCCTATGTGGCGGCCGCCGCCAGCGACGCGGCGCACCACGCCAGCGGCGAATCCATCCGGGCGCACCACCAGGCGATGTACGAGTACCTGGTTCCCGTGATCAAGGGCTTTTGCACCGAGATGTCCATCGAGATGGCCAGCCTGGGCGTGCAGGTGCATGGCGGCATGGGCTACATCGAGGAAACCGGCGCCGCCCAGTACCTGCGCGACGCCCGCATCCTGACGATCTACGAAGGCACCACCGCCATCCAGGCGAACGACCTGGTGGGCCGCAAGACATTGCGCGACAAGGGGGTCGTGGCCAGGTCGCTGTGCGACCAGATCGCCAGCACCGAGCAAGACCTTGCCGCGCTCAACAACGACGACTGCACCGCCATGCTGGGTGCCTTGCGCCAGGGCCGGCTGGCGCTTGAAAAGACCATCGACTTCATGGTCGCCAACGGCAGGAGCGAGCCCAAAACGGTGTACGCCGGCGCGGTGAACTACCTCAAGCTGGCTGGCGTGGTGTTGTGCGGCTGGCAGATGGCGCGCGCCCTGATGGTGGCGCAGGACAAGCTAGACAGCGACCCGGCGTTTTTCACCGCCAAAGTGGTCACCGCCCGTTTCTACGCCGAATCGGTGCTGACGCAGGCGCCCGGTCTGGCCCAGGGCATCTGCCTGTCCGGCCCGACCACCAACCGCATGCCGGTTGACCTGTTCTGAACGGCAGGCTGCGCTACCCCAGCTTTGCGCAAGAAATTCAATTGTTTTTTTAATGGAGGATGAAGCATGAGCTCTGAAATGTATGCCCGGATTCGATTGAATCCGAAATTCAAGGAACTGGTCAGCAAGCGCGAGCGCCTGGCCTGGACGTTAACCGGCATTGTGCTGGTGCTGTTTTTTGGCCTGTTCCTGACAGTGGCCTTCAACCCGGCGGTGCTGGCGATCCGCCTGGGCGACAGCTTTGTGACCACCGGCCTGGTAATTGGCCTTTTCGAATTCGTGCTGTTCTGGGCGTTGACGGCGTATTACGTGATCCGCGCCAATTCGGAATTTGACGCGCTGACCGAAGCGCTGCTGCGCGAATCCATGAAAGCAAAAAAATGATCAAAACACTTGTAAAACTGGCCGCCGGCCTGCTGGCCCTGGGCGCCACCGGCGCGGCAATAGCCGCCGGCGCTGTGGACATCACGCAAAAGCAGCCGCTCAACGTACCGGCGATCATCATGTTCGCCGTCTTTGTCGGCATGACGCTGGGCATCACCTACTGGGCGGCCAGCCGCACCAAGACCGCTTCGGACTTCTACACCGCAGGCGGCGGCATCACCGGCTTTCAAAATGGCCTGGCCATGGCCGGCGACTACATGTCGGCCGCCACCCTGCTCGGCCTGACCGCGCTGGTGTTCACCAACGGCTACGACGGCTATCTGTTCATGATCGCCTTCTTTGTCGGCTGGCCGGTCATCCTGTTCCTGATGGCCGAACGCCTGCGCAACCTGGGCAAGTTCACCTTTGCCGACATCACCTCCTACCGGCTGGACCAGGGCAAGGTCCGCACGATGGCGGCCATCGGCTCGCTGACGGTGGTGTGCTTCTACCTGATCGTGCAGATGGTCGGTGCCGGCCAGCTGATCAAGCTGCTGTTCGGCCTGGACTACCACATCGCCGTGATCGTGGTCGGCGCCCTGATGGTGGTGTACGTGACTTTCGGCGGCATGGTGGCTACCACCTGGGTGCAGATCATCAAGGCGTGTTTGCTGCTGTTTGGCGGCACGGTCATCACGGTGCTGGCGTTTTCGCAGTTCGGCTTCAGCTTCAACACCCTGGCCGCCAAGAGCATCGAGATCCACAAGCTGAAAGACATGCTGTTCGCCCCCGGCAAGCTGCTGCAGGACCCGGTCAATGCCATTTCGCTGGCGCTGGGCCTGATGTTCGGCCTGGCCGGCCTGCCGCACATCCTGATGCGCTTTTTCACCGTCAACAATGCCAAGGAAGCGCGCAAGTCGGTGCTGTACGCGGCCGGGTTTGTCGGGTTTTTCTTCAACGTGATTTTGCTGATGGGCCTGTGCTCCATCGTCATCGTCGGCACCAACCCCGACTTCTTCGAAGGCGGCACGGTGGGCGGCAAGATCATCGGCGGCGGCAACATGGTGGCCATGCACCTGGCCAAGGCCGTGGGCGGCGACCTGCTGCTCGGCTTCCTGGCGGCGGTGGCTTTTGCGACGATTCTGGCGGTGGTGTCGGGTCTGGCATTGGCCGGCGCATCCGCCATCTCGCACGACCTGTATGCCCGCGTGATCAAAAAAGGCAATGTGTCCGAAGCGCAGGAAATCAAGGTGTCCAAAATGGCTTCCTTCGGCATCGGCCTGATCGCCGTGGTGCTGGGCATTGCCTTTGAAAAGCAGAACGTGGCCTTCATGGCAGCGCTGGCCTTTGGCATTGCAGCGGCGGGCAACTTTCCGGTGCTGTTCCTGTCGATGTACTGGAAGGACCTGACGACGCGCGGCGCGCTGGCGGCAGGTTATGGCGGCTTGACGGCTGCGGTGGTGCTGGTGGTGCTGTCCAAATCCGTCTGGGTGACGGTGTTCGGCTATAGCGCACCCATCTTCCCGTACGACCAGCCGGCCTTGTTTGCCATGCCTTTGGCTTTCCTGCTGGGTTATGTGTTTTCCATCACCGACAAGAGCCCACGCGCCGCCAAGGAGCGCTTGGCTTATGCGGACCAGTGGGTCCGCGCCCAGACCGGCTTTGGCGCCGATGGCGCCGTCAGCCACTGACAGGCCCCTGAGCTAATGAAAAAGCCCCGAGTTTCGGGGCTTTTTTTATGGACTTATTGCATTTTCATTTCAGGGCGACAGTTTTTGTGGCCCCGGCATCGTGTTTGGGGCTGCGTCATCGCGACGGCCGCAGGCTGTGGCGATGCATCGTTGATTCAGCGGGGGCATGGATTGCCGCGCTACGCTCGCAATGACGATGCGCTGAACCCTCTGCAATAGCCGACAACCCAAAAAAAGCCCCGTAACTTATCAAGCTACGGGGCTTTTTCTAAAATTTCAGGACTTCCTGGGATGTCTTGAAACTTATCCTTGGAGGAGAGGGAGGGATTCGAACCCTCGGAACCTTACGGTTCGCCTGATTTCGAATCAGGTACATTCGACCACTCTGCCACCTCTCCAGTGTCGATTGCAGATTCTAGCAGGCTGCAAAGCCGGTTCAGGCCGCTTGCGTTAAAAGAGTTGTCAGGCCGCCCATGTAGGGCTGCAACACCGCCGGAATCTCGACACTGCCGTCGGCGCGCTGGTAATTTTCCAGTACGGCCACCAGCGTACGCCCTACGGCCAGACCTGAGCCGTTCAGGGTGTGAACAAACTCGTTCTTCCCTTGGCCATTCTTGAACCTGGCCTGCAGACGCCGGGCCTGAAACGCTTCGCAGTTGGAGATAGAGCTGATTTCGCGGTAAGTGTTCTGCGCCGGCAGCCACACTTCCAGGTCGTAGGTCTTGCTGGCGCCAAAACCCATGTCGCCGGTACACAGCAGCATGACGCGGTACGGCAGGCCAAGTTTTTGCAAAATCACTTCGGCGTGGCCTGTCATTTCTTCCAGCGCCTCATAGCTTTTGTCAGGATGCACGATTTGCACCATTTCGACCTTGTCGAACTGGTGCTGGCGAATCATGCCGCGCGTGTCGCGGCCGTAGCTGCCGGCTTCCGAGCGAAAGCACGGCGTGTGGGCCGTAAATTTCAGCGGCAGTTGCGCTTCCGGCACGATTTCATCGCGCACGAAGTTGGTCAGCGGCACTTCGGACGTGGGAATCAGGTACAGCGCGGCGTTTTCGGCCTGGCCTTCCTGTCCGCCTTTCTTGGCAGCAAACAGGTCTTCCTCGAACTTGGGCAACTGGCCGGTGCCGCGCAATGAGTCGGCGTTGACGATGTAGGGCACGTAGCATTCGGTGTAGCCATGCTCTGCGGTTTGCACATCGAGCATGAATTGCGACAGCGCGCGATGCAGTTTGGCCAGCGGGCCTTTCATGACGGTAAAACGCGAGCCGGTCAGCTTGGCGCCCATCTCGAAGTCCAGCCCCAGCGGCTGGCCGACATCGACATGGTCTTTCGGCTCAAAGGTCAAGGCGGCAGGCGAGCCGCCCAAGCCTTCGACCAGGCTCCATTTGCGTACTTCGACATTGCCAGCCTCGCCGATGCCCTGCGGCACGCTGTCGTGCGGCAGGTTGGGAACGGCCAGCAGCAACGCCTGCATTTCGACCTGAATCTGGTCGAGCCGGACAGCAGAAACCTCCAGCTCGGCCTTGGACTCGCTGACCAGTGCCATCACGGCGCTGGCGTCTTCGCCCTTGGATTTGAGCTGGCCGATTTGCTTGGACAGCGTGGTGCGCTGGCTTTGCAACGCTTCGGTCTTGATCTGGACGGCCTTGCGCTCGGCTTCGAGGGCCTGAAACGCCTCGACATTCAGGAAAGTTTGCGGATTTTTGCGCGTCTCCAGGCGGGCAATGGCAGAGGGCAGGTCTTTACGGAGGAGGTTGATGTCAAGCATGGGGTCGATTCTATTTTGTGCCGCCAGGGCCGGAATGAGGCGGCGGCAGGGTTCAGTTCAGGCTGGCGGGATCAAGGTTGGCACCGCAAATGACCAGGCAGACGGTTTCATTGGCACGCGGTACATAACGGCCGCTTTGCAGCGCCGCCAGCGGCAAAGCCGCTGCCGGCTCGACGGCCAGCTTGAGTTCTTGCCAGAGCCAGCGTTGCGCAGTCCGGATGGATTCGTCGGTCAGCAGCAAGGCATCGCGCACATGCGCTTGGGTCGCTTCCCAAGCCAGCGCGCCGATGCGCCGGGCACCCAGCGAATCAGCCGCAATGCCGCTGACAGCCACATCGACCGGCTGGCCGGCTTCACGCGCCCGGAACAGCGCAGGCGACAGTTCGGGCTCCAGCGCCACGACGCGGCTGCGCTGGCCAAACCAGCTGGCGACGCCGCCAATCAAGCCGCCGCCGCCCACGCTGACCAGCACCGCGTCCGGCAAGCCGCCCTGCGCTTCGATTTCCAGCGCCATCGTGCCGGCACCGATCAGCACTTCGGGCTGGTCGTAGGCATGCGTCAACAACGCGCCGGTTTCCTGCTGACGCGCCACACAAGCCTGCAGCGCATCGGCATACGCCGCGCCGCCGACCACCACGCGCGCGCCCAAACCCGCCAGCCGGGCGCGCTTGGCTGGACTGGAGATTTCGGGCACGAAGACTTCGCAAGGCACGCCCAGTTCACGCGCTGCCGCCGCCGTCGCAATGCCGGCGTTGCCGCCCGACGCCACGATCACGCCGCTGGCTGGAATCGGGTTGGACAGCAGGCGGTTGAGCATGCCGCGCGCCTTGAAGCTGCCGCCGGTCTGCAAATGCTCCAGCTTGAGCCAGACTTCGGCGCAGTCGATGCTTAGTGCCTTGCCGGGCAGCTTCCAGAGTGGGGTTTGACGAATAAAGTGGCTGTAGCGCAGGCTGAACGTGCGCTGGCAGCTCTCTATTTGATAGCGACCTACAGGACTTTCCATCAATCAGTTCAACTGGTGCAACTGGCTGTCTTCGACTTCCAGTTGCTGGCCGTGCGCATCGAGCTTCAGGCCTTTGGGCAAAGGAAACTTGATGGTTTCCTCGACGCCGTCCATCTTGCGAATCGACACGGCACCCAGCGCCTTGATGCGGTCAATCACCTGTTTGACCAATATCTCGGGGGCCGACGCGCCTGCCGTCAGGCCAACCCGGCTCTTGCCCTCAAACCATTCCTCGCGCAGCTCGCTGGCGTCATCGACCATATAGGCCTCGGTGCCGAGCTTGGCGGCCAGTTCACGCAGGCGGTTGCTGTTGGAGCTGGTCGGGCTGCCAACCACAATCACGATGTCAACCTGCGGGCTGAGCAGCTTGACGGCGTCCTGGCGGTTTTGCGTGGCATAGCAGATGTCCTGCTGTTTGGGCTTGCGCACCTGCGGAAACCGGGCCACGATGGCCGCGCTGATTTCAGCCGCATCGTCGACGCTCAGCGTGGTTTGCGTGACGACCGCCAGCCGCTCGGTTTGCAGCGGCGTAATGCGCGCCACGTCGGCCACGTCTTCAACCAGATGAATGCCGCTGTCGAGCTGGCCCATGGTGCCTTCGACCTCGGGGTGGCCCTTGTGGCCGATCATGATGAACTCGTAGCCTTCCTTGTTCAGCTTGGCGACCTCGACATGCACCTTGGTCACCAAGGGGCAGGTGGCGTCGAAGATCTGGAAACCCCGCGCCCTCGCCTCTTCCTGCACGGCCCGGCTGACGCCATGGGCGCTGAACACCAGCGTGGCGCCAGGTGGCACATCGGACAGCTCTTCAATGAAAATCGCGCCCTTGACCTTCAGGTCGTTCACGACGTAGGTGTTGTGCACGATCTCATGGCGAACGTAGATCGGGGCGCCGAACTTGGTCAGCGCCCGCTCGACGATTTCAATGGCGCGGTCCACGCCGGCGCAAAAGCCGCGCGGCTCGGCCAGCAGGATTTCTTCCAATTGCGGTTTTATCGTGTTCATAGGATGCCAATCACCTGCACTTCAAACTCCACCGGCTGGCCAGCCAGTGGATGGTTGAAGTCAAACTGCACGGCGTCGCCGCCCTCTTTGACCTGCTGCACCGCGCCCGCGTACTGGCCCATGCCGTCGGGCGTCGGAAACTGCACCACATCGCCTGCGCTGTAACGCTCGTCGGGGTCGCCCAGTTCATTGAGCAGCTTGCGCGCCACCCACTGCAGCAGTTCCGGGTTGCGCTCGCCAAAGGCCTCGCCGGCCGCCAGCTGGAACGTGGCGCGCGTGCCTTCGGCCAGGCCCAGCAGACGCGCCTCGATGGCGGGCGACAACTCGCCGTTGCCCAGGCTGAGCGTGGCGGGCTTGCCGTCAAAGGTGTTGATGATGCTCGCGCCGCCCGGTGCCGCCATGCGGTAATGCAGCGTCAGGAAAGAGCCGGGCTGAACCACGGGCGGTGCAGCCGTCAAAGTGGGGGATTGCAGGGTAGACATAAGGCCTTCGGGCCAGCCAGGGTGGGCCGGCAACATTTGCTGAACTGCCGCTATTGTAGAAAGCCAGGCGTGCCCGGGTCGCCCTGCGCGGCTTGTCATGCTTTTCCAGGGGTCACGGCGCCGTTGGCGCAATGCCCTGCTGCATACTCGATTTACTTTTTTTTCAAAATTTCACGCAGCCCCTCCCCCATGCTCCTCAAAGACCTGCCTGCAGACACCCGTCCGCGTGAAAAACTGCTGGCCCGTGGCCCCGGCGCGCTCAGCGATGCCGAACTGCTGGCGCTGCTGCTGCGCACCGGCCTGCCCGGCAAAAATGCGCTGCAGATGGGCCAGGAACTGCTGGACAACTTTGGCGGTGTGGCGGGTCTGCTGCACACCGGCCATGAATCGCTCAAATCCATCAAGGGGCTGGGGCCGGCCAAACGCGCTGAAATCGTCGCCGTGCTGGAACTGGCGCGCCGCGCACTGGCCGCCGAATTGAAGGAAAAGACGCTGTTTGACACGCCGCAAGCGGTGCGCGACTACCTGCAGCTGCAGCTGGGCAGCCGGCCGCACGAGATTTTCGCGGTGCTGTTTCTGGACAGCCAGCACCGGCTGATTGCGCTGGAAGAGATGTTTCGCGGCACGCTGACGCAAACCAGCGTCTACCCGCGCGAGGTGGTGATCCGCGCGCTGGCGCTCAATGCTGCCAGCGTGGTGCTGGCGCACAACCACCCGAGCGGCGCGGCCCAGCCATCGCGCGCCGACGAGATGCTCACGCAAACCCTCAAGACCGCCCTGGCGCTGGTTGATGTGCGGGTGCTTGACCATTTTGTGGTGACGGCTTCGCAGGCAGTTTCCATGGCCGAGCTGGGACTGCTTTAGCATCGTGGCATTTTGTCCCTCCTGCGATCCTCTCCACCATGCATTCGCCCTCCTCCCCGCAGCCCAAGGGTTTGCTGATCCGGGACTTTAAAGACCTCAAGCTGGTGCGGCGTGAGCTGGAGGCGCGCGCCCGGCAAGAAGCAGAACGACTGGCCGCGCTGGCCGCCATCGCCGCACGCATCAAGGCTGAAAAAGAGTTGTTTTCGCGCGCGGTCGGGCGCGTGATGGCGTTGGCACCGCAGCACCGGCCCGGCCAGAAAGCCAGTGTGCTGCGCGCCAAACCGCCACCCATTGCCGAGCAGCAGCGACTGGACGAAGCCTCGGTGATGCGCGAGGCCCTGTCAGACGAGTTTGATGTGGAAACCCTGCTGCACACCGACGAAACCCTGAGCTTTCGCCGCCCCGGCATGGGCCCGGACGTGGTGCGCAAGCTGCGCCAGGGCAGCTGGAGCATTCAGCGCCAGCTCGACCTGCACGGTTTTCGGCGTGAAGACGCACGCGATGCGCTGGGCGCTTTCATCCGCGAAGCCAACAAGGCCGGCGTGCGCTGCGTGCGCGTGGTGCATGGCAAGGGGCTGGGTTCGCCGGGCAAGACGCCGGTGCTCAAGGGCCGGGTGCAAAGCTGGCTGATCCAGAAGCAGGAAGTGCTGGCCTTCGTGCAGGCCCGCCCCGCCGAGGGCGGTGCCGGAGCGTTGGTGGTGCTGCTGGCGTAGCATTTTTCCGGCTTGACGCCGCCGCGCGTTACTCTTTATTTAATAGCTGGCAGCGCCCGTGCAGCCTGCGCAAAGCACCTGTTTCTTCAAAAATCTACGGCAGATAACCCGTACAAAGCAGACCCAGCCCGCAAATGCCGTCGCATTGACACCACTTGCATGGTTTTTGGGGCCGTTTTTAATTAAATTTTCGATCAAATAGCATCCTTGCGCAGCACCGGCGGGCGCAAGCAGCTATTGTTTTTATAGTGCGCAGGCATCTGAAATGCGACCGCGCTTATTCGCCCCGGTTGCGCATCCAGTCGGCGGTCTGGAAAAACGAAGCATTCAGGCGCGTGCGCAAGTCCTCATCCACGCCAGTCTCCCTCATGGCCTGATCCATGCAGGCCAGCCACTGGTCGCGCTCTGCAATGCCGATGCTGCCGCCGCCGGTGTTTTGCGGCATGTGGCGCATTTTCAGGCGCGGATGGCCGAAGCGGTCGGTGTAATGCTGCGGCCCGCCCAGCCAGCCGCACAAAAACCAGAACAGCCGCTCGCGCGCGTTGTCGAGCGTATTGCCGTGGGCGGCGCGCAAGACGGCGTAGCCTGGCTCCAGCTCCATCAGGTCATAAAAGCGTTCAACCAGCGCCTTGACGCGTGCTTCGCCGCCTATCCAGGCGAACGGGGTTTCAAAAGGCGGCGCTTTGGCGGGTTGTTCTTCTGCGGGCATGCTGTGAATTCAGAAGTCTTATTGTGATTTACGCAGCGTTTCAACCACTGGCGTGTTGAGCACGGCACGCAGCCCCCACCAGCCCGCCGACAGCGCCAGCACCGCACCGGCCAGGCTGCCAAACAAGGGCACCGTCCAGGAACCGGTCCAGTTGAAGTCAAACACATAGCGCGCCAGACCCCATCCCACCGCCAGCGCCACCACCGACGCCAGAAAACCGGCCAGCAAGCCGACGCCCGCCAATTCCGCGCGCTGCACCTGCCGCAGCAGCGACGCACGCGCACCGACGGCGCGCATGATGGCGAACTCTCTAGCGCGTTCCTCGCGGGTGGCGGTGATGGCGGCAAACAGCACCACCAACCCCGCCGCCAGCGTAAAGCCAAACAAAAATTCAACCGCGCGAATCACCTGGTCGAGCACCCGCTGCACTTGCGCCAGCGTGGCGCTCATGTCGACATTGGTGATGTTGGGAAACGCCTTGACCAGCGCATTGTCAAAGCTGAGCGCACGGGCTTGCCCCGCCACCGGGGCGGCCGCTTCGGGCGCGCGATAGGCGCTGATGAAGGTGACCGGCACTTCGGCAGGCAACTGGGCCACCGGGTACATGACAAAGAAATTGACATGCATCGAGCCCCAGTCGACCTTGCGCAGGCTGGTGATTTTGGCCTCGCTGGTCTGGCCCGCAATGTCAAAGCGCAGGCTGTCGCCGAGTTTCAACCCCAGCGTTTTGGCCAGCCCTTCTTCAACGCTGAGGGCGTTCGCTTCATTGGCGGTCCAGCGGCCCGCAATAATTTCGTTGTGACCGGGCTTTTCGGCGCTGTTGGACAGGTTGAACTCGCGGTCGACCAGCCGCTTGGCGCGGTCATCCTCGAAATTGTCAGGGGTGATGTCCTTGCCGTTGATGGCCACCAGCCGGCCCCGAATCATCGGATACCAGTCGAACTTTTTCACGCCGCCGTCGCGCAGCGCCTGCTGGAACGCGTTACCCTGGTCGGGCTGCACGTTGATGACGAAACGGTTGGGCGCATCGGCCGGCGTAGCCTGACGCCAGCTACTGATCAGGTCGGTGCGCAGCAGCACCAGCAGCATCAGCGCCAGCAGGCCAACGGCCAGCGCGCTGGTTTGCACCACGGCATAGGCCGGGCGTGCCGACAGTTGGCGCGTCGCCAGCACCAGCCAGCGCGGTGCCGTGGTTTCGCTGACACTGGCGCGCAGCAGCCTGACAGCGGCATAACTGGCAGCGGCAAACACCACCACCGCGCCGGCAAATCCACCGACGGCAATCAAGCCCAGCTTCAAGTCACTGCTGGCGGCCAGCAGCAAGGCCACAAACCCCAGAATGCCCACGCCCAACACCAGCATCGAGACCGGCTTGAGGTTGCCAACATCACGGCGAATCACCCGCAGAGGCGGCACCGACGCCAGTTGCAGCACCGGGGGCAGGCCAAACGCCAGCAGCAGCGTCAGCCCCATGCCCATGCCAAACGCCACCGGCCAGAGCGTCGCTGCCGGCAGCGTGCTGGAAACCAGCCCCGCCAGCAGCAGCACAAACGCGTAATGCACGGCAAACCCCAGCGCCACCCCCAGCGCGCTGGCGATCAGCCCGGCCAACACAAACTCAAAGGTGTAAGCCAGCGCAATCGTGCGCTGCGGCTGACCCAGCACGCGCAGCATGGCGCAATCGTCCAGGTGCTTGGCGGCAAAACTGCGCGCCACGATGGCCACGGCGACGGCACTCAGCAGCGCCGCCAGCAGGGCCACGAGGTTGAGAAATTTTTCAGCGCGGTCCAGCGTCTGCCGCATCTCGGGGCTGCCGCTTTCCAGCGATTCCAGCCGCGCGCCACGCAAGCGGGTGGCCGCATCGGGCTTTTTCAGCTCGGCTTCAGCCCACTGCACATAGGCCTTGACGGCTTTGCCATCACCGGCCACGGCAAAACGGTAATTGGTGCGGCTGGCCGGCTGGATCAGGCCGGTGGCCGCCACGTCAAGCTGGTTGATCATCACGCGCGGCGAAAAGCTGATGAAGCCCGCGCCCCGGTCCGGCTCCTGCACGATGACGCGGCTGATGGTGAAACTGGCGTCGCCCATCAGCAAGGGCTGGCCAGGTTTGAGGCCCAGCGAGTCCAGCAACGAAGCATCGGCCCACGCCGTGCCGGGCGCGGGAATGTCGCGGGTGGTTTGCCCTGCGGAATCAAGCGTGTTGGCCACCGTCATGCTGCCGCGCAACGGGTAGCCGTCGGGCACGCCCTTGAAGGCGACCAGCTTGCTGGCGCCGCCGTCTTCGTCGCGCGCGCGGGCCATCGTCGGAAAGGTGACGGTGGACACGGTTTTCAGGCCCAACGCCTGCGCTTTTTCGACAAAAGCGGCCGGAATCTGGCCGTCGCTGCGCACCACCGCGTCGCCGCCCAGCAACTGAAGCGCATCGCGCTGCAGCCCGCCATTGAGCCGGTCAGCAAAAAAACCAACCGCCGTGAGCGATGCCACCGCCAGCGTCACAGCCACCATCAACAGCCGCAATTCGCCAGCCCGCAAATCGCGCAGCAGGGTTTTCCAGCCGAGCGTGAGAAAAAGTGTGTTCATGGCAAGACCTTAGCGCAGAAGTACAAGCCGGTGCGCGGCGAAGCGTTGATTCGGGCTGGCTGACGGGTTATTGGGGTGGGCGCAAACGGGGTACGCGGCGGCGACTGGTCGTGAATTTCGCTTGTTTTTAAGCAAAAAGTGCCTGTGGTGCTTGCTGTGCGTGCGCAAGCAGCTATTGAAAAAATAGCAAGTAAAGGCCTGTGCTGGCCTTATTCCGGATTTTTTTCAGCGGCAGGAGCGGCGTTCAAGGCAGAAGGCATCACAACCAGACCCGGCTCCAGTTGCAGGCGCTCGGCGTGGGTGTAGCAAAGAAACCGTTTGTTGGTGGCCCGGCCAATCGCGCACAGGCCGACCAACTGCGCCACCTGGTGGCCCATTTGCGTGATGCCGCTGCGCGAGACCACGACGGGCACACCCATCTGCGCCGACTTGATGACCATTTCGCTGGTCAGACGGCCGGTGGTGTAGAAAACCAGGTTCTGGGTGCTTGAAGCCGGGGCGCCCTCACCCCGGCCCTCTCCCGGAGGGAGAGGGAGCAAGGCGGGGCCGGCATCCGGCGAAGCTTCAGGGGCGGCGTGGAGCGTTGACTCTCCCACCAAGCCAGGGCCGCAGGACCGGCTTTGCCGGACTGCAGGCGCAGCAGCCCCCTCGGGGGGCAGCGCAGCACACGCAGTGGCAAGCGTGGGGGCCCTATTCATCCACATCCAGCCGGCGATGGTGTCGATGGCGTTATGGCGCCCGACATCTTCCACAAACAGCAGCATGTCGGCTTCGCCGGAAGCGGTTGAAAACAGCGCACACGCATGCACCGAGCCGGCCGACTTGTAGGTGGTTTCCTTGAGCCGGATGGTGTTGACCAGCCCGTAAAGCTGGCTTTGCGTGATGGCCGCGTCTGCCGGCAGCGCAATCTGGTCGACCTCGTCCATCAGTCCGCCAAACACGCTGCCCTGCCCGCAGCCAGTGGTGACTACACGGTGCGCGGTTTTTTCCTCGATGTCGGCGATGCCGTGGCGCGTCTTGACGGCGGCGGCACCCACTTCCCAATCGACCGTGATCGACTCGATATCGGCCACGTCACGCACAAGGCGCTGGTTGCGCAGGTAGCCCAGCACCAGCAGCTCGGGGTTTGCGCCCAGCGTCATCAATGTGACCAGTTCGCGCTTGTCGACATACACCGTCAGCGCGCGTTCGGCGGGAATCGAGACTTTTTGCCGTTCGCCAAATTCGTTGACGGCGTCGATTTCGCTGGTCAGCGGCGCGCGGGCTTGCGTCAGATAGGGAAGTGTCATGGAAAAAAGATTACCGTAAAAAAGGCCGGTACCTTGCAGCCCGGCCTTTCAGGGAAAAAAGAAACGAAAAATCAGGGCTTTTTGGCCGGATTGAGAACGGCATCGGGCACCGTGCTGCTCGGCGGGCTGGCCGCCGTGGTGGCTGGCGAATGCGCACCTGACGCCTCAATAGGCTTGGGTGCCTCAGCGGGTATATAGGCAAAAGTGCCCGGATCTGCACAGGGCGGCGTGGCCGTCGCCGGCTTGGTTTCCTTGCCAGCCGCCTGGGTGGAAGTCATATAGCGTGCGGCCACCCGGTCTTGCGCCTGACACAGCTGATAGGAATCGACTTTGCCAGCCCATGCGGCCTTGGCGGCGGCTTCGTCGGACTTGGTTTTGGCCTCTGGCGTGGGCGAAGGGAGCTTGGCCGCTGCTAGCGAACAGGCAGCCAGCAGCAGGCTGGTGATCAGGTATTTTTTCATGGCAATCCTTGGCTCTTGTCTTTATGCCTGAACCGCCGGGCTGGCAGGTGGCACGGGTTGGCTGCGCTGCGCAGGAATACGGCCCGCCTTGACCTCGTCATACCAGTATTTGTGGTGGTCTTTGGCCCAGGCTTCGTCCACATAACCGGTTCTCATGGCTTTGTAGGCATCCTGCATGCCGATGGTGCCCAAATAAATATGCCCCATGAACATGGCCATCATGAACACCGTGGCCACGGCATGCACCATGTGCGCAATTTGCATGGTTCCCCGCTCATACACCAAGCCGGGCACTATTTTGTCGAGCACGAAACCGGAGGACACCACAATCAAACCCAGGAAAAACACGCCGGCCCAGAAAACAACTTTCTCGCCTGCATTGAAGCGGTTGGAAGCAGGCTCATCACCTGAAAACAGGCCGCCACCTTTTCGCAACCAGTTCAAGTCGCCCTTTTGCGGCCAGTTGTCGCGTAAAAATGTAAAAAATACAATCACCAACGACACGGCAAAAAGGGGGCCGGCAAAGTTGTGCATGTTTTTGAGCACATAGGTCAGCCAGCCATACAGCGTGCCCCCCGTGACCGGCAGCATGAAGAACTTGCCAAAGGCCATGACCAGACCCGAGATAGCCAGAATGGAAAAAGCCACCGCGTTGGACCAGTGCGCTGCGCGTTCAAAGGGCGTGAAACGCTCGATCTTTTTTCCGCTGTCAGGCGTGTGGTTCTTGATCGAACCCTTGCTGAAATAAAACAGCGCAATGGCCAGCACCACGATGACCAGCAGCGCGCCGCCATAAGGAATCAGCCAGTTGTTGCGTACCTGTCGCCACGCTTCGCCCGCATTGGTCAGGCGCGAACCGGGGTATTGCACAAACGGCTGGATCAGGTTGCCGGCTTCGGGTGCCTGGCTTTTGGGCAGGCTGCTGTAGCCGGTGACACCCGCACCGACTTGCCGCCACATGGGGGCGTTGTTGCCGGGCTGAACCTTGGCGCGCTCGCCATTGGTCTGGCTGGCATAACCGGGAAGCTCGCTGGCGTCAGGCTTGACTTCAAAAATGTTCTGGCCCTGGATGCCGCCCATGGCAGCCGGCGCGCCGGGTGCGGGCTGGACGACGGCAGGCGCTTCTGCCGTTATGGCAGGTGCGGAAGTGACAGCTGCCGGGGCCTGCGCAGCCGCTGATCCCGCCAAGCCAATTGCTACTAAAAACAGAGCTAATTGCGCATGTTTCATAAGGGCTCCGATCAGTTTATCTTGGAGTACTCGTTCTGGGTGTTTTGCATGCGGGCTTTCAGCCCCTGCTCCCAGCTGCGCTTGTCACCGGCATTCCAGCCCGGCGCGACAAACGGGTTTTTCGCGCCATCGAACGCGGCCACATGGCCTTTGTTACCGCCCAAAGTCTGCGGTTTTTCACCGCAAGCGGACAAACCCGCCAAGGCGACCAACACCGGAATCAACAAAATAAGCCGTTTCATGGTTTCGCTCCTGCTGGTGGCTGGCCCGCCTGTTTGGAACCATAAGCCGTGCCCCAGCCCCAGACTTCGGCACCTTTGCCGCGCTGCACGACACGGTTGCGGAAAATATCCGCCACCACATCGCCATCTCCGGCCAGCAGCGCCTTGGTCGAGCACATCTCGGCGCAGGCGGGCAACTTGCCTTCTGCCAGACGGTTACGGCCGTATTTTTCAAACTCTGCCTGGCTGCCGTTGACTTCGGGGCCGCCAGCGCAAAAAGTGCATTTGTCCATCTTGCCGCGCACACCGAAGGTGCCGGTAGAAGGAAACTGCGGCGCGCCAAACGGGCAGGCATACGAGCAGTAACCGCAGCCGATACAGATGTCCTTGTCATGCAGCACCACGCCTTCATCGGTGCGGTAAAAGCAGTTGACGGGGCACACGGCCATGCAAGGTGCGTCGCTGCAATGCATGCAGGCGACAGAAATGGATTTTTCACCAGGGACACCGTCATTGAGCGTGACCACTCGGCGGCGATTTACGCCCCACGGAACTTCGTTTTCATTTTTGCAGGCGGTAACGCAGCCGTTGCATTCGATGCAGCGCTCCGCGTCACAGACAAATTTCATACGTGCCATTTTTATTCTTCCTTATGCGCGTTCGACATTGCAAACGGTTGTTTTGGTTTCCTGCATCATCGTCACACTGTCGTAGCCATAGGTCGTTCCGGTGTTGATGGCCTCTCCGCGCACCACCGGCGCAGCGCCTGTGGGGTAGTAGGCCAGCATGTCGGCGCCCTGCCAGCGTCCCGAGAAATGGAAGGGCATGAACACAGTGTCAGGACCGACGCGCTCAGTAACCAGCGCCTGCACATTGAGGCGTGCACCGGTTGGCGTGCTGACCCAGGCGCGTTCACCATTGCGGATGCCTTTTTCGGCCGCCACCTTGGGGTTGATCTCGATGAACATTTCCTGCTGTAACTCGGCCAGCCAGGGGTTGGAACGGGTTTCCTCGCCGCCGCCTTCGTATTCGACCAGCCGACCCGACGTCATGATCAGCGGAAATTTCTCATGCACCTTGTCGGCGATGTTCTTGTCCTGCAGGGTTTTGTACAGTGTCGGCAGGCGCCAGAAGGTCTTCTTGTCATCATGCGTCGGGTACTTGGCCGCCAAGTCAGGCCGGGTGCCATAAAGCGGTTCCCGGTGCTGCGGAATCGCATCAGGGAAGTTCCACACCACGGCCCGGGCCTTGGCATTGCCAAAGGGATAGCAGCCATGGTTTTTCATGACCACGCGGATGATGCCACCCGACGAGTCGGTCTTCCAGTTCTTGCCTTCTGCCGCCGCTTTTTCAGGCTCGCTCAGTTCAGCCCACCATCCGAGCTTTTTCATCAGCAAATGGTCAAATTCGGGGTAGCCGGTAGTGATGTCGGCGCCCAGCGAATGCGAGCCGTCTTCGGCCAGCAGCGTCTTGCCTTCGCGCTCGACGCCGAAGTTGGCGCGGAAGTTGCCGCCGCCGTCCATGACATGCTTGGAAGTGTCGTACAGATTGGGTGAGCCGGGATGTTTCATCTCTGGCGTGCCCCAGCACGGCCACGGCAGACCGAAATAATCACCCGTGGTGTCATAACCCGATTGCTTGTCCTTGCCGCCCTTGGACTTGAGCGTCTTGACGTCAAACAGGTGCATGCTGCGCATGTGCGCCTTCAGGCGTTCGGGGCTCTGACCGGTGTAGCCGATGGTCCAGCAGGACCTATTGATCTCACGCAGGATGTCCTCGGGCACGGGTTCATCCATGCCCTTGACTTGCTGCATCTTGAAGTTTTTCGACAACTCCTTGCCAAAGCCCAAGCGGTCGGCGAACTGCTGCATGATCATGTGGTCGCTGCGGCTTTCCCACAACGGCTCGATGACCTTCTCGCGCCACTGCACCGAGCGGTTCGAGGCGGTGCAGGAGCCGCTGGTTTCAAACTGTGTGGCGGCCGGGAGCAGGTAGACGGCGCGGTTCGGGTTCAGGTCTTCGGCCTTGCCCGGCATGGCGGCCATCGCGGCGGTGGCCGACGGGTACGGATCCACCACCACCAGCAGGTCGAGCTTGTCCATCGCCCGCTTCATCTCCAAGCCGCGAGTCTGCGAGTTCGGCGCGTGGCCCCAGTAGAAGACGCCGCGCAGGTTGGAATCCTGGTCGATGAATTCGTTTTTCTCCAGCACACCGTCAATCCAGCGGGACACGGTGATGCCCGGCTTTCCCATCATGGCGGGTGAAGCGTACTTGGCCTTGATCCAGTCGAAGTCCACACCCCACACCTTGGCGAAATGCTTCCACGAACCTTCAGCCAGACCGTAGTAACCGGGCAGCGAGTCGGGATTGGGTCCGACATCGGTGGCGCCCTGAACATTGTCATGGCCCCGGAAAATATTCGTACCGCCACCGGACTTGCCGACGTTGCCAAGCGCCAGTTGCAGGATGCACGATGCGCGAACGATGGCATTGCCGGTGGTGTGCTGTGTCTGCCCCATGCACCAGACGACCGTACTGGGCCGGTTCATGGCCATCATCTGGGCGGCCTTGAAAACCTGAGCTTCGGGGACACCGCAAGCCTCTTCCACCTTGTCGGGGGTCCACTTGGCCAGCACTTCTTCCCTGATCTTGTCCATTCCATAGACGCGATCATTGATGTACTTCGTGTCTTCCCAGCCGTTTTTAAAGATGTGATGAAGCATGCCGAACACGAAAGGAATGTCCGAACCGGAGCGAATGCGGATGTACTCGTCAGCTTTGGCCGCCGTTCGCGTGAAGCGCGGGTCGACCACGATCATCTTGCAGCCGGTTTCCTTGGCATGCAGCATGTGCAGCATGCTGACCGGATGGGCTTCGGCGGCATTCGAGCCAATGTACAACGCGCACTTGCTGTTTTGCATGTCGTTGTATGAATTGGTCATGGCTCCGTAGCCCCAGGTGTTGGCAACGCCGGCCACCGTGGTCGAGTGGCAGATGCGGGCTTGATGGTCGCAGTTATTGCTTCCCCAGAAACTCATCCACTTGCGCAGCAAATACGACTGCTCATTGTTGTGCTTGGAAGATCCAATCACATACAAGGAGTCCGGGCCACTTTCCTTGCGCAGCGCCAGCATGCGTGCAGTGATTTCATTGAGGGCCGTGTCCCAGCTGATGCGTTCGTACTTGCCGTTGACCAGCTTCATTGGGTAGCGCAGGCGGTATTCCCCATGACCGTGCTCGCGCAGCGCGGCACCCTTGGCGCAGTGCGCACCCAGATTGATGGGCGAATCGAATACAGCTTCCTGCCGCACCCAGACACCGTTTTCAACGACGGCATCCACTGCGCAACCGACTGAGCAATGCGAGCAGATAGTGCGCTTGACTTCAATTTTGGAATTGCCGCCCGGTTCGCCGGGAGCCGCTGCGCTGGCTTTTTTAACCAGCGAAAGCTGGGTCGCCGCCAGCCCTACGCCAACGCCGAGGCCCGACCGCCGCAAGAACGAACGTCGGTCCATGGTGGGCAGAGCGTGGGACAGGCCGCGCGTCAGGCTTTGCACAAAGCGCGGTGAACCCGCACGGTGCGGTGTCAAGCCAGAAAGGCCGGGTGATTTTTTCGTGAGCAGCATGAAGCTCTCCATGAGAATTGAAGAACGAATATTCGGAAAGTGGAATCAGACGCGCGCGGTCTTGTAATAACGCTCGACATGCTCCGAGGCGCTGTAGCCGCCGCCTTTTTCAGGCGCCGGCTTGGGTGCCGCAATGGCGACTTCAGCAATCTGCACTCGCGGCAGCGCCATCACGGCAGCAGCGGCTGCGCCGGTGGCTGCTGCACCAAAAAAGAAACCCCTGCGTGAGGGTTTGGGATGGCTTTCCTGCATGCTTTGCTCCATGAAATTTTGGTGGTATGTGACTATTTTCATAACTCTACTTTAGACGTGGGCGCACCACAATGGTTCACGTAAACACAACCCTGAAACTAAGGGAAAACCACGAAAAATTTGACGTTTTTTTAACGACGCGCCGGTTGGTGGAAACATTCATCATGTGGAAATGGCACTCAATGCACTGCAAGTAAAAGGCTTCAGTCCAGCATGTCAAAACCCTGCGTTTCAACGTTGATAAAGGCTTGCGTAAAGCCGCAAAGCGTACGGTAGAAACGCGCCTTAGGATGCAGCATGACCGCCTCGCACATCATGAAAAACCAGGGCTGCACATGGCGCGTAAAAAACGCCCGCTGGCGCGTCAGATTGGCCACTTCGACATCGTCGCCAGCGATCAGGTAACGCATGACTTCGCACAGGTACGCAGCATGGTCTTCGGTCTCGGACATGTCGCCGTCGCGCGCCAGGCCAAGGTCCGCCAGGTCGGTGCGCAGCGCTGCCAGCGGTTTTTCATTCAAGAAGCCGCTGAGGTAGTGGGAGCCGAAAAGATAGACCTCGGGCTTGCCCACGCCGCCGAACAGGGCGTCGTATTCACGGCGGGTGTCGGCCAGCGACTGTTCACGTGCAACGGCAATCAGTTCGCCCCAGGGGCTTTCAAGCAGCGCGCCGGCGGCCGGGGCTTCAGTCACGGCCACGCGCAGCCTGTCGTACAGGTCAGAAGTGGGCGCCGCATAGAGCAATGCGGCGAGCAGTCCGTAGACCTCGGCACGCGCGGTTTCTTCGTCGAGGGAGGCAGCGGTGAGTTGGGCTTGCATGGATCGTTGCCTGTGGGCTGGAGTTGGCTGGTGTGAACTGAAGTTAACGAATGTCGGAAATCTTGACTTCGTTGTCGGCCGAGTAAATGTCGATCACGCGGCAGTCGCTGCACATCTTTAAGCGGTTTGCCGCCGCACCCTGGAACATGGCATGGCCGGCCAGTTTGCCCAGCATGGACTCAATCGCCTTGAGCGTGCCGAACGGCTTGCTGCAGCGGATGCAGGCATAGGGCTGCATCTCGTTGATGACCACGGATTCCTTGCGCTGCGCAGTGAGCCTGAGCTGGGGCACCAGCGCTAGCGCATTTTCCGGGCAGGTCGTGACGCACAGGCCGCACTGCACGCAGTTCTTTTCAATGAACCGGAGCTGCGGGCGTTCGGCGTTGTCCTGCAGGGCGCTGGCCGGGCAAGCGCTGACACAGCTCAGGCACAGGGTGCAGGCGTCTTTGTTGATGGCCAGCGCGCCCAGCGGCGATGCGGCCGGCAGCGCAATCACTTCAACCTTGAGCAGCTTGACCGCTGTGACCATCGTGGCCGGCGCCTGCGCCATCAAATGGTCCAGCGCCAGCTCCAGCGTGGCGCGCTTGTCGGCCTGCACGGCAAAACCGGCAGGCTGGGCAACGCCCTGCGCGGGCATGGCCTGCAACTGGACATCAAGCGCCGCCAGATCGCGCGCATCTTTGGCCTCCAGCAAGCGGAAATGCTCGCCCGAAAAACCGAGTCCGGTGAGGATGGCCTGCGCCACGTCCATCTGCGCGCGCACGGCTTCACGGTACTGCGGCGCTTCCTCGCCCGTCATCAGCACCCACACCTGCGACGCGCCATATGCCACGCTGGAAAGCCACAGCTCCAGGCCGGTTGAGGCGGTGTGAAACAGCCCCAGCGGCATCACGCGCGCCGGCACGCCGCGAATCGCCGGGTCGAGCCGGGCCCTGCGGCCCAAATCGCCGAGCAGACGCGTGCCGGCCTCCTGGCTGTGCAACAGCAGCGCGGCGTGCTTGCCGCCAGCTTTGGCGTAAGTGGTCAGCAGCGTCTTGATTTTTGTGCCCTGCTCGGCAGGGCGCGGGTAGGCATAGGAAATGGCGCCGGTCGGGCAGACGGTGGTGCAGGCGCCGCAGCCGACGCACAGGTTGGGGTTCACCTTGATCTGCTGGCGATTTTTTTCGCTGCTGATGGCCGAGGCCGAACACACGTCGATGCAGGCGCTGCAGCCCACGGTGTTGTTGCGGCTGTGGGCGCACAGCTTTTGCTTGTAATTGAAGAACTTGGGCTTTTCAAATTCGCCCACCAGCGAACGCAGTTGCAGCAGCGTGCGGCTGTCCTGGCCATCCCAGCGGAAATAGCCTTGCGGCAGTGCATGCTGGGTAAAGGCCGGTGTGGCGCGCAGGTCGAGCACCAGGTCGAATTTTTCGCTCAGTGCCTCAGGCTCGCGGCTGAAATCGATGGCGCCGGCGACGCCGCAAACCTTCACGCAGGCCCGGTGCGACTGGCACAGGTTCATGTCAATCTGGTAGTCAAAGCCGATGGCGCCTTCCGGGCAGGCCGACAGGCAGGCGTTGCAGCGGGTGCACAGGTCCAGGTCAATCGGGTTGCTGCGTGTCCAGTTCAGCTCGAAGGCGCCCAGCCAGCCGGTCAGTTGCCCGATCTGCCCGGCCAGCACTGGATAGCGCCGCTCTTGCAGGCCGCCTTTGCTGCCTGCGCCCAGGCTGAACAGCGTGACGTCGAGCGCATCCGAGACCAGTTCGGCGGCGCGCTCGGCCGCATCGAGTGGGCCGATGATGAGCAGGCGGCCGGCGCTCTTGTAGGTCACCGTCGGCACCGGTTCGGCATCAGGCAGATGGGCAAGCGCCAGCAAGGCGGCAATCTTGGCGCTGGCCTGCCCGGCGTCCTTGCTCCAACCACCGGTTTCCCGGATGTTGACAAACTTGATGACGGATGTGGCGCCTTCTGTCTGCTGCGCGAGTTCGGCGAACAGCCGGGTTTCCTGGGTGCAGGCGACGATGACGTCGTCACCGGACTGGACAGCCTTCTGGAAGGCGCCTGCTTCGCGCCGGCACAGCGTCGAATGCAGCGTCAGGTTTTCATCAAGTGCCGAGCCCAGCGCCAGGGGCTGAAGGGGCATGGTCTGGTTGCAGTCGCAGATGAGAGTGGGCATGGTCGTCGGGTTGGCTGGCGCCGTGGTCCTCGAAAGGCTCGGGCTGGCTGGGGAGTTCAGCGATTGGGGTTGTCGGACCGTGGATATCTGCGGAATCTGGGGAATTTGCGGACTGTGCCACGATTTCAGGCGTAGGGTTATTCAGCTCATCCGGAGGTGACGAATCTACAGGAAATTGCACTTCAGCGGTTTCTTGGCCGTTATCATTATTTTCATCATCTTCGTTAAAAATTTTCAATAGCTTGGCGCCAACCATCTGTCGCAGCATGGAGTCCGGAATCGGGTCGGGGATGGAGTAGTCGCCAATATAGATGTCGAGACCGTCCATCACGTTGTAGTGCGGGTCGGTGAAAAGTTTTTTCATGGCGGCATTGCGCACGTCGGCACCGACATTTCGGGCCATGAAGGGCTGGAAGTCGGAATCCTGGGTGAGTGCCTTCACATCGTCCAGCGACAGCAGCTTTTCGGACGCTTCTGCGGGCGGCGTCGCAGCCGCGGAGGCCTGGTCCGTACCAGTTACAAGCGCTGTAGGGAAAGCAACAGGGGCGATCGCTGGCGCGGCTTTCACCGGTGCGGCAGGCTCGGCCAGCGGCTTGCCCTGCAGCGCGTCGGTCTTGCGCTGCGACCAGCGGCCCAGGAATCCAGAGGGCGCTTCAGCCACGGCCACCTCCACCGCCAAACTTCTTTTCAGTGCTCACGCGGGCCGGGCTGCCAAAGCGGTCGACCAGCGGCTTGAAGCTTTGCGGGCGCTGGCGGCGCTTGGCCTCCAGCACATGGTGTTCATCGACAAAATGCTGCATCCACTGCACCACGTCGGGCGGGGCCGGCACTTGTTCCACAGTTTCCTGGGCATCGAGCCAGCGGCCTGCATCGTGGTAGCTCAAGGTGACGATCTGCGGCACGGCAACCGGCTCTTCGGCCAGCGCCGCTTCTTCTTCCATGCGCCAGACGACCCAGAAACACGGCTGGGGCGTGGTGACATTGAGGTAGTAGCCTTCGGCATCGCCCCGGTGCAACTCCACCCGGAAGCCGGGATGCAGCCAGCGCTCCTCGCGCTCGTCCTTCAGCAGTAGGCGCGGTTGTTTGCCAAAGCTGACCTCATGCGGCACCACATCGGCCAGCATCCAGCGCCACGGCTGCCAGACGTTGTCGATGCGCTCGCGTCGCATGACCACGGCCACATCCATGCAGGGTCGGCGAAGGGCGTCATCAGTCTCGGGGGACTGCATCAGAAAATCAAGCATTCGGCGAGTGTACGGCGGCCTTCATGCTAATGGCCATCAAGGTCTTTTTACCGGCATCCGTCTGCGGTAGCATGTCAGGCCGGCTTGCACGCCTCGAGGCGTTGCAGGCAACCCAACTCGGTTGACTGTGTTTTTGGCGGAGATCAAATGAACCCTCAGACGTATTCCCGCAGGCGCTGCGGCCAGTGGCTGGGCTGCATGACGCTGCTGGCGTTTGCCGGCTGTGCGACCCGGCCCGCCCATGTGGCGCGCTCCCCGAATGCTTCGCGCACCGGGGGCGAAATCGCGGTGTTTGCGCTGTCGCTGCTGGACATGCCTTATGTTTCAGGCGGGCGCGGCGCGGCCACAGGGTTCGACTGCTCCGGACTGGTTTCCCATGTCTACCTTCAGGCCGCCGGTATTGCGCTGCGCGGAAGTGCTGCGTCCATGGCCAAGGCCGCCCGCCCCATCAACCCGGCCGACCTGATGCCAGGCGATCTGGTGTTTTTCAATACGCTGGGTTATTCGTTCTCGCATGTCGGCATTTATGTGGGCGACGGGCGCTTCGTGCATGCCAGCAACCCGCGCACCGGCGTCAGAACCGACCGGCTGGACAGCAAATACTATGCAGCGCGGTTTGAAGGTGCGAAAACGGTATTGGGCTGAACCTGCGCGCTCAGTGGCGTGTCGTCTTTGCAGCGCGGCTGCAGCAACCCGCCACCCGGTTCATTAGCTGCCATCGCGTGCGTCGCGACGCCTAATTTCTGAAAAACGCTGGGTCTGAATACCTCCCCAATCCCTCTGCCCTACGCTATAAAATAAATAGCTGCCTGCGCATACAGGACGTGCGCCACAGCCAGTTTTTATGCATAAACAGTGAATTAGGCGTGATTCTGGCGGGCACGGCCTGCTGGCGCGCGAAGGCAACCGCGCTGTTGACCCGCGCCCGCGCCGCCAGCACAAGCCATTTGCCCCAACCGGTGTCAGGGCGTTGCAGGTTTGGCCGCTGATTTGGCCGCTGGCTTGGGTTTTGATTTGGCGGCGGGTTTGCGTGTCACCGGCAAGGGCGACCAGTCTGGCCGCGCCTCGCGTTGGGTGTCCACCACGACCAGATAGCGCCCCGGCGACGACACGGGCGTGCGGTCTTTGCGCAGCACCCACAGCTTGTCACCCTCCGCCAGCGCACGGTCGTAGTCTTCATCAATCAAGCCGTGGCGGTCGATGAAGTCATTGAGCGTTGCCGGAATGCGCACACAGCCTTCGGACTGCGCCGTGCCCAGGCGCGGTTCCGCCAGCACCGGGTCGGTCGAATGCATTTGCAGCCGCAGCTTGCCCATTGACCCGTCGCCCCAGCCGCGTGGCGACTCGATCCAGCCAAAGTCATAAACCCGCCGGCCTTTGACGCCGTAGCCCCGAAAGCCCAGCTTGTTTTTCGTGCCCTCGGCGCGAAAGTCCGGGTTCGCCAGCGAATGATCGAACACACCGAGCGGCGTCAAAAAATGCTCGTAGCGGCCCGGCAGGCCGGTCGATACCGGCGAGGCCCCGACAAATTGCCAGCCACGCTCCGACCCCCAATACAGCAGCGCCGCCTGCACGTTCGGGCTGCGGTCGACCAGCACGATGAATTGCGGCGCGGCCAGCGTCACTTGCGCAGCAGCCAGCGCGTCCTGCAGGCGCGCGGCATACGCCAGCTGCTCGTCTTCGGGGATCAGCAGGCGCGAAGCCACCTGCTGTGCAAACTCGGCGGCCAGCGGCGCCGGGCTGGCAGGTGCTGCACCCTCGGGCAGCAAGGTTTCAGCCGACACCCCGGCGCTCAGGCTCCAGCCCAGAAAAGCGCCCAGAGCCAGCACCGCAGACCGCCTTGAAAGACCGCCGGACGGCCTCGCTGCGGAGGGCATTATGGTGCGCAAAGCCAGTTCAACTGCGCCTGCAATCTGTTTGTTTTTGCGTCGCAGCGTGTCAAGGAGTCGAGTGTTCATGGGCTCGATTGTGCGTGTGCCACCTGTGCAAATCGGTAGGGCAATACCCCGTAAACCGGAAAAATCCAACGCCCGCTGATCCTTTTTCCAAATCGGCTTCATACCACCCTTGGCCCCGCCCAGCAGCCGCTCATCAGGCCTTTGGGCTTGTTCTGCGCACTGACCTGCGCGCTCGATTCCCAGGCGTCCTGCTGGACGTTCAGGCCGGCGTACACGCCATAGCCAGCGCCTGCGCGAATTTCATCGCCCGCAGACAAACTCTCGCCAGCCTTGATGGAGCCATTGGCCTGAATGGATTCGCCGGACTTGATGCCCCAGCCGGCTTCCAGATGCATGCCGCCACTGACGGCCCCGCCGGCCAGCATGCCCTGCCCGGCGCGGATGCTGTCAGCGCAGACGATGGCACCGCCCGCATTCAGCCCCTTGCCACATTCGAGCAGCCCGTGAACGATCAGGTCTTGCCCGACAAACGCATTGCCCTGCAAGGACAACTTGCCGTGGCAGATCACGTCCCAGGCAGCGCGCATGTCGCCCCCGCAAACCAGCGCTTGCTGGACCTCGATGCCCCAATCGGCGCGGATGCCGCCGCCCGCCCGGAGCGTGCCGCCGCTGTGGATGCTGCCAGCCACCCGGATGTCTTCGCCTGCCACGATGGCGCGACCGGCGCGCAAGCCGCCACCGGCCCGGATGGAGCGCCCGGCCTGAATCACGGTGTCGACATCGATGCCGCCTTTAACCTCCACGCTGCCCGCAAAGACAATCGCCTCGGCCCCGAGTGAGTCAACGCGCAACACTTCGTTGGTCGGGCCAAACTGCGTCAACAGCCAGCAGGCATCATCGACACGCCCGGCACTGACCAGCGTGTCCAGCGCGGCCTGGTAGCCGCTGCCGTCTTCCACATTGCGCACAAACCAGCGAAAGCCATCGGCGCACGGGCTCTTGGCACGGAGAAAATTTTTGGTGAATTCCATGGTGGTCAATCCCGCTCAGTCATGAAGCACACGGCGCATGCGTGCTGAACGGGATCAGGCTTGGCGCGAGCGTTTAAGGCAGTGGCGGCGCATGGCGCGCGGGCCGTCGAATGAAAAGCACTTCGGCAGACAGGCAAGCGTTTGCCGTCGTTATCTGGATACATGACGCATCTCCATCGGGTGCGGCCGGCTCTGACATCAGCAGACGGCCGCTATCGCGCTGAGCGGGTGCCCGGCGATGGATGGTTTGCGCAAAAAAGAGAAAAGGTTATCGCCGGGCGGAGGAATGTGCGACCGGCTTGTACGGCCAGATCTCGCACGCAACGGCGCGCCTCACCACAGGCAAGCGGTGCATGGAGCCTGCTCCAGGGTGAGGAAAAATGGGGTGCATGGGTGGGAAACAGTGCGGGGGGATGGTGCTAATTTTAGCAGTGGGGGTTTTCGCGTCAAAAGCCATCCGCTTTTTAACACTGCTTTGGTGCAACTTCGCTTGAAGACGACAACCACCTTGAAACCAGCAAAGCTGATGAACACCGTACTCGCAGTTTCACTTCATCAAGCTGCCTATTACACGACACGCAAGCAGTTCACGGCCAATGCCACACAAAGCGGGTAAACGCATGCGGCAACTGATGGCGACTGACGCCAATGCCGCTACGATCACATGCCCACTCAATTTGCTGGCAGTTTTTACCTAAACGCGCAGCCTGAGCAAGGGAAAGCCAATCCCCTACCTGATCAACTCTGGAGTATCTTGAAATGATGACAAGAAAAGTGCTTTTCCTGGCGGCTGCGGCTGTTGCGGCCAGTCTGTCGCTCACGGAGTTTGCGCACGCCGGGCCACGCCTCGACAAAATCATGGAAAGCAAGGTCATCCGCGTGGGCACGCCGGGCGACTATCGACCGTTCGCCATCAAGAGCGATGCAGGCTTTGCCGGCCATGACATCGACGTCATTGAACTGATGGCCAAGGAAATGGGCGTCAAAGTCGAATATGTACAGACCTCATGGCCCAACCTGATGAAAGATCTTCAGGCGGACAAGTTTGATGTGGCAGTCGGCGGCATTACCCGCAATATCGGGCGAATCCGCTACGTCGAGATGCTGCCAGGCTACGCGCCCTTCGGCAAGGTTGCGCTGGTGCGGGCGGCTGACAAAGCAAAATACATGAGCCCTGAAGACCTGAACAAACCGGGGGTTCGCGTCATCAAGAATCCGGGCGGCACCAACGAGGCCTATGTGCTGGACAAGCTGAAGTCGGCCCAGGTCAGCACGCATGACAAGAATGCGGAAATTCCCGGATTGATTGCCGAAGGAAAAGGCGACGTGATGATCACCGAAACCTATGAAGCACTGCACTACAGCAAGGCAGATCCACGCCTCTATGCCGCTTACATCGATATGCCGCTGACGCCCAAAAACAAACTTGGCTTCATGATGCCAGCCGATGATGCGGATTACTCCCGTGTCATGGCGTTCACCTGGGATGTGCTGGACACGCGCGGCCAGCTGAAACAGGGTAACCGTCCGACGAACACCATTCTTGCGCCGGGTTGATGAGCCGGGCAGTATCCGGGGAGTTGCCCACCACGATGGTGTGCACTTAACCCGGA
>NZ_JAXCHR010000013.1:0-105481 GCF_035984465.1 Polaromonas sp. CG_9.5
CCGCGTGTTCACGCGCTATGACAAAACCGATGTGATGTTCGCTGCCTTTATTACGGTTGCACTCATCGCAGAGGCCTTGAGATAGCGTTAACAGGCTCTAGCGGGCTGGGCACATGCTCACGCCGCCAGCGCATGATGACAAAACCCGAAATGATCGACAGCAGGGCGTTCAGCACGAACACATATTCGGTGCCGGCGCTGGCAATCAGCGCACCGGCCACCAGCGGCCCGACGATGCGCGACGCGTTCATCGAAATGCCGTTCAGCGCCAGCGCCGCCGGCAACTGGCTGCGCGGCACCAGCTCGGGCACGATGGCCGAAAACACCGGCCAGCGCATTGCCAGGCCCACACCATTGGCAAAGGTCAGCGCCAGCAGCAGCGCCGGCGTCATGACGCCTGAAATCACCGCAATGCACAGCAGCGTGGCCACGCCGGCCACCCAGAACTGCGTCATGATGAAGTAGCGCCGCCGGTCCAGAATGTCGGCCAGCGCGCCGCTGGGCAGGCCCAGCAAAAACACCGGCAGCGTGGACGCCGACTGCACCAGCGCCACCCAGAGCGGCGTGCTGGTCATCGACGTCATCATCCACGCGGCCGCCACGTCGTTCATCCACATGCAGATGTTGGCCGTCAGCCAGACCGTCCAGAGCATGCGAAACACCGGGCGCTTGATCGGGCCCCAGGGCGACAGGGACGGGGTTTCGGCAGGCGGCGTGGCTTCTTCAGGCATGGCCTGAGATTTTCAAGCCTTTTCGGGCAGCACCGCGTGAGGGGTTTCACGCACCCGGTACAGGGCTGGCGCGCCTTCGGGCAGTTTTTCCAGTTCCCATAACTTGCCATGAAACGCCGCTACGGTCGGGCGGTGGGCAATCGACACCAGGCTGCCGTGGGTGGCGCTGACGCTGGCCAGCAGCTTTTGGTAGATGGTTTTTTCGGCGCTTTCGTCGAGTGCGCTGGTGGCTTCGTCGGCAAAAATCCAGCGCGGTTTTTTCAGCAACACGCGGGCAACGGCCAGTCGCTGCTGCTCGCCGCCTGACAGCTTCTGGCTCCAGGCGTCCTCGTCGTCGAGCCGGCCGGTCAGTTGCGGCAGCAGCGCATCAATCAGCGCCTGCTTCAGGGCGGCGTCGTCATACTGTGCGGCGGGCTGCGGATAGGCCAGCGCATTGCGCAGGCTGCCATCAGGAAAGTAGGGGCGTTGCGGAATGAACATGGCGTCGGCTGGCAAATGCGTCTGACCCGTGAAGAACGGCCAGATGCCCGCCAGCGCCCGGAACAGCGTCGATTTGCCGCTGCCCGACGGGCCTTTGAGCAAGATGCTTTCGCCCGGCCCGGCCTGCAGCGTTGCGCCGCTGAGCAGCGTTGCGCCGGTGGGCAACGTCAAGGTCAGGTCGCGCACAGCCAGCGTGTCGGCGGCCAGCGGTTGCGCTTCGTTTGCTACTGAATTAATAGCTGCTTGCGCCCGTCCCTGTTGCGCTACCGCCCTTATATTGTCTTCAAAGCTGGTCAGCCGGTCGGTCGTGGCGCGCCAGGCGGCCAGGCTGCTGTAGTTGTCGACCAGCCAGCTCAGTGAATCCTGCACGCGGCCAAAGGCCGACGAAATCTGGATCAGCTCGCCCAGCTGGATGGCACCGCTGAAAAAGCGCGGCGCGGCCACGATGAACGGAAACACCACCGCCGCCTGGCCGAAAAAGTTGGTGAACCAGACCAGGTTTTTTTGCTTTTTGATCAGCTTGAGGTAGTTGGCCAGCACGGCGGCAAAACGCGTGTCGAGCTGCGCGCGCTCCACTGCTTCGCCCTTGTCCAGCGCGATGGATTCGCTGTATTCACGCACCCGCACCATGTGGTGCCGGAAGTCGGCCTCGACGCGCTGTTGCTGGAAGTTGAGCTTGATCTGCGGCCGACCGATGTAGTGGGTGATGACGCTGCCGACCACGCAGTACAGCACCGCCATCCACACCATGAAGCCCGGAATGGAGTAGCTGGCGCCGTTGAAGTTAAACGCAAACGCGCCCGACAGCGTCCACAAAATGCCGACAAAACTCACCAGCGTGACCACCGCGTTCAGCAGCCCCATGCTCAGCGAGATGCTGTAGGTGGTGAACAGGTTGATGTCTTCCTGAATCCGCTGGTCGGGGTTGTCCGCCGTGCCGTGCGAGTTGTCACTGCCGGAAAAACGCGCCAGCTCCATCTTGTAGAACGCATGGTCGCTGAGCCAGCGCTGCAGGTAATGCGCCGTCATCCACGCGCGCCAGCGCACCTCCAGCAGCTGCGTCAGGTAGAAGCGGTAGACAGCGATGATGATGAAGGCAAACGCCAGGTAGGTGAAGCGCCCGAGCTGGGTCCAGAACACTGCCGCGTCCTTGTTTTGCAGCGCATCGTAGAACACCCGGTTCCACTCGTTGAGCAGCACCAGCATGTAGACCGCGCCCAGGTTCAGCAGCACGATGGCCGCCAGCAGGCCGCGCGCCTTCCATTTGTCTTCGGAGCGGAAGTAGGGTGCCGACAGCGCCCAGACGCGGCGGGTGAAATGCCGGAAGTCGCGAAATTTCTGGGCCATGCGGGAAAGCAGATTCATTGAGCGCTCTCTTCAAAAATACAGTTCAGGACGTCAGCGGTTTTAAACGCCTAGCTTTTTTGCAATGAGGGGTTGGAAATGCCGCTGGCCACATGGCCCGAAGGCACATGCTGCGCCGCCGAGTTGACATGGCCGGTCTGGTCGTCAAAGAAAAAATCGGGCTCGAATTCGCGCAGGAACGGGCCTTTCTCCAGGCCGCCGAGAAACATCGCTTCATCGACCTCAATGTTCCAGTTCATCAGCGTGCGGATGGCACGCTCATGCGCCGGTGCGCTGCGCGCCGTCACCAGCGCGGTGCGAATGCGCATGTGCGAAGTGCCGGCCTGTTGCAGCCGCTGCAAAGCCTCCAGCAGCGGCTTGAAAGGCCCAGGCAGCAGCGACTGCGCCGCCTTGGCGCGCTCATGCGCCTGAAAGGCCGACAGGCCCTGCGCCTGGTAAACCATTTCGGCCTCGTCCGAGAACAGCACCGCATCGCCGTCAAAGGCAATCCGCACTTCGTTCGGATGCGCGTCGCTGGCGCGGGCCGACTGCGGGTACACCTGCGCGGCCGGCACGCCGGCTTCCAGCGCGGCGCGCACATCGCTCAGGTGGGTGGATAAAAACAGGTTGGCGTGCAGCGGCTTGAGGTAGCGCCACGGCGGCGCGCCCCGGTTGAAGGTGCCGCGCTGGATGTTCAGGCCGTAATGCTGCGCCGAGCGAAACACCCGCATGCCCGACACCGGGTCATTGCGCGACAAAATGACGACTTCAACGCGTTGCTTGGGCGCTGCGGGGCTGGCGCTTTCCCCCGCATTTTCAGGCGCGTCGTTAAAGGCGAGCAGCTTTTTGACCAGCGAAAACGCCACGCCCGGCTTGGCCGGCACATCGAGCCGCTCCAGTTGCAGTTGCCTGTACGCCGCGTCTTTCTTCACGCCGGGCGGCAGGTCCGGTGGCAGTGCCAGGCTGGCGTTGGCGGCTGAGCCGGTTTCAAACACCTGGTTTTCTTCTTCAAGGTCAAACAGGGCGCGCGAAGAAATCGCCACCACAAGCTGACCGTCTAGATTTGCTGACATGGATTCGCCTTTTTTGCGTTATCTAGCCGTGTGATTCGGCAGGTCGGTTATGCGCAGCGCCACCGGCCTTCAAGGACGGGGCAGCTTCTGGCCGGACTGCAGCGCCAGTGTTCGCCATTGTCCATATTTCGGCGCTTCCACGGGCCACTGGTCGGCGCGCGCGATGTGGCGCACGCCCTTGGCCAGCAGTTCCACCGCGCGGATGACGCCGGCATGGGTAATCCACAGCACGCCGCTTTCTTGCGCCATCGTTCCTTGAGCCGCCGCAGGGGTTTGCGACAGCAACTTCAAGCCATCAAACGCCGCGCCGACGCGCGCCATGAACGCCGTCACGCTTTCGCCGTCATGCCCCGCTTGGTAATGCGCAAAGTCGCCAGTCCAGGCCTCAAGTTCAGCGCGGGGAATTGCTTGCCAGGCGCAGCCTTCCCACCGGCCAAAATCCATTTCCTGCAGCCGTGCATCGGTTTTATAAGCCAAATCAGGCCTTAGCGCATGCAGGGCGTTCGCCAGCTGCTCACATCTTTGTAGCGGCGAGCTGACCACGCGCAGCCCGGCCGGAAGTTGTGTGGCCAGCCGGACGGCGCATTCGGCGGTGGCATCGGCATCCGCCGCCATGTCAAGCCGCCCGTAGCAGAGGCCGGCGTCAATCAGTGGCTGGGCATGACGGACAAGCCAGAGTTTCATGCCTGGCGATCAGACGCTAACCGCCAGCCCGAGGTAAAACGCGATTTCGCAGACCTGCTGGGTCGCCCCCAGGCAGTCGCCGGTAAACCCCTGCAAGCGGCGTCTGAAGAACCGCATCATGACCAGCAGCGCCGCGACTGCAAAATTGCACGCGACTATTAAATTAATAGCACTCAGCGCAAAGCTGGCCAGCACGAGCGCGCCAAAACACCATAAAAAGGCAATCAGCAGCCCGCTGGAAGCGATCTGGTCGGCCAGTGGCTTGGATTTGGACGTGGCCGTGTCGCCGACATGCGGCAGCAGCCGAATCATGATCAGCGGCAACCCGCGCGAAATAACATGGCCGGCCCACAAAGCGGCGCATATATACCAGCCGCTGAACGCAAACGGCTGTTCGTCGGCATCCAGCAGCTCGACCGAGCCCAGCAGCGCCAGCAATGCGACCTTGCACAGCAGCACCAGCACCAGCGCCATCGCACCGAACGCGCCGACGCGCGAGTCTTTCATGATTTCCAGCGCACGCTCGCGCTGGTAGCTGCCGCCCAGGCCATCGGCCACATCGGCCAGGCCGTCTTCGTGAAAGCCGCCGGTCACCAGCACGGTGGCGATGGTGGAAAACACGGCCGCCACCAAAGGCCTGAACGGCGTGTCGGGCAGCAGCAGTTGCAGCAACGCAAAAACAGCCACTGCGACCGCGCCCACGACCACGCCAACGCCCGGAAAATGCGCAGCGCTGGCGCGCAGCATGTCGGGGCTGTAACCGACCCAATTGGCCAGCCGCCCGGTGACCGGGATGCGGGTGAAGAACTGGAGGGCGAGCAGGTAGTGGCGGATGAATTTAAACAAGATTTATACGGGTTTTAGGGCGCTAGCGCACTGAGAACGGGCATTGTCAGCTATTAATAAAGGAGTGGTTTGTGTCAGTTCAACGGTTTTTTAAGGCGTCAAACCGGCGTGGGCAGCGATTCATCCACGCCGCGCCCAACTCAGGCGGCGCCCTTGTCGCTGACACCGGCGGATTCAAAACTCGCCATTTCATTGAGAAAGTTGGCCGCCGACTGCACCAGCGGCCAGGCCAGCAGCGCGCCGGTGCCTTCGCCCAGACGCAAGTCGAGTTCGAGCAACGGTTTGGCTTGCAGGTGCGCCAGCAGCAAACGGTGGCCAGTTTCGGCGGAACGGTGGCAAAACACCAGGTAATCCCGCACGGTCGGCACCAGGGTCTGCGCAATCAGCGCCGCTGCCCCGGCAATGAAGCCATCGACCAGCACCACGCGCCGCTCGCTGGCGGCCTGCAGCATGGCACCGGCCATCATGGCGATTTCAAAGCCGCCCAGCGCCGCCAGTTCGCCGACGGCATCCAGCGGCTGCGTGGCCGGGTGGCGGGCCAGCGCGCGCGTCAGCACCGTTTGCTTGTGCAGCAGTTGCGCGTCGTCCAGCCCGGTGCCGCGCCCGGTGGCGTCTTCAATGCTCGCGCCTGTCAGTCGCGCCAGCAGCAGCGCGGCGGGCGAGGTGTTGGCAATGCCCATTTCGCCAAAGGCGACGACATTGCCCGGCAGGGCCTGCATGACTTCCATGCCCGCCGTGAGCGCTGCCTGCGCTTCAAGCCGCGACATGGCGGCCTCATTGCACAGGTTTTTCGTGCCCATTGCGATTTTTCGCGGCTGGAGTTGCGGATGCGCTGGCAACTCTGCGGCCACGCCGGCGTCCACCACCTGCAGCGCAAAATCATGCTGGCGGGCAAACACATTGATCGCCGCGCCGCCGGCCAGCATGTTGCCGACCATCTGCACCGTCACCGCTTGCGGATAGGCCGACACGCCTTCGGCGGCGATGCCGTGGTCAGCAGCAAACACCACCATCTGTGGGTGGTGCAGCGCGGGCGATTCGCTACGCTGAATCAGGCCCAGCTGCAGCGCCACATCTTCGAGCAGCCCCAGCGCACCCAGCGGCTTGGTCTTGTGGTCAATCTTGTGACGCAGCCGGGCTTGCAGCGAAGCGTCGGCAGTGGACTCAATCGCGGGGAGTTGAAAGGGGGTGTTGTTGTTCATCGGTGATTTGCTTCAGACAGGCAGGGCAAAAACAAGAGGCTGCGCCGTTGTCCGGCAGCGTGTGTTCATTCAAGGCAGGAACGGGCATCACATTGGGCAGCTGGGTGCACCAGCATTGGGCATCGCCCGCCACCATGCCGCAACGCAGGCCCGCACCGCAGCGCGGGCAGACCGAGGTGTTGGCCAGTTTCAGGTCGGGCGATGCCATGACGCTGAGGCTCAGCTTTTCAAGAACAACTGGTACACCGGGTTGTGGGTTTCTTCCACGTGCGGGTAGCCGAGCGTGTCCAGAAACTCCTTGAACGCGCCGTTGTCGGCCTTGGGCACCTGCAGGCCGACCAGAATGCGGCCGTAATCGGCGCCCTGATTTCGGTAATGAAACAGCGAAATGTTCCAGCCTGGCCGCATGTGCGACAAAAACTTCATCAGCGCGCCGGGCCGCTCGGGAAAGACAAAGCGCAGCAGCCGCTCTTCTTTTGAGAGCGCACTGTGCCCGCCCACCATGTGGCGGATGTGTTCCTTGGCCAGTTCGTCATGCGTCAGGTCGAGCGCCTTGAAACCGTGGCGATTGAAATGCGTGGCGAGCTTGGCGCTTTCGCCTTTGCTCGAAGTGCTCAAGCCGACAAACACATGGGCCAAGGCGTTGTCGCTGATGCGGTAGTTGAACTCGGTCACGCTGCGCGGCCCGCCGGGCAACTGGTCGATCAATTCGCAAAAGCGCCGGAAGCTGCCGCGCTCCTCGGGAATCGTCACGGCAAACAGCGCTTCGCGCTCCTCGCCGACTTCGGCGCGCTCGGCGACAAAGCGCAGGCGGTCAAAGTTCATGTTTGCGCCGCACAAAATCGCCGCGTAGGTTTCACCTTGGGTCTTGTTTTTGGCAACGTATTGCTTGATCGCGGCCACCGCCAGTGCACCGGCTGGCTCGACAATGCTGCGCGTGTCCACAAACACGTCCTTGATGGCGGCGCAGACCGCATCGGTGTCTACGGTCATGAATTCATCGACCAGTTCGCGGCTGATGCGAAAGTTTTCCTCGCCCACCAGCTTGACCGCCGTGCCGTCTGAAAACAGGCCCACATCAGGCAGCGTAACGCGTTTTTTCGCCTTGACGGACTGCATCATGGCGTCGGAGTCGTTCATCTGCACGCCGATGACCTTAATCTCTGGCCGCACGGCCTTGATGTAGTTGGACACGCCGGAAATCAGCCCACCGCCGCCAATCGCCACAAATACCGCGTCCAGCCGGCGCGATCCCAGGGTCTGCAATTGGCGCAGGATTTCCATGGCAATCGTGCCCTGGCCGGCAATCACGTCGGGGTCGTCAAAGGGATGCACAAACGTCAGGCCTTGCTGCTTTTGCAGCAGCAAGGAGTGCGTGTAGGCGTCGGAATAGCTGTCGCCATGCAGCACCACTTCGCCGCCCCAGCCCTTGACGGCGTCAATCTTGAGCTGCGGCGTGGTTGTTGGCATGACCACCACGGCGCGGGTGCCGAGCTTTTGCGCGCTCATCGCCACGCCTTGCGCATGGTTGCCCGCCGAGGCACAAATTACGCCTTTCTTGAGCTGTGCCGGGGTCAGGTGCGCCATCTTGTTGTAGGCACCCCGCAGCTTGAAGCTGAACACCGGCTGCTGGTCTTCACGCTTGAGCAGCACCGTGTTGTTCAGGCGCAGGCTCAGGCTTTTGGCCGGCTCCAGTGCCGACTCGACCGCCACGTCGTAGACGCGTGCCGTCAGGATTTTTTTCAGGTAATCGGCGGGCTTGAGCGGCTTGGCGACAGGCTTGGGCACTGTTTTTGCGGAAGCTTTGGGGCGGGGTGACTTGGCGGCTGCAGGGGCAGCAGCAGAGATGGATTTTTTGGCAGAGGGCATGTTTTTTTTCTCGCAGCAGAACCTGAGGATCATAGGCGCACGAAAAAAAAGGCCCAGACCTTGCGGTCTGGGCCTGTAAATCCACCCTTTTGAGGAGGTGGAGGAGACAACCAGTGCAAAAATACAGCGAGCCGGTAAAGACTGTGTACTGATGCGATGGGTTCAGTATATCGGAGTCATTGCTGCACTGCAGCATGTATCTGTGGCGAAAGCCGCACAATTACAGCTTTTAGGGAGTTTTACCTACAAAACGCAGCCTCAGCCGCCAACGCGGCGCAGTTAGGCAGGCTCGCCAACAACCAACCTCTTGGACAAGGAACGACAGTTATGGAATGCACAGTGAGCTGGACCGGCAGCAATTCGGTCAATGGATCTACATCGGGAATGACTTTTTTGGCCGAAACCGGCAGCGGCCACACGCTGGTCATGGATGGTGCACCCGACGCCGCCAAGCCTGAAAACGGCGGCGCCAATCTGGCGCCCCGACCGATGGAAACCGTGCTCGCCGGCGCGGGTGGTTGCACGGCTTACGACGTGGTGCTGATCCTCAAGCGCGGCCGCCACGATGTGCGCGGTTGCTCGGTCAAGCTGAGCACTGAGCGGGCGACCGTAGACCCCAAGGTCTTTACCAAAATTCACATGCATTTTGTAGTGACTGGCAGCAAGCTGAGCGACAGCGTCGTCGAGCGCGCGATTGCCATGAGCCACGATAAATACTGCTCGGCGACGATCATGCTGGGTAAAACAGCAGACATCACGACCAGTTTTGAGCTGGTGGATGTCTCTGCCTGAATCGGCTTAAAGCGATGCAAGCTCTGCCACCCTCACAGGGTTGCGAGGGCGATTGATGGCGTTAAATCCGGTGTGCCACCGTCGTCATGACCTTGGCCGCTGAACGCATCAACAGCTTGACCGGCGCAGGCAACTGCCGCGCGCCGGCATTTTCAGCGGCACGCGCATGCTGCGCTTCGTCATCTTTCATCTGGGCCACGATAGCGCGTGACTCGTGATCGCCTTCGGGCAGCCGTTCCAGGTGACTGGCCAAATGCGCTTCCACCTGGCGCTCGGTTTCCACGACAAACCCCAGGCTGAGCGGGTCGCCCAGCCGGCTGGCCACCAGTCCAAGCCCGAAAGCGCCTGCGTACCACAGCGGATTGAGCAGGGAAGGGCGCGCGCCCAGCTCGTCCAGCCGGTCGCGCGTCCAGGCCAGATGATCACCTTCTTCCTGGCTGGCCTTGATGAAATGCTTGCGCAGCACCGGGTCACGTGTCCCCAGCGCCTGCGCCGCATACAGCGCCTGTGCGCACACTTCGCCCACATGGTTGACGCGCATCAGCGCGCCTGACAAGTCTTTGTCCTGGCGGCTCAAATCGGTGGCTTCGGACGGCACCGTGGGGCAAGTCCGGCTGGCGCGGGGCTTGGCAAACAAGGTGCGCAACGCCCCGTCTGCGGCGTTGAGTGCAAGGTCAAGAGCGGTGGTCATGGGCGCGGCTTTCATGGGCTAAAGATATTTGAAACAGAAGAGGGAAGCCTGACGTTGGGCATCGAGTGCTTTTTTGTCAGTCCGAAGAGTCCTGGTGCCATGTTAGCGCTGACGCAAAATTCTGCAAAGCAACGAAAAAGCCCCCAAAAAGGGGGCTCATGACTTTGTGAGGTTCGGCCTCAAGGCCGAATTACGCTCAGAAAGTGTGGCGAATGCCGAAAGCGATGTTGGTCGAGTCCGTGCCCGGAGCCGCTGTCACACCACCAAGAAAACCGCCGCCGCCAGGCGCCACTTGACCTGCGCCCTTATTGTTGAAGCGCGTCAGCACGGCGTTCAGGTTGGTGCGCTTGGACAGTGCGTAGGTGTACGTCGCACCATAAGAGTCGGTGTCGGCATTGACGGCCCGTTTGTCATCAAGCCGGTTGTAAGCCACGACCACGGTATGCACGCCGCTGGTTAATCTGTAGCCTACGTGCATGAGTCTGGCGTCTTGTTTGAAGGCCTGGTTGTAGGCGTTCTGGAAGACGGGAGCCAGTGCGCCCAATGAACCGCTAGGAGAGAAAAATGGTGAAAGGCCAGAAGGATGATCGTCCTTGATGGTGGCGTACTGGCCATACACGGTGCCTGGTCCAGCGTTCACGGTGGCGCCGAGAACATTGTTGGTGAGGGACTTCTGACCAAACTCGTTCTTTTTCTCGTTGTGTCCAAAGCCGACAGAAAAACCATCGCCTGTGTACATGGCCATGGCGCCCAGGAACCGGCCTGCGGAACTGTTGCCTGCGACTTCACCCGCGCCATACATCAAGGTCGCGGTGACTCCGCCTGTCTTGATGCCGTATCGCAGCGTATTGCTCAGACGGATGTCGAATGCTGCCGGCAGGCTGGCAACCTGGCCAGCAGAAAGGCTTGATTGCGTCTGTGAGGCATCGAACGCAGCGGTTACCAGATAACCTGGTGTGTATTGGCGGCCCAGTGTGAATGCGCCAACTGGGGTAATTAACCCTACAAACGCCTGACGATCAAACAGGTTGCCGGCAAGGTTGACACCGAATGCGTTGCTGCCGATAGCGTTGTCAAGGGCTGTGATAGCGCCGAGTGCAGCTGGCGTGCCGGAGAGACCAACAGGCAGGTTGGCATTGGCTGTAGCGCCAACGCGAGCAGGCATCTGTGGGCCCGATGCAGGCCTGTTGGTCACTGACCCTGTATCCGCCTCGAACCGGCTTTCCAGCGTAAAGATGGCCTTGTAGCCACCGCCAATATCTTCCGTGCCGCGCAGGCCCCAGCGCGAACCCTCCATGATGCCGCTCGCGATGCCGTTGAACGAGCCGTTCTTCAGACCAGTAACGTGGTTGTAACCCGCATCAACCAAGCCATAAAGCGTCACGGTGCTTTGTGCCATGACGGCCGAAGCAGACAAAAGCCCCATCACCGCCGATGCGACAAGAGTCAGTTTTTTCATGGAGTCTCCAGAAGTATTAATAAAGTCAAAAGGGAAATTTCAAAAGCACCGCCTACGCGCCGGGCTGTGTCGACAAAGCAAAGATTAATGGCGATGTAAAGGCGCGTAAAGAGTGCTAACACGCGAAAGTATCACTTTTGGGACAGGGGAAAACCCTATGTTCTTGGCCAAGCGTTACAGGCCCGGCATCGCTCGCAAACAGGCTCGGATTTGCGGGCATTCATTTGAAAAAGGATGAATTCATCAGGCATATAAAAGTCGCCCTGACGATGAAGGCGCCCACTGATAAATCGTGATAGTGAGGCGCCTCTATATTGCTTTGGGTGTAGTGGCCAAACGACACTCTGGGCAAGCTGGTCTTGCGCGACTCTTTCCTATGCGAAATCGTAACTTTCCAGCTTCCTATGCAGTTCTTCATTCACGCCTTCGCAGCTATGACTGGTGGTGGTGCGCCACGCGTTGTGAAACATCAACAAACATTCGATGGGTTACACGAAATCAAGGTTTTCAGCATGCGTTGTCTGAAAGCGACAAGTTTGGCATCCAAGTTGCTTTCCCGTTGAAAACACTTTGCCTTGAATGTGACAATTTGATTAAATTAATTCAGGATGAAACAAAGCGGTCTTCAGGCATGTCTGGCACCAAGTTTTTGTTTTTAATTTGTTTTCAACTTTTCGGAGATTTCTAATGAAAAAGAGTTTTATCGCCTTGGCCATTTTGGCCGCCTCGGGCGTCGCATCTGCCCAGTCGAATGTGACGCTGTACGGCTTGGTTGATGCCTACGTCGGCAGCCAAAAGATCAATGGCCTGACCCAGAGTGGTGTCAACCTTGCCAGCCCTGCGGGTGGCTCGGGTGGTGGTTTGAACACCAGCCGTTTTGGATTCAAGGGTTCCGAAGACCTCGGTGGTGGCCTGAAAGCCAACTTTGTCCTTGAAGCTGGGTTTGATCCAAGTACTGGCGTAGCCAACAACTACACCAGCCCCTACACCGGTAAAACCGACAGCGCAATCTTCGGTCGTCAATCCTGGGTGGGTCTGTCGGGTGGTTTTGGTGAAGTGCGACTGGGCAAAATGTGGACGCCTTATGACGAAGTCAAGGGTTCCGGCGCTGCTGCGTTTGACGCCAACATCTTCGCGCCTGCGGGTAACGTGTGGGCCAGCAATGGCTACAACGACCGTCCAGGCAACTCGGTTTATTACGCAACTCCAAGCTTTGGTGGCGTGACGGCTGCGGCCATGTACAGCTTGGGCGAAAACAAAACTGCGACCCCTACCGGCACGGTTTCTGCTGGCAAGATCGGCGCCGTAAATATCGCCTACGCTGGCGGTCCAGTCGGTGCTGCGCTGTCGTACCAGACTGAAAAAGCGACCGGTTCCACCATCGCGACCAAATTCACCCAGGTAAACGCTTCGTATGACTTTGGTGTTGTGAAATTGCTGGGTGCCTTGGGCCGCGTCAAGGATGGCCTCAACCCATACGGCCTGGCCGTTTCCAAATCGACTGAATACCAAATCGGTCTTGATGTTCCTGTAAGCAGCGCAGTTACCCTGTCTGGCGGCTATGCGCACTCCAAGGATACGCAATACGCCGGCGGTTCTGACATCACGCGCAAGGGCTATGGTTTGGCTGGCTTGTATGCACTGTCCAAGCGTACAAATCTGTATGCAGGTGTTCAAGACTCCAAACAAAATGCTTACGCTTTGACTGGCGAAAACAAGATTCGTATTTACGCCCTTGGCGTTCGCCATACGTTCTAAGCCAAAGCTGGCTTGACGCCAGATAGTTAAAAACTTGACTTAGCCGCTCCAGAAAACCTGGAGCGGCTTTTTGCGTTTTGCCTTGAGCTGATTCAAATGCTGAAATCCGTAAAGAAGCTTCGCTGGCACGGCTGTCGTTGTTTTTGCTTCACGTACAGACTTGCTTTGTAGTCTCAATGCAACACAAAAGACCTTTTTTGGCGCATTCCTTTGCGAATCAAGGTTCGTTCTGGTGCAATAGACCCAACTTCCCGAAAGGGGGTTGGCCCGGGTCTCTGGAGGTGCTGAAAAAGCGAAAGCCTGCAACAGTCCTCATACCGGAGCCCTATGTTTAACCTTGGAGAAATTCTCAATGAAAAAATCACTCATCGCTCTGGCAGTATTGGCAGCATCCGGCGCCGCAATGGCCCAATCTTCGGTAACCCTGTACGGCATCGCTGACGCTTTCGTCGGCAGCACCAAGAGTGAAGTCGGTAACACCGGCTTGCGTCAAAACAACGTTAGCACCTCCGGTGTCAACGGTTCGCGTTGGGGCCTGAAGGGTGCTGAAGATCTGGGCGGCGGCATGAAAGCCATCTTCACGCTGGAAAGCGGCTTCAACCTTGACACTGGCGCGCAAAAGACCGCTGGCAGCATTTTTGATCGTCAAGCCTACGTCGGTCTGCAAAGCGGTTTCGGCACCGTGTCTGTGGGTCGTCAGTACTCTGCTTACGACAACCTGCAAGGTGCAACCAACCACAACTACGATGCGTTCACCTTCAGCGCACGTGGCGCCGTGTCGGCTAACGGCATCGCTGACTACACAAACCGTATCAGCAATTCTGTTGCCTACGCTACGCCTGCCTTCGGCGGCTTCAGCGGTGCAGTGGTTTACGGCTTCGGCGAAAACAAAAATACCGTTGGCAACGTGAATGGCGACGCAACCGACAGCGCCAGCGTTCACATCAAGTACGCCAATGGCCCTATCTTGGTTGGTTACGCATACCAGCAAGACAAACTGGCTGCCGTTGGTAACGTTCAGGACAAGAACAAGTACAACCTGCTGGGTGGTTCTTACGACCTCGGCGTTGCCAAGTTGACCGGCAGCTACAACACCGCCAAGAACAACGTCATGAAAGACAAAGAAGGCCAGATCGGCGTGTCGGTTCCCTTCGGTGCTGCTGCCATTTCCGCCGGCTATGCCCGTTCGAAGAGCGAAGGTGCAGGCGTTGAGCGCACCGGCAAGGGTTACTCAGTACTGGCCACCTACGCTTTGTCCAAGCGTACCGGCTTGTACCTTGGTGCTCAAAACACCAAAGCTTATATTCCTACCGCTGCCACCGCTACTGCCGGTGCTCGTGGTTTGAATGTTGTAGCTGAAACCGAAGTCACAACTTACGGCGTTGGTGTTCGCCACTCGTTCTAATTTTCCAGCTAGCGTGAGCTAGCTGTTAAACCAAGAAAACAAAAACCCCATCGTGGCGACACGGTGGGGTTTTTTTATGGGCGTTCGCATTGATTGCCGATTTGACGGTTTTCGCTGTATCAAAGAGCCTTTGGCGCACTCGCTAATCCTCTTCTTTGCACGACTGTCGTTTGTTCGCGAAAAAATGTCTGTTCTGCAAGCCCTGATCGGCGCGGCTACAAAGCTTCGGGAATAATATTTAACACTTGCTGAATTCGAAGTTGAAAAACCATGCGCGCACCGGACCTTCTTGAAAAAACCCCATTGCCGCTTTCTGTGGCTACGGCCGACAGGGCTGATATTTTGGTAATCGACCCACCCCGCCCGCTGCGCGCCAGTGGTCGTGCCTTTGCGCAAATCGCACAGTTCCATCCTGAATTGACGGCGTTTCGCCGTGACCTGCACGCGCACCCGGAGCTGGGTTTTGAAGAGGTCTATACCTCCAGCCGCGTCATTCATGCGCTCAAGCTCTGCGGGGTGGATGAAGTGCATGCCGGCATCGGAAAAACCGGTGTCGTCGCCATCATCAAAGGTCAGCGGCATGCTGCTGCCAACAACGCAAGACCCATGGTGGGATTACGCGCCGACATGGATGCGCTGCCCATGACCGAGCACAACGCGTTTGGCTGGGTGTCGGGCAAGCCTGGCCTGATGCATGGCTGCGGTCACGATGGCCACACCACCATGCTGGTGGGTGCGGCGCGTTATTTGGCCGAAACGCGTAATTTTGCCGGCGACGCCGTGCTGGTGTTCCAGCCCGCCGAAGAAGGACGCGGCGGTGCCGAGGCCATGATCAAGGACGGCTTGTTTGACCGTTTTCCGATGCAGTCGATTTATGCGATGCACAACTGGCCCGCCATGCAGCCTGGCACTATTGGAATCAACGCCGGCCCGATGATGGCGGCGGCCGACCGCATCACGATCGAGATTACCGGCAAGGGCGGCCACGGCGCGCATGCCTATCTCACGGTGGACCCAATTCTGGTGGCCGCGCACATCATCACGGCAGTGCAAAGCATCGTTTCGCGCAATGTGAAAGCGATGGACAACGCCGTGGTCAGCCTGTGTGCCATACAGGCCGGTGATCTGGCGGCCATGAGCGTGGTTCCGGGCAATGCCACACTGGTAGGCACGGTTCGCACGTTCAAACCCGAAGTCCAGGATTTTGTGGAGCAGCGCCTGAAACAGCTTTGCGCTTCAGTGGCCGAAGGTTTTGGCGCCACGGCCACGGTGAACTACGAACGCATCTATCCCGCCACCATCAATTCCCCGGCTGAGTACACGCTGGCCACAAGCGTGGCGGAGCAACTCGTCGGCGCTGAAAACGTGGTTCGCAATCTGGAGCCCAGCATGGGATCAGAAGATTTTTCTTTCATGCTCAAGGAAAAGCCCGGTGCTTACCTTCGCCTAGGCCAAGGCGAGCAGTTTTCTGATGGCCAAGGCGGCATGGTGGGCGGCGTGGGCAGCCGGTTTTTGCACAACAGCTGCTATGACTTCAATGACAGCGTGCTGCCGCTGGGTGCAGCACTGTTTGCGGGCATTGTGGAACGCTCGATGCCCTTGGCGTGAATGACTGGAATTAGCTATAAAAATAATAGCTGTAAACGCCCGCTGTAGTTGCGCATTAGCCACTATTCATCATGAATTACTGCCGCAGTTACTGCCTGCAGGGTTTTGTGCGCGATGCACCTTGTTTTTTGCTCAGGTGTAGCGCTTGTTGCGCAAATTATTTTTCATTTCCTTGAGCAGCGGCGGCAAGCTGGGGCCGATGCGCAGTGCCACGCAGGTCGCCAGGATGTCGATGATCATCAGGTGCAGCAGGCGCGACACCATCGGGCTGTAGCGGTCGTAGCCTTCGGGGTGGTCGGCGGCCAGGTGGATGTGGCCGGCAGTGGCCAGCGGCGAAGCGGTGGCGGTGATGACGATGGTGGTGGCGCCGTTCTTGCGCGCAATGTCGCAGGCGTCCATCAGGTCGCGGGTGCGGCCCGAGTTGGAAATCACCACCACGCAGTCGCCCGGCCCGAGCAGCGACGCGCTCATGACCTGCATATGGCCGTCGCTGTAGGCGATGCTCTGGATGCCCAGCCTGAAAAATTTGTGCTGCGCGTCCTGCGCCACGATGCCGGAGTTGCCCGCGCCAAAAAATTCGATGCGTTTGCCGGTGTTGTAGGCGGCCAGCAGCACCACGACGGCTTTTTCAATCGCCAACGGGCTGGCGTCGTTGCGATACTTCAAAAATGCTGCCACCGTGTTGTCAATGACCTTGACCATCACGTCGCCAGTCTTGTCGTCTACATCCACGCTGCGGTGAATAAAGGGCACGCCCTCGCTCACGCTGCCGGCCAGTTTGAGCTTGAAATCCGACAGCCCGTCATAACCCACACTGCGGCAAAACCGCACCACGGTCGGTTTGCTGACATGCGAGCGATTGGCCAGCTCGGTAATCGGCAGGCTGGCAAACGCACGCGGGTCAGCCAGCACCAGCCGGGCCACCCGCTGTTCTGCCGGTGCCAGCGAGGGCAGAGAAGCTTTGATTCGCTCAAGCACTGCAAGCTCCCATGGGGTCGCCGAAAGAGGCGTGTCTCAAGTGATGCGAAGCGAGCTGGTCAAAAAGCCAGCCCGGGACGCAGAACCGGCTTTGCCGGGCTGCAGGCGCAGCGGCTCCCTCAGGGGGCAGCGCAGTACGAGAAGCCACAAGCGTGGGGGTCAACATTCTTCAGACCAGCAAAAACCGTCCCGGGCAATCATGGCGCTGGCAGCGCTCGGCCCCCAAGTGCCGGCTGCATAAGCGCGCGGGGCGGTTGGGTCGTTGCTCCAGCGATCCAGAATCGGCTCCACCCAGCGCCAGGCTTCTTCCTGCTCGTCACTGCGTACAAACAGGTTCAGCCGCCCGTCAATCACATCGAGCAGCAGCCGTTCATAAGCGCCCACACGCTCGGTGCCGAAACGCTTGTCAAAATCAAGGTCGAGCTGAACCGGTTGCAGCATGGGCGTACCGTGGCGATGGCGCTGGTTGGCCCCTTGCGCCAGCAAATGCAGTTCCAGGCCGTCCCGGGGCTGTAGGTTGATGACCAGCCGGTTGCCTTCGCTGCAGTTTTGCGGCGTATTGAAAATGGCGTGCGGTGCCGGGCGAAAGTTCACCTCGATGTGCGCGTCGTGGCCGGCCAGCCGCTTGCCGGTGCGGATGTAAAACGGCACGCCAGCCCAGCGCCAGTTGGCGATTTCGGCGCGCAAAGCCACAAAGGTTTCGGTGCGGCTGTCCGGATTCACACCCGGCTCATGGCGGTAAGCCGGCACGGCTTCGCCTTTTATCGCGCCAGCCGCGTACTGGCCACGAACCACATGCTGGCTCAGGGTTTCAGGCGTCCAGGGCTTGAGCGAACGCAAGACCTTGAGCTTTTCGTCGCGAATGGCGTCAGCGTGTGCGTTGATGGGCGGCTCCATCGCCACCGCGCACAGCAGTTGCAGGGCGTGGTTTTGCACCATGTCGCGCAGCGCGCCGGTGCTGTCATAAAACGCGCCGCGCTTTTCTACGCCGAGTTCCTCGGCAATGGTGATCTGGATGTTGGCGATGTGCTCGCGCCGCCAGAGCGGCTCGAACAACGCATTGCCAAAGCGCAGCGCAAACAGGTTTTGCACCGAAGGTTTGCCAAGATAGTGGTCGATACGGAAAATTTGCTGCTCTGTCAGCACGCTGCGCACCGTCTGGTTGATGGCGCGGTTCGACGCCAGATCATGGCCCAGCGGCTTTTCAAGTACCACGCGGGTCGTCGGGCCGTTCAGTCCGGCGACCGCAATCTGCTCGCAGACCGTGGTGAACAGGCCGGGCGCCGTGGCCAAATACATCACCACCACATCGGCAGGGCGCTCTTGCAGCCTGGCTGCCAGGGCGGCGTAGTCAGCCGGGTTGGACAAGTCCATGCGCAGGTAGCCGAGCATCTGGGCAAAGCGCGCAAACTCCTCTTCGCTGGGGCGTTTGGCCAGCTCCACGCTGTCAAAGCGCGACTTGATGAGCGCCCGGTATTGTTCGTCCGACAGATCGTCGCGCGCCACGCCCACGATGCGGCCTTCCACCGGGAGCGAGCCGTGGCGAAAAGCCTGGAACAAGGCCGGCATGATTTTTCGCCAGGCCAGGTCGCCGGTACCGCCAAACAGGATCAGGTCAAAGCTCATGATGAAGAGTTGGAGTGGTAATAAAGTTTCATATTCTATGGGCATAATGGTAACTCCACCCGGTGACTTGCCTGTGCCTCTCGTGTTGACACGGCACCTCGCATCCGGCCCCTGACCCACTTTTCGCCCCTGTGGGGGCTTGACGCACATGACACAACTCGACGCGCTGAAAAAATTCACGACCGTGGTGGCTGACACCGGCGACTTCAGACAACTGGCCCAGTTCAAGCCGCAAGATGCCACGACCAACCCTTCGCTGATTCTCAAGGCGGTGCAAAAAGCCGACTATCAGCCCTTGCTGAAAGACACGGTGACCCGCTTAAAGGGCCGGGCGCTGGATGAAATCATGGACCGGCTGCTGGTGCGCTTTGGCTGCGAGATTTTGTCGATCATCCCGGGCCGTGTCTCGACCGAAGTCGATGCGCGCCTGAGCTTTGATACCTGTGCCACGGTCACGCGCGGCGAGCGTCTGGTTGAGCTGTACCAGGCCGAAGGCATTCATATTGACCGCGTGCTGATCAAGGTGGCGGCCACCTGGGAAGGCATCCAGGCGGCCGAAAAGCTGGAGCAGCGCGGCATTCATACCAATTTGACGCTGCTGTTTTCGTTCTGCCAGGCCGTCGCCTGCGGCCAGGCCAAGGTGCAGCTGATTTCGCCTTTTGTGGGCCGGATTTACGACTGGTACAAAAAGTCGGCAGGCAGCAGCTGGGACGAAGCCGCGAATGCGGGCGCCCATGACCCCGGTGTAAAGTCGGTGCGCGAAATCTACAACTACTACAAGCACTTGGGCATTGACACCGAAATCATGGGCGCGAGTTTTCGCAACGTCGGCCAGATCACGGCATTGGCAGGCTGCGACTTGCTGACCATCAGCCCCGAGTTGCTGGCCCAACTTGCGGCCAGCGATGCGCCGCTGGAGCGCGCGCTGGACGCTGGAGGTGCGGCTGGGCCGGACTTGCCGATCGTGAATTTTGACGAAGCCAGCTTTCGCTACGCACTCAACGAAGACGCGATGGCGACCGAAAAGCTGGCTGAAGGCATTCGCGCCTTTGCCGCCGACGCTGTGAAACTTGAGCAGCTGATGCTGGCGATTTAAAGCGAAAGGGCTTTTCATGAAAAGATTACGTTGCGACCAGACGCCGGCGTGGGCCGCACTCAAATGCCACTTTGATGCGAGTGGCCAGCACTTCGATGTGCGTCACGCCTTTGCGCAAGACACCCAGCGCTTTGAAAATTTCAGCCAGGACGCGCCGCATGTGTTTGCCGACCTGTCCAAAAACCTGATCGACGCCGATAGCCAGGCGCTGCTGCTGGCGCTGGCGCGGCAATGCGATCTGGAGCCGGCGCGCGATGCCCTGTTCAGCGGCCAGAAGATCAACAGCACCGAAAACCGTGCCGTGATGCATTTTTTATTGCGAAATCCGCCTTCTGCGCACTACACACCTGCGCAAGCAGCTATTAATAAAATAGCAGACGCGCAGGCTGAAGTCGAAGTGACCCTGAACGCCATGCTGGCCTATGCGGAGCAAGTGCGCGCCGACACGGCCATCACCGACATCGTTAACATCGGCATTGGCGGCTCCGACTTGGGGCCGCAAATGGCGGTGCTGGCGCTGGCTGAATTTGCCATGCCGGGCAAACGGCTCCACTTTGTCTCCAATATTGATGGCGATGAACTGGCCGGCGTCCTCAAAAATCTGCAGCCCGCCAGCACGCTGTTTCTGGTGGCGTCCAAGACCTTCACTACCCTTGAGACCATGACCAATGCGCATTCGGCCAAGGCCTGGTTTGAAGCGCAGGGCGGGCGTGACATTGCCCTGCATTTCGCCGCGCTGACGACCAACGTGGCAGCGGCAAATGCATTCGGCATCAGCACCACCTTTGGTTTTTGGGACTGGGTGGGCGGGCGTTATTCGCTTTGGTCGGCCATCGGGTTGCCGATTGCCATTGCGATTGGCGCCGCAGGTTTTCGTGAATTTCTGGCTGGCGCACATGCGATGGATGAGCACTTTCGCACGGCGCCGCTGGAGGGAAATTTACCGGTGCGGCTGGGCCTGCTCGATGTCTGGTACCGCAACTTTCACGGCTTTTCGAGCCGCAGCATTGCGCCCTACAGCAGCGCCTTGCGCCGTTGGCCGGCGTATTTGCAGCAGCTGGAAATGGAGAGCAACGGCAAACGCGTCGACACGGACGGCCAGCCCTTGCCCTTCGACACGTCACCCGTGCTGTGGGGCGAGCCCGGCACCAACGGCCAGCATGCCTATTTCCAGATGCTGCATCAGGGCACCACAGTGGTTCCGGTCGAATTCGTTGCCGTCAAAAAAGCCGCATATGCGCCGAATGATCTGCCTGGCCACCATGCCATGCTGCTCGCCAATGCCCTGGCGCAGGCGCAGGCGCTGATGCGCGGACAAGCAGACGCCGGCGGCCACAACAACTTTCCGGGCAACCGGCCCAGCACCTTTTTGCTGCTGGAGCAACTCACGCCCGCCAGCCTGGGCGCGCTGATTGCGCTGCAGGAGCACCGCGTGTTCGTCAGCGGTGCGATCTGGGGCATCAACAGTTTTGATCAGTGGGGTGTGGAATTGGGCAAGGTGCTGGCCAAAGACATTGCGCCGCGTTTGCAAAGTGGCGATGTGTCGGGGCTGGATGGCTCGACGGCCGGGCTGCTTGGCCGGCTGTTGCACGAAGGTTCGTAACGGCTTCACTCGTCAAACCATTTCCATTAAAAGCACGTAGTGGGACGGCGTTGCGCTTCAGCGTTCTACATAAACAAAAAGATTTTTTAATTTCAGGCAAGCCATGAAAAAGGGCCACGGTGTTTTCACACCGTGGCCCTTTTTTGCGTAGCGCATAAAAAACGTGGGGTCTGCGTCCGGGCGCTTTGACAAAGCCCGGCATCCGTCCCCACTGTTTTTTAAATTACATGCCCATGCCGCCCATGTCGCCCATTCCACCCATGCCGCCGCCCATGCCGCCGGCAGGTGCGTCGTCTTTGGCGGACTCGCAGACCATGCACTCGGTCGTCAGCATCAGGGATGCGACGGAAGCTGCGTTTTGCAGTGCGGTGCGGGTCACTTTCGTAGGGTCCAGGATACCCATTTCGATCATGTCACCGTAGGTGTCGTTGGCGGCGTTGAAGCCGTAGTTGCCGGTTCCGGCCATCACGGCCGCTACCACCACAGAGGCTTCGCCGCCTGCGTTATAAACGATTTCGCGCAGTGGGGCTTCGATGGCGCGCAAGACCAGCTTGATGCCGGCGTCCTGATCCGGGTTGTCACCCTTGATGACACCAGCGGTCTGCTTGGCGCGCAGCAAGGCCACACCGCCACCAGCCACGATGCCTTCTTCGACGGCTGCACGGGTGGCGTGCAGTGCGTCTTCAACGCGCGCTTTCTTTTCCTTCATCTCGACTTCGGTAGCAGCGCCAACCTTGATCACGGCAACACCACCGGCCAGCTTGGCCACGCGCTCTTGCAGCTTTTCACGGTCGTAGTCGCTCGAAGCTTCTTCGATCTGAACGCGCACTTGCTTGACGCGGGCTTCGATGTCGCCTGCTTCGCCAGCACCGTCGATGATGATGGTGTTTTCCTTGCCCACTTCGATGCGCTTGGCCTGGCCGAGGTCAGCCAGCGTCACTTTTTCGAGCGACATGCCGACTTCTTCAGCAATGACCTTGCCGCCGGTCAAGACAGCGATGTCTTCGAGCATGGCTTTGCGGCGGTCGCCGAAACCAGGGGCCTTGACGGCCACCACCTTCAGGATGCCGCGCAGCGTGTTCACGACCAAAGTTGCCAGGGCTTCGCCTTCAACTTCTTCAGCAATGATCAGCAGGGGACGGCCAGCCTTGGCGACTTGTTCCAGCGTTGGCAGCAGGTCACGGATGTTGCTGATCTTCTTGTCGTAGAGCAGGACAAACGGGTTGTCCAGCAGGGCGGACTGCTTTTCCGGGTTGTTGATGAAGTACGGGCTCAGGTAGCCGCGGTCAAACTGCATGCCTTCGACGACGTCGAGTTCGGAGTCGAGTGACTTGCCGTCTTCAACGGTGATGACGCCTTCTTTGCCGACCTTGTCCATCGCGTCAGCGATGATCTTGCCGATGGTCTCATCCGAGTTGGCAGAGATCGAGCCGACCTGTGCGATTTCCTTGGAGGTGGTGGTGGCCTTGGAAGCTTTCTTCAGCTCTTCAACCAGGGCAGTCACTGCCTTGTCGATGCCGCGCTTCAGGTCCATCGGGTTCATGCCGGCGGCCACGTACTTCATGCCTTCATGCACGATGGCTTGTGCCAGCACGGTGGCGGTGGTGGTGCCGTCGCCCGCGATGTCGGAGGTCTTGGAAGCAACTTCCTTGACCATCTGCGCGCCCATGTTCTGCAGCTTGTCCTTGAGTTCGATTTCCTTGGCCACGGACACACCGTCCTTGGTCACGGTAGGGGCGCCGAACGAGCGCTCCAGCACCACATTGCGGCCTTTGGGGCCCAGGGTCACTTTGACCGCATTGGCCAAAATGTTCACGCCTTCAACCATGCGTGCACGGGCTTCGCCGCCGAAAATTACGTCTTTTGATGCCATGATTCAAATTCCTTGAGATTTATGAATGAAATAGGCTGCTTGCGCACGTCCTGCGTGCCTAAGCAGCTATTAAATAAGTAGCAATGTCGAAGTAAAAGAGAAATTACTTCTCGACCACTGCAAACAGGTCTTCTTCTTTCATGACCAGCAATTCGTCGCCGTCAACCTTGACGGTCTGGCCGCTGTACTTGCCGAACAGGACGCGGTCGCCGACTTTGACGGCCATGGCGCCGAGTTCGCCCTTGTCGTTCTTCTTGCCGGGACCGACGGCCAGCACTTCGCCTTGATCCGGCTTTTCAGCAGCGCTATCAGGAATGACGATGCCGGAGGCGGTTTTGGTTTCGTTTTCCACACGTTTGACGATGACGCGGTCATGCAAAGGACGAAGATTCATGAAAAGCTCCTTGTTTTAAACAATAGGTTTGGTAAATCAGAAGCACCCACGAAGAGTGGATGCCTGTCAATTTGATGGTTTGAAGGTGCTGTTAGCACTCCGCCCCATTGAGTGCTAATGATATGGGCGTTTAGGCTGCATTTCAAGACCCGGGTGTTTAATTGATGTGTCAGGCGGTGATTGCAGCGCCCAGCACTGGACAGAAGGCGCTGATACTATCCACTTTCTTTGCCCACTTAGCGTGGGGCTTTGCCAGAGCGAGGCGCCGGTTTTTTTACCCTGTGTGATTTTCTTATTTCCCGATCGATATTCATGCAGACTTTCACTGATTCATTCTTTGGCATTCGATCAGCGATGCAGCATGGCCATATTGAGGACCTTCGCCTCAAGGGCCGCAAATCGGCTGGTGAAAAGGTCGTGGTATGAGTTTGGCTGAACTTCCCGACGCCTGGCCTGCGGGAAGCGGCGAGGTCGCCAGGCGCATTCGTACGATGGCGTGGGATAAAACGTCGCTCGGGCTTTGCGACACATGGTCGCAAAGCCTGAAGACCGCGTTGAACCTGGTGCTGCCGGCCAAGGTGGAAATGGCGCTTTTCTGGGGGCCGGACAAGCTGGCTTTTTATAACGATGCTTACGCGCCGCTGATTGGCGACAAGCATCCGCAAGCCCTCGGTCAGCCCAGTGGGCAATACCGGAGCGATTTATGGGTCGATATTGAACCGCTGCTGCTTGATGTATGGGCCAGCGGCGAGACGTTTTCTGCGCAGGACTGGCCTTTTTCGATCAGCCGCCTGGGGCATCGGACGACGGCCTATTTTGATATTTCGTTTTCTGCAGTGCGCGATGAAACCGGTGCCGTGGCAGGCGCGCTGTGCATCGTCAATGAAACCACGCAGCGCCTGCTGGACGAAAAAGCGCTTGCCGACAGGGAAGAGGCCCTGCGTGCGGAGCAGGAATTTGCCCGGCTTTTATTGAACTCCACTTCTGAAGGGTTTTATGCCCTGGATCAGTCGGGTGCCACGACGCTGTGCAACGCCGCTTTTCTGAAAATGCTCGGCTATGTGTCGGCTGATGAGGTTCTGGGGCAAAAGCTGCAGCCCGACATTCGCCCGATGCAGGCCGACAAAGCACTGGGCCCGGAGGCGGTCAGCCTGATCCAGAGCGCCGCGCAGACGGGCTTGTCCGTGCGCAAAGAAGGCGTTCGTTTCTACCGTCAGGACGGGACGGACTTTCCGGTTGATTACTGTGTGGAGCCAATCTGGCGGCTGGGCGTGCTGGATGGTGCCATCTGCACGTTTTCTGACATCAGTGAGCGACTGGCCACGCACCAAGTCAGAAAAGCACGCGAGAAGGCCGAGAGCAACCTGCGAAAAATGCATGACCAGTTGCGCCTGGCCGAGGCTGCCGGCGGCATTGGAAGTTTTTTACTTGAAATAAAGACCTCCCTCATCATTGCTTCAGACGAGTTTTTCAAGCTTTTTGGCTTGCCGGTGTCTTCCACTGTGGCGAGCGGCATCGTGGAGGCGCTTGTTTTGAGCGGTGAGTTCAATGTGGTTTCCACCCATGCCAGTCGCCTAAGCGGCGATGCATTGCTCAATGTCGAGTACCGCATCAAAAAAGCAGATACCGGGGAAGTACGCTGGATTTCAAGGCGTGCTGAATTTGTGCGTGACGACAGCGGCGCGCCCATCTGGATGCGCGGCGTGGTGCAGGATGTGACCGAGCGCAAGCTTGCCGAAGTGACACTTCAAGAGAGCGAAGCGCGGTTTCGGGTGTTGGCGCAGGCCGTTCCCAATCAGGTCTGGTCGGCCACGCCCGAGGGCAAACTGGACTGGGTGAACCAGAAGGTCATTGACTATTCGGGCCTGGATGAAGATCAATTGCTGAGCGATAACTGGTCCCAAATGGTGCATCCGGCCGACCTGCAACGCGTCAGCAAGGAGTGGCAGGTCGCTTTGCAGAGCAAGACGCGCTACGAAACCGAGTTTCGCTTGCGCCGCCACGATGGGGTTTATCGCTGGCATCTGTCGCGTGCCTTGCCTTCCGTGTCCGAAGGTGAGACGCGCTGGCTGGGATCCAATACTGACATTGAAGAGCAAAAAGCCGACCAGGCCGCCTTGGCAAAACTTAATGCCACGCTTGAAGAGCGCGTTGAAGAGCGCACCCGCGACCGCGACCGCATCTGGCTGCTGTCAACCGACCTGATTCTGGTGGCGGGTTTTGATGGTCGCATCAAGTCAGCCAATCCGGCTTGGAAAAAACTCCTGGGATGGGACGAGCACGAACTGGTCGGAAAGGTGCTGATGCAACTGGTGCATGAAGACGACCGCAAACGCACGAGCACCGAGTTGCAAAGCCTGGCGGCGGGGCGAACCACGAAGCGCTTTGAAAATCGTTACCGCCATAAGGACGGCAGCTATAAACCTGTCTCATGGAGTGCGGTTCCCGATAACGAGGACATTCATGCGGTAGGCCGCGATATCAGCATGGAGCGGGAGTCTGCGCTGGCCCTGGCAGAAGCTGAGGAACGCTTGCGCCAAAGCCAGAAAATGGAAGCGATTGGCCAGTTGACGGGCGGCATTGCGCATGATTTCAACAATTTACTGCAAGGTATTTCAGGCTCCATCGAAGTGGTGCGCGGGCGCTTGGCCTCGGGGCGCATGGACGACATCGACCATTTCATGGATTCGGCCACCCATTCGGCTCGGCGCGCTGCTGCCTTGATTCATCGTCTGCTGGCGTTCGCACGGCGCCAGTCACTGGAGAGCAAAACGGTGGACATCAACCGGCTGGTCAGTTCCATGGAAGAGTTGATGCGCCGCACGCTGGGTGAGCATATTGAGCTGGTGGTGGAATTCGGCGAAGGCGTGTGGCTTGCACGCAGCGACGACAACCAGCTCGAAAGCGCGGTGCTGAACCTGGCCGTCAATGCCCGCGACGCCATGCCCAACGGCGGCACGCTGACGATACGCACCGCCAATGCCACGCTGGACCAGCGCTATGCCCGTATGCATGAAGGCTTGCAGCCCGGCGACTATGCGGTGATTTCCGTGTCTGACACGGGCATCGGCATGCCGCCCGATGTGCTGGCGCGTGTGTTCGAGCCGTTTTTTACGACCAAGCCCATCGGGCAAGGCACCGGTTTGGGGCTGTCGATGATCTACGGCTTTGCCAAGCAGTCCGGTGGCCATGTCCGCATTCACAGCCAAGTGGGGCAGGGCACAGAGGTCAGTCTTTATGTGCCGCGCCACCCGGATGAAGGCGCGCAAGAGGCGACCGAAGCGCCGCTGGTCAACCGCTTGCAGGGCGAAGGCGAAACACTGCTGGTGGTGGAAGATGACCCGGCGGTACGCATGATCGTGCTCGATGAGCTCAATGAACTGGGCTACACCACGCTCGAAGCGATGGACGGGCCAACGGCCATTCCTATTCTGCAGTCAGCGCAAAAGATTGACCTGATGATTTCAGACGTTGGCCTGCCGGGCATGAATGGCCGGCAGATCGCTGAAATCGGCCGCCAGCATCGGCCCCAGTTACCGGTTTTGTTCATGACCGGTTATGCGCAAAATGCAGCGTCCCGTTCGGAATTTCTGGCGCCTGGCATGGAGATGATTTCCAAGCCCTTTTCGATGGATGAAATGGCCGCCAAGATACGCGACATGCTCAACGCTGAATTTCCTGCACAGGCCAAGCCGCCTGGCTGAAAGCCTGGCAACCCTCTAGATTTCCCGTGGACTCCTGTAAAAATTCTTTATGCCCAGCAGCACTATTCCTTTTTTGAACGAACGCCTTGCCGAAGCCGCACGCTACGCGCTCATGCGCCGGCTTTTGCCTGCCATCCGTCACAACATTGCCGGCACGCTCCAGCCGATTGGCATGATGTCCGCGATGCTTGAAAGGCGAATCAAAGCGGCGACGCCTGACCTTGCCCAGCTGGGCAAAAGTGCCCAGGGCTTGAATACCTTGTCCCGCGAAGCTGCGGCGGTTTCCTTGAACCTGATGGCCTGGCTGGCGCCCAAAGACAATGATCTGGTGGTGGTGAACAGCGCGGTGGAAGAGTCGTTGGGTTTGATGGCCACCGAGCTTTCTTTTCGCGGATTTGCTGTCGTCAACCACACGGTTGAGGCCGTCAGCATGCTGCCAAAGGGCATTTTGCGCAGTGTTTTTACCGCCAGCCTGATCGCCCTGACGGATTCGGTTGATTCGGCTGCCAGTGTGGTGATCAGCGCTGAAGGCGAAACGGGCAATATCCGTTTGAATATCGCGCTGGAGCCAGGCGGCACCCCTGAGCTTGCCACCATGGGCAGCCGCCTGCCGATTTACCGCACCCTGCAATGGGCTGATGTTCAGGCCATCGCAGAGGCCGAAGGTGTCCGCCTCGACCCTGCAGCGGACTGCGTACAACTGCATTACCTTGCGCCACCCGGTGCTGATGCGGAGTAAGACGCAGGTTGGCTGCCCCAAAAAATTTGCGCGATGCCTGCAAGCGCAAGCTGTTGCGGCGGTGCACTGGCAGTTCTCAGTCGTTGCCTACAGATTTTTCGTCTGATTCCTATGGATGGTGAAGAAGTGCACCGTTAAAGTGAAACTTCTACCCATTGTTGTGTGAAGTTATCCATACGAAAAGAAGCTTTGAATTTTACGGATAACCCAATCCGGACGGCCCGGCGCAGTTTTAGGGTGCGGCTCCACATGCCATTGGGCGACCTGATGCACGGGCGGTGCCACTGAACTTTTAACGTAGATGACGGTGCAGCGCTATTGCAATGACGACCGCTGACAAGCCGTCGTTGGTGCACTCTGAAACGGGTAGTTTTATCAGCTGATCAACAGCAGAAAGTCTCAATCATGTCAAAAAACACAGGCTCATTGAATGCCCCGGACGATACAGCCATCGACGCGCCCAAGTCTCAGCTCGATCCTGCATCCAAGCATCCGCACAGGGGTGAGGAGTTTGGCCTCGAAGGCACCAACAAGACCATTTCTGTTCCCCTGCCCAACGCCGCGCCAGCGGAGGAGCTGGAAGGAACAAAGACCAAATATATTCCGTCGTCGCCCTACACGCGTGGCTGATGAGTGGCTGCGCTGTCAGGTTCGTCCGGGCGTTGGCTGATGATTAGCTAATCAAGCCAAGGCGAACGGCTTGCCCGGCGCACGCTGAAAACCGTGCGCCTGTGGACAAGCCACAGGCGCGGTTCCCGCTTCGGTTTAAAGACCGGCTGCCGCCCTGAGCATGGCGGCTTTGTCGGTACGTTCCCAGCTGAATTCAGGTTCGTCGCGGCCAAAGTGGCCATAAGCAGCGGTTTTTTCGTAAATCGGGCGCAGCAGATCGAGCATCTGGATGATGCCGTTCGGACGCAGGTCGAAATGCGCGTTGATCAGCGCCGCAATCTGCTCATCAGGAATCACGCCGGTGCCTTCGGTGTACACCGTCACATTCATCGGCTTGGCCACGCCAATCGCGTACGCCACCTGAATCTGGCACTGCCGCGCCAAGCCGGCCGCCACAATGTTTTTGGCGACATAGCGCGCGGCGTAAGCGGCTGAACGGTCGACCTTGCTCGGGTCTTTGCCGCTGAAAGCGCCGCCGCCGTGCGGGCAGGCGCCGCCATAGGTGTCAACAATGATCTTGCGCCCGGTCAGTCCGCAGTCGCCTTGCGGGCCACCCACCACAAAGCGTCCAGTCGGGTTGATCAGGTAGCGCGTGTCTTTGGTCAGCATCGCTGCTGGCAGCACGGGCTTGATGATGGTTTCAATGATGGCTTCTATGAACGAAGCCTTCATTTTCAGCGCGGTTTCGCTCTGGTCGGGGCTGTGCTGCGTGGACAACACCACGGTGTCGATGCTGTGCGGTTTGCCATCGACGTAGCGCATGGTGACCTGGCTTTTGGCGTCAGGGCGCAAAAACGGCAGCCGGCCATCCTTGCGCACCTGGGCCTGGCGCTCCATCAGGCGGTGGGCATAGTAAATCGGCGCTGGCATCAGGTCAGGCGTCTCGTCGCAGGCATAGCCAAACATCAGGCCCTGGTCGCCTGCGCCCATGTTGAGGTGGTCGTCTGATGCGTGATCGACTCCCTGGGCAATGTCCTTGCTCTGCTTGTCGTAGCAGACCATCACCGCGCAGCCTTTGTAGTCAATGCCGTACTCGGTGTTGTCGTAGCCGATGCGCTTGAGGGTGTCGCGGGCAACCTGGATGTAGTCAACACTCACGTCTTCACGCGCGGTGATCTCGCCGGCCAGCACGACCAGGCCGGTGTTGGTCAGCGTTTCGGCGGCGACGCGCGCATGCTTGTCTTGTTTGAAGACAGCGTCCAGGATGGCGTCGGAAATCTGGTCGGCCACCTTGTCGGGATGGCCTTCGGAGACGGATTCGGAAGTAAAGAGAAAATCGTTCGCCATTGCGTACACTCCATAAGTTTTGCTGGCGCGTTGCCAGCAAGAAGTGCTTTGGCGAACGCTTTAGCAGTTTGGTTTAATGTCGCCCTGCAAGTTGTTCAGTAACTCGGCGACAGCCGCAATTATAAGACTGCCCTCATTTTGGGCTGATTCGCTCGTTAGCACCCTTTTCATGCTCTGGTTATTCCGTTTTTTTTCTCGCTGGCCCCTGCCGGTGCTGCACGCGCTGGGTGCGGCTCTGGGCTGGCTGGTCTGGGGGCTGAGTGCGCGTTACCGCACGCAGTTCCGGGCCAATGTGGCGCAGGCCGGTCTGCCGTTTGAAGCCGCCCGGCCAGCGATTGCCGAAACCGGGCGTTTTGTCGGTGAGTTGCCCAAGCTGTGGATGCGGCCGCGTTCGCAATCGTGTCTGGGCAATGTCCGGGTTGAAGGCCAGGCGCATGCCAACAACGCGTTTGCCCAGGGCAAGGGCGTGATTTTTTTCGGACCCCATTGCGGCAGTTTTGAGTTGGGAACGCAGGCGCTGGCCGAGCTGTACGGACCGTTGACCGCCATCTATCGGCCGGCCCGCAAGGCTTGGCTGGCCCGGCTGGAAGCCATCGCCCGTGACCGCCGCCATCTCACCATGGTGCCCGCCGGCCTCAGCGGCATCCGGCTGATGCACAAAGCACTCAAGGCCAACCAGGCCGTAGCGATGCTTACCGACCAGGTGCCGCCCGAGGGCTTGGGGCTCTGGGCGCCATTTTTTGGCCGGCCCGCCTACACCATGACGCTGGCGGCGCGGCTGGCTTTGCAAAGCGGGGCTGTGCTGTTGCCGGTCAGCTGCGAACGCCTGCCCCGAGGCAGGGGCTATTTTTTGAAGATATGGCCCGCACTGGAGGGCGTGGAAACCCGGGAAAAGTCCGACATGCTGCACGCCGTCACGCGCATCAACCAGGCTATTGAGGCTATCGTGCGCAGCCAGCCGGGCCAGTATTTGTGGGGTTATGCGCGCTACAAAACCCCGCGCAAGGACGTCGCTTGAAGGCGCTGGCGCAGTGGGCCGGCCATGCCGTTACCGTGACGGCCATTGCCTTCATGAAAGGGCTGGCCTATATGCCGCTGCCCGTCGTGCGGGCGCTGGGCACGGCGCTGGGCTGGCTTTTATACGCCCTGATCGGGGCGCGCCGACGCGTGGTGCATGCCAATTTCAGGGTGTGCTTTCCGGAACTCTCCAATGCTGAACGCCACAAGCTGGCGCTGCAGACGTTTGTCTGTTTTTCACAAGCCTGGCTGGATCGCGCCTGGTTATGGCATGCGCCCAAGGCCTGGGTGCAGCAGCGGGTGCGGCTGACGGGCGCGGTTGAGGAGCTGGCCGGCAATGAACCGACGGTGATCTTTTTGCCGCATTTTGTCGGGCTGGATGCCGCCTGGGCCGCCATGGCGCTGGCGATGCCCCGGCCCTCGACCACGATTTACACCGACCAGTCAAACAAGCTGGTCGATCAATGGATTTTGCAGGGTCGCCAGCGGTTTGGCCACCTGCGCCTGTTTGGGCGGATTGAGGGCGTCAAGCCTATCGTCGCGGCGCTGCGCGAAGGCCAGCCGCTGTATTTGCTGCCTGACATGGATTTCGGCCCGGATGAATCGGTGTTCGTGCCGTTTTATGGCGTTTCAACCGCCACCGTGCCTTCGTTGTCGCGCTTTGCGCGGCTGGGGCGGGCCAAGGTCGTGCCTTTGCTGCCGCGCATCACGGCCTATGGCTATGAAGTGCAGGTGCTGCCCGCCTGGGCTGATTTTCCCAGCGGCGATGCGGTGGCCGACACGGCGCGCATGAATGCCAGGTTGCAGGATTACATCGCCACCATGCCGGCGCAGTATTACTGGGTGCATAAACGCTTCAAGACACGGCCCGAGGGCGAGGATTCGCTGTATTGAGTCGTTGAAGTTGCTTGAGTCGTTAATTTCAAGCCTTTTAGGGCTCTAGCGCACGTCTAGTATGCGCAAGCAGCTATGCTATTAATAGCGTTTTGCCAGACAAAAAATCTTTCTCAGCGCAAGAATTCCTGCAGATAACCGATGATTTTTTGCGGCTGCTCATGCACGATCCAGTGCGTTGCGCCTTCCACGCGCTGCAGTTGCATCTGCGGCACAAAGTCTTCCAGTCCGTCCAGCAGCGCCGGGGGCAGGGCGATGTCGTCCATCGCCCAGATGACCAGCGTCGGTACGTGGACTTCGAGTTTTTCGCGCGGAATCACCACGCCAGCCGCAGCCGGGTCGTTGTGCGGCGGCCCGGCGCGCGGTGGGCGCAGCGGCGAGGCGCGATAGTAATTGAGCGGCCCTGTCAGTCCGGCGCGCCAGATGTCGCGGTACTGCGCCTTGACGGCGTCGGTCAGCCACGCGTGCGGCCCGTCGGCGGCACCCATCGCGGTAAAAAATTCCCAAAGCCGGCGAAAGTCGTCCTCGGCCAGCAGCGCTTCGGCATCCGGGCGAATCAAGAAATTCATGTACGCGCTGGACGCCTGCTGCGCCGGCGACTGCTGCAGCTCGCGCAAAAAGGTGCCGGGATGCGGCGAGTTGATGATGGCGAGCTTGTTCATGCAGCCCGGCGCGCTGGCGGCCAGGTTCCAGGCCACGGCGCCGCCCCAGTCATGCGCGACGAGACAGGCCAGCGGGCCGCCTTCCTGCGCAATCAGCGCGGCAACGTCCTGCATCAGGTGTTTGGGGCGGTAGGCGGCCACATCGCCGGGCGCGCTGGACTGCTCGTAGCCACGCAGATTCGGCGCAATGCAGCGAAACCCGCCGTTTTCAGGACATGAAAAATGGCTCAGCAGGCCGTCCCATACAAACGCGGCTTCCGGAAAGCCGTGCAAAAACATCAATACCGGCCTGCCGGGTGTGCCGGCGCTGCGACACGACAGGGTGATGCCGTGCGGCAATTTGTTCAAACTGATTTCAATCATGATGCTACTTTTTTAATAGCTGCTTGCGCACGTCCTTGTTGCACAAGAGCCATGTTTTGCTTGAAATTTTGTTTTTGCTGAGTGAGGGGTGGCACAAGGTGCCGAATTTCAGGACTGGTCAGGCGCTGACGGCGGCGTTTCGTCGGGGGCTGATTCTGTTTCCGAAGCTGATTCGGCCCCGGCATCGGCCACTACCCGAGGGGCTTTGACCGGTTTTTCTTTCGGATGCGCCCAGTCCCACAAATGCTGGGCCACTTCCTCAACGCCTTGGCGCTTGAGCGAAGAAAAGAGTTTCACATCTCCGCCGCCCGCCTGCAGCTTGACGATTTGCAGCGCCTTGGCCGCGTCGGTCTTGTTGAGCTTGTCGGATTTGGTCAGCAGCACCAGAAATTTCAGCCCGTCTTCCACGCGCGGGCGGATGACGTCGAGCAGCACTTCGTCCAGTTCGGTCAGGCCCAGGCGCGGGTCGCACAGCAAGACGATGGCTTTGAGGTTGTCGCGGGTTTGCAGGTAATTGCCCATGACTTGCTGCCAGCGGTACTTGGCTTCCTTGGGCACGGCAGCATAACCGTAGCCCGGCAAGTCAGCCAGCACCGCGTCGGTCACGCCTTGCTTGCCGAGTGAAAACAGGTTGATGCTCTGGGTGCGGCCGGGCGTTTTGGAGGCAAACGCCAGCCGGTGCTGCTGCGTCAGCGTGTTGATGCAGGTCGATTTTCCGGCGTTCGAGCGGCCCACAAAGGCAATTTCTGGCACTTCAATGCGCGGCAGGTGCTTGAGTTCGGGCGCGGTGGTCAGGAATTTGGCCGTGTGCAGCCAGCCCATGGCGATTTTTGGATCAGGCTTGACCGGGGCGGCTGAAGGGGCCGATGAGGGTGCGGCAGCGGGCGGCAAGGGTGTGGAGGAAGTCATGTTCGGGCGGTCTCTGAAGTTCGGTAGCGTGCCCTGCCATGGCAAGGGCAGGCAAAAAATAGGGAGGGGTTGGTGCAAGATGCCTGGCCAGGTGCTGGCGGCCCCGGCAAGCAACCCGATCCTGATAATAGGCGTTAGCTTCAAGCCATTGTAAAATCAGCGATTATTAAGTTTTTGCGCCAACCCACGAAAAATCCCGATATGAAGCTGTTCGCTACTTCCCTACTGGCCGCCTTGCTGGTCTTGCCTGCCATGTCGTCATTTGCTGCTGGTGAAGCCGCACCTGCTGCGGCCGCCGCACCCGCCAAGGTTGCCAAGCCTGATCTGGTCAAGGGCGCAGCCACTTTCACCGCCGTCTGTGCTGCTTGTCACGGCGCTGATGGCAATTCAGGAACACCGGCTTATCCCAAGCTGGCAAAGCAGCATCCTGAATACCTGGTCAAGCAATTGCAGGAGTTCAAGTCCGGCAAGCGCAAAAACGCCATCATGCAAGGCTTCGCCTCAACGCTGTCCGACCAAGACATGAAAAATGTGTCTTACTGGGCCACGTCGCAAGCAGAAAAACCGGGGTTTGCCAAAGAAAAAGACCTGGTCACGATGGGTGAGCGTATTTATCGCGGCGGCATTTCAGATCGCCAGGTTCCTGCCTGCGCCGGCTGCCACAGTCCCAACGGAGCCGGTATTCCTTCGCAGTACCCGCGCCTGAGCGGCCAGCATTCCGAATACACCGCAGCCCAGCTGACGGCTTTTCGCGATGGTGTTCGTGCCAACAGCCTTCAGATGAACCAGGTCGCCGCCAAGCTCAATGACAAGGAAATCCGCGCTGTCGCCGATTACATTGCCGGCCTGCGTTAAGCGCAAGCCGTCAGGGCCGTTAGTGCCCTGAGCTGGCAGATTTCCCGGCCACTTTTTTGGACTGCAAATAAATTGCCATGCGCCATTGAACCCAAACCGAAAAAATCAATCACATCAAGGCGGCTCTTTCTGTAGAAAGTCCGCCTTTTTCTTTGACGGCCTTATTTCACCCCCACACCAGAGCCCACAGGTCTGAATTTTACGTATGACAGTTTCCACTGAAGGCATGAAAGTCAACTGGGGCTCGCGCACCCTGCGCGCGTCCGTGGAATTGCTGTCGTCCATGCGATTTTCGATTTCGCTGTTGACCGTGATCTGCATCGCGTCAATCATCGGCACGGTGCTCAAGCAGCAGGAGCCGCTCAGCAATTACGTCAACCAGTTTGGGCCGTTCTGGGCGCAGGTGTTCAGCCTGGCTAGTCTCAATACCGTCTACAGCGCCTGGTGGTTTTTGCTGATTCTGGCCTTTTTGGTGGTATCCACGTCTTTGTGCATTGCGCGCAACACGCCCAAAATTCTTGCGGACCTTAACCATCTCAAGGAAGATGTCCGAGAGCAAAGCCTCAAGGCGTTTGGCCACCGCGCGCACGCGGCGCTGGCTGAGTCCCCTGAAGTAGCTGCGCGCCGCATTGGCCAGACCCTGGTGCAAAGCGGCTGGAAGGTCAAGCTGCAGCAACGCAGCACGGGCTGGATGGTAGCGGCCAAGAAGGGGTCGGCCAACAAGCTGGGTTACATTGCCGCGCACAGCGCAATTGTCCTGATCTGTCTGGGCGGCCTGCTGGACGGCGACATGATCGTTCGCGCGCAGATGCTGCTCAATGGCAAATCAACCTACACCGGCGGCGGCCTGATTGCCGACGTGCCGGCAGAGCACCGGCTGAGCGAACGCAACCCGACTTTTCGCGCCAATCTGCTGGTCGCTGAAGGCACGCAGTCAAGCACCGCGATCCTGAACCAGCCCGGCGGCATTTTGCTGCAAGAACTCCCTTTTGCGGTCGAATTGAAAAAATTCATCGTCGAGTATTACTCCACCGGCATGCCCAAGCTGTTCGCCAGTGATGTCATCATCCATGACAAGGCGACGGGCGAAAAAACGCCAGCGCGAATAGAGGTCAACCATCCAGCCAACTACAAAGGTGTCGAGATTTACCAGTCCAGCTTTGACGATGGCGGCTCCAGCGTCACGCTCAAGGCGATCCCGATGTCGGCTGCCAGCAAGGACTTCGAGATCGAAGGAACGATTGGTGGCTCCAGCAACCTGACCAACGGGCAGGGTACAGGCGCTGAAAAACTCACGCTCGAATACACCGCGCTGCGCGTTATCAATGTCGAGAATTTTGCCGGCAACTCAGGCGGTGCCTCGGGTTCCGGTGTGGATGTGCGCAAAGTGGATTTGCACAAGGCCATCGAAACCCGGCTGGGTGCAGCCAACAAGACCGTGACGCAAAAAGAGCTTCGCAATGTCGGCCCCAGCGTCAGCTACAAGCTGCGCGATGCCTCCGGCCAGGCGCGTGAATACCAGAACTACATGCTGCCCGTCAAGATGGACGAGAACGCCGACAGCCCGTCGATGTATTTGATGGGCGTGCGCGAAAATCCGGCCGATCCTTTCCAGTACCTGCGCATTCCTGCAGACGCGGAAAGCAGCATGGACACCTTTATTCGTCTGCGTGCAGCGCTTGCTGACCCGGCGCAGCGTGAACTGGCCGTCAAACGCTATGCCCGCCTGGCCGTCGGCACCGACCGGCCAGAGCTGGCGCAACAACTGATCGAGTCGGCATCGCGTGCGCTGGCCCTGTTTGCCGGCCCTGACGCCTCTGCCCAGTCTGCTGCATCGGCTGCAGGCAAAGCCAAGCCGGCCGCCGGATTGCAGGCGATTTCCGATTTCATGGAAGCCAACGTGCCCGAGGCAGAACGCAGCCGCGCCGGTGATGTGCTGGTTCGCATTTTGAATGGAACGCTTTTTGAGCTGACGTCCATGATCCGTGAGCAAGCCGGCCTCAAACCCTTGCCGCAGGATGAGAAAACCCAGGCCTTCATGTCCCAGATGGTGCTGAGCCTGTCGGATGCGCCGCATTACCCCGCCCCGATGGCCTTTCAGCTTAAGGATTTCAAGCAAGTCCAGGCTAGCGTCTTTCAGGTGGCGCGTGCGCCCGGAAAGAAAATTGTCTATCTGGGCTGTGCGTTCCTGATCCTGGGTGTGTTTGGCATGCTCTATATCCGCGAACGCCGCATCTGGGTCTGGCTGGCGCCACAAAGCGACAGCCCTTCAGAGCGCAATGGCGATTTTCCTGAGCGCGCCGACGACGGGCATTCAGTGTCAGAATCTGCCGGAAAAAGTCAGGCCACGATGGCTTTGTCCACCAACCGTAAAACCATGGACGGTGACAAGGAGTTTGAGATGTTGAAAACGAAATTGCTGCAGGCGCCCCTATGAACACCACCACGAGCATCAACGCCACGACGACCCTTTCAGCGAATCGGGGCAGCACACTGCGCCTGAACGAAGGCTATTTTGCCAAGCGCAATGCCCTTGACTGGGTGTTTGCCGTGCTGGTCGCAGGCGGCTTTTTATATGCCTTTGCACGCTACAGCGCCTACATGGATGTCTATGAAAAAGGCATCTTGTTTGCCGCCATTCCGGCCACCATTGCGATGGGCTGGTTCTGGCGACCCTTGCGCGTGCTGATGATGGTCGTTGCCGGCTTTGCGCTGTTGGGTATCGCCTCTTACCAAGGCGATCTGGCGCGGGCCGAGCAGGTGTTCTGGCTCAAGTATTTCCTGTCCAGCCAGTCGGCTATCTTGTGGATGAGCGTGCTGTTTTTCATGAGCACCATTTTTTACTGGCTGGGCATGTTCGCCAGCAACACGCCCAACAGCGTCGGCTCCAGCCACAGCGCCACGCTGGAATCGCTGGGCTCCAAAATTGCCTGGGTCGGCATCGGCATGGCGCTGATCGGCACCCTGGTGCGCTGGTATGAAAGCTACCTGATTGGCGCGGATGTCGGGCATATTCCGGTCAGCAACCTGTACGAAGTGTTCGTGCTGTTTTGCTGGATGACGGCAGCGTTTTATCTGTATTTTGAATCCGAGTACAAGACTCGCGCATTGGGTGCCTTTGTGATGCTGGTGGTCAGCGCTGCGGTCGGATTTTTGCTCTGGTACACGGTGATCCGTGAGGCGCATGAAATCCAGCCCTTGGTGCCGGCCCTGAAAAGCTGGTGGATGAAGCTGCATGTACCGGCCAACTTCATTGGCTACGGCATGTTCTCTCTGGCGGCGATGGTGGCGTTGTCGTACCACATCAAACAACAGGCGCATGAAACCCGCTGGTACAAACTTACTCCTTTGTGGCTGTTGGGCGTGGTGCTGTGTTTTGTGCCGATTGTTTTCCGAAAATCACCCCTGGAGGCAGGTGGCAGCAATTATTGGGTCGGTTACCTGGTGGTGGCTGGCTTGATTACTGCCGGCATGTTGTTGGGCCGCAAGCACATTGCCGCGCGCCTGCCCAGCCTGGAAGTGCTGGACGATGTGATGTACAAGGCGATTGCCGTCGGCTTTGCATTTTTCACCATTGCCACGGTGCTGGGCGCACTCTGGGCGGCGGAAGCCTGGGGCGGTTACTGGAGCTGGGATCCCAAAGAAACCTGGGCCTTGATTGTGTGGCTCAACTACGCTGCCTGGCTGCACATGCGGCTCATGAAGGGGTTGCGCGGCACAGTCGCTGCCTGGTGGGCACTGGTGGGCCTGGCGGTGACGACCTTTGCCTTCATCGGTGTCAATATGTTCCTGTCAGGTTTGCACAGTTACGGAACCTTATAGAAGAAAGTTGAATCCTTGTAAGCACGCGCTGCGTATCAAACACAACGACCCTCAAGTTTCCAAGGATTCCATCATGCTCATCAAGACCGACTCCCGTGGGTTTAATCACCCGGCCTCCAGCGAAATCACGCCGCAAGGCATTTACCAAGGGCGTCGTGACCTGATCAAGCTCATGGCCACCGGCACCGCCGGTGCGGCATTGGCCGGCTGGGCAGGGCGCGAGGCGCTGGCGCAATCAGTTCCAAAACCGGGCAAGCTGGCCGCACTGGCAGGCGGAAAATCGGCGGTGGCCGGCGCGGTGACGATGGAAAAGATCACTGACTACAAAGACGCTACCACCTACAACAACTTCTACGAATTTGGCACCGACAAGGCCGACCCGGCCAAAAACGCCTCCACGCTGCAGACCAAACCCTGGTCAGTTGCTGTCGAAGGGCTGGTCAAGAATCCGAAAACCTTCACCCTCGAAGAACTGCTCAAGCTCAGCCCGCAAGAAGAGCGCATCTACCGTCTGCGCTGTGTCGAAGGCTGGTCGATGGTGATTCCCTGGGTCGGTTATTCATTGTCCGAGCTGATCAAGAAAGTCGAACCGCTGGGCAGCGCCAAATACGTCGAGTTCATCACGCTGGCTGATCCCAAAACCATGCCTTTTGTCGGTTCGCGCGTGCTGGAATGGCCTTATGTCGAGGCATTGCGGATGGACGAAGCCATGCATCCGTTGGCGATGCTGACGTTCGGCATGTACGGCGAAGTGCTGCCCAACCAGAACGGTGCGCCAGTGCGCATGGTGCTGCCCTGGAAGTACGGTTTTAAAAGCGGTAAGAGCATCGTCAAGATCCGCTTTACCGACAAAGAGCCGCGTACGGCCTGGAACAAGGCTGCGGCGCAGGAATACGGGTTTTATTCAAACGTGAACCCGCTAGTCGATCATCCGCGCTGGAGTCAGGCGACCGAACGGCGCATTGGCGAAGACGGTTTGTTCGCCAAGAAGCGCAAAACGCTGATGTTCAACGGCTACGAAGCGCAGGTCGGCCAGCTGTACGCGGGCATGGACCTCAAGAAGTACTTTTGATGGCGGCCTGGTTGGCGGGGCGGCAAAAAATCCTGCTGCATCCTGCGGCAAAACCGGTCATTTTTGGGCTGTGCCTGCTGCCGTTTGCGTGGCTTTTTTATCGGGCTTTCAACAATCAGCTGGGTGCCAATCCAGCCGAGGCATTGATTCGCGCCTTGGGCGACTGGACACTGCGCTTTTTGTGTATTGTGCTGGCGGTCACCCCCTTGCGCGTCATAACCAAAACGCCGGCACTGGCGCGTTTTCGGCGCATGCTGGGGCTGTTCGTTTATTTTTACGTCGTGCTCCATCTGCTGAGCTACAGCTGGTTTGACATGGGTTTTGATGTGCCCGATATTGTCAAAGACATCATCAAACGGCCTTTTATTTTGGTGGGCTTTTCAGCCTTTTTGCTGCTGACCCCCTTGGCCGCAACCTCATTCAACGCGGCGATCAAGGCGATGGGCGCCAAACGCTGGCAATTGCTGCATAAACTGGTCTATCTGATCGCTGGCCTGGGCCTGTTGCATTTTTTCTGGATGCGTGCCGGAAAAAACAATTTTGCTGAAGTATTCGTCTATGCGGCCATCGTGGCAGCGCTGCTGGGCTGGAGAGTGTGGAACGCCTGGACAAAGTCCCGGAAAAAGAAAATGGCATCTTCTGCTGCCGTCGGGGTTAGTTAAAGATCTATTGCTATGAAAAAGTGAGCTGCTTGCGCACGTTCAGTATGCGCAAGAGCCACTTTTTATTAAAATTAATGATTTTCGACGCTTTTTGACAGGGACGGCGGTACTCGCTCACCCTCCAGTTGTCGGCTTTTTCTATCAGGGCAGCAAAACTTCATCCCTGAACGTATCTGCCGCCGACTCGCGCGCACGAATCAACTGCGCGCTGTCGCCCTCAACCAGAAGTTCGGCGGCACGGCCGCGTGTGTTGTAGTTGCTTGACATGCTCATGCAGTAAGCACCTGCCGACATGACGGCCAAATAGTCGCCAGCTGCAACATTCAAATTGCGGTCATGGCCAATCCAGTCGCCGCTTTCGCAGACCGGGCCCACCACGTCATAGGGGGTGGTTTCGACTTGGGAAGGAGCTAAGCTCACGGGGACGATGGCATGAAAAGCCTGGTACATGGCTGGGCGTGGCAAGTCGTTCATGGCCGCGTCTATGATGCAAAAATTCTTCTGCTCGCCGGGCTTGAGGTACAGCACTTCGCTCACGCAGATGCCCGCATTTCCCACCAGTGAGCGGCCAGGCTCAATCATCAGTTTCTTGCCGCCATAGCCGCGCGCATCGAGCTTTTCCAGCAGTTGTCGCCAAAGCACTTCTGCTTCGGGCGGCGTGTCGTTGTTGTAGTTGATACCCAGCCCGCCCCCAAAATCGATATGCGCGAGCGTGATGCCGGCCGCCTCAATCGCAGCGACCAGGTCAAGCACCCGATCCATCGCGTCCAGATAGGGCGTCACTTCGGTGATTTGCGAGCCGATATGGCAATCGATGCCGACTACCTGCAGCCCCGCAAGCGAAGCCGCATGTTGGTAAATCCGCAGCGCATCTTCATGCGCGACGCCAAACTTGTTGCCTTTCAGGCCCGTTGAAATATAGGGATGGGTCTTCGGGTCAACGTTCGGATTGACGCGTATGCTGACGGGCGCGCGCAGCTTCAGCGCCAGAGCTTCTTGTGACAGCACATCCAGCTCGGCTTCGCTTTCCACATTGAAGCAGCCAATGCCGGCCAACAGCGCCTGGCGCATTTCGGCGCGGGTTTTGCCAACGCCTGAAAAAATCACTTTTTTCACATCACCGCCAGCGGCCTGAACGCGTTCGAGTTCGCCGCTCGACACAATGTCAAAGCCGCAACCGGCGCGTGCAAACACCTGCAGTACGGCCAGTGAGGAGTTGGCTTTCATGGCGTAGCAGATTTGTGCATCGCGCCCTGCAAAGCCGCGCTGGTACGATGCCAGCGCCGACAGCATGGCTGCTTTTGAATAAACAAACAAAGGCGTTCCGTGGCTTCGCGCCAGTTCGCTGACACGCACATCTTCTGCAAAAAGCGCATTGTCACGGTAAGAAAAATGGGGATGACCGGGAAGGATTGGGGAGTTCATGACGCTGTTCGTAGAAGGTGTGAAAAGTGGAGCATTAGCGCCGAGGCTCTGTCGAAAAATGCCGCGCTACCTGGAATGCTTGCGTGCGGCATCAGCGCAAAAATGCCGTGATTAGCGGGCAGCTGAGCTGGGTGCGGTCGCGGCCGTCACTGCGGCAGGGGCGGGTGGCGGGCTGGGCTGCATCACCACCAGCGGCGGCGCCATTGGTGGCACCGGTAGAAATAGCGGCCCCTTCTGGCCACAGCCGCTAAGCACTGCAGCACCCGCCACAGCTGCCGCAAGGCCATGCCTGCGCGTCAAAACAGAAAGCCGACCTAAAATTCGATGTGAAAAAACCATAACAGGATTGTAATGACGGACCTTGAATACCAGAATCTGGCCGAGAACGTGCTCGAAGCGGTCGAGATGGCTTGTGACCGGCTTAATGATGAGAGCGATGTGGATATCGACAACCAGCGTACCGGCGGCATGATCACCTTGAGCTTTGCCAACCGCAGCCAGATCATCATCAATCTGCAAAAGCCGCTGCAGGAAATCTGGATGGCTGCCAAGGCAGGCGGTTTTCACTATAAATTTAATAGTGGTCAATGGCTGGATACCAAGGACGCCAGCGAGTTTTTTGCTAATTTGTCGCGTTATGCCAGTGAACAGGCCGCACAGCCTTTGGTCTTTAGCGCCGGCGCTTGATCGTTCAACGGCACCCTTAAAAACAGACCCCGGCAGGGTCTGTTTTTGTTTTCAGTGGCGCAGATCAGTTCTTGAACAGATCCAGAATCCGTTTTTTCTCTTCAGAGGGCGGTAGCACCTGAATACCGCCATCTGTGGACGGACTGGATGATGCCTCGGGGCTGGAAGAAGCCTCGCGATTGGATTGCATGCCTACGCTGCTGATGCCCGCGCCTCTGGCGTACTCGTCGTAGTACCACTCACCATTGATATTCACCACGCCTTCAGGGGCTGTGTATTCGGTCACCGGCACGCCCTTGAGCGCATAGCTCATGAAATCGATCCAGATGGGCAGGCTCAGGCCGCCACCGGTTTCGCGGTCGCCGAGCTTTTTCGGCGTGTCGTAACCCATCCAGACTGCGGCGGCGAGCGTCGGCTGAAAACCGACAAACCAGGTATCTATCGAGTCATTGGTGGTGCCGGTCTTGCCGAAAATATCTGGCCGCTTGAGCATGGCCTGGGCTTTGGCGGCGGTGCCCGAACGCGCCACTTCCTGAAGCAGGCTGTCCATGATGAAGGCATTTCGGGCCGAGATGCCCCGCATCGACTCGTTCAGTGCCGGCGGCGTGCTTTCCAGTAAGACTTTGCCACGCTGGTCAGTGATTTTGGCAATCAGGTAAGGATTGACACGGTAGCCGCCATTGGCAAAAACTGAATAGCCGGTGGCCATTTGCATGGGTGTGACTGATCCTGCGCCCAACGCCATGGTCAGGTAGGCGGGATGCTTGTCCGCATCAAAGCCGAAATGCGTGGTCCATTCCTGACCGTATTTGGTACCAATCGACTGCAGGATGCGGATGGACACCAGATTCTTTGATTTTTTCAGTGCCGTGCGCAAGCTCATGGGGCCTTCAAAGCCGCCGTCATAGTTCTTGGGCTCCCACGGCTGGCCGCCAGTGACGCCGGCGTCAAAAAACAGCGGTGCATCATTGATGACCGTGGCCGGGGTGAAGCCTTTTTCCAGCGCGGCAGAATAAATGAACGGCTTGAAGCTGGAGCCGGGTTGGCGCCATGCCTGCGTGACATGGTTGAATTTGTTCTTTTCAAAATCAAAGCCACCGACCAGCGCGCGAACCGAACCATCCCGCGGGTCCATCGCCACGAAAGCGCCTTCGACTTCGGGCAGCTGGGTAATTTCCCAGGTGTTCTTGGGCGTTTTGGAGACCCGAATCAATGCCCCGGAACGGATTTTGATGTTCGGGCCGGCTTTGTCGGCCAGGCCAGACTGACCGGGCCGCAGACCTTCCCCGGTGATGATGACTTTTTCACTGTTCTGGCGCAACGCCACAATTCGTTTGGAATTGGCTTCCAGGACTACCGCAGACATGATGTCACCGTTGTCCGGGTTGTCGGCCAGCGCATCGTCAACAGCATCCTGGACTTCTTGCGGATTGGACGGCAAATCAATGAATTTCTCGGGGCCCCGGTAGATTTGTCGGCGCTCGTAGTCCATGATGCCTTTGCGCAAGGCTTTGTAAGCCATGGTTTGGTCGGTGGACAGCAGCGTGGTGTAGACATTCATGCCTCGGGTGTAGGTTTCTTCGCCATACTGGTTAAACACCAGTTGGCGCACGGTTTCAGCTACATATTCGGCATGCACGCGTCCGGCATCACGGCCGGTCTTGACGTGTAATTCTTCTTCTTTGGCAGTCTTGGCCTGAGCAGCGGTAATGAAACCGTTTTGCTCCATGCGCTCAATGATGTAGAGCTGCCTGGTACGCGCCCGGCTGGGGTTGACGATGGGGTTATACGCTGAAGGCGCTTTCGGCAGACCAGCCAGCATGGCGGCTTCGGCAATGGTGATGTCTTTCAGTGGTTTGCCAAAATACGCCTCTGAGGCGGCGGCAAAACCATAAGAGCGGTTTCCCAGAAAGATCTGGTTCATGTAGATTTCAAGAATCTGGTTTTTTGTCAGCGAATGCTCCAGCTTGAATGTCAGCAAGATTTCGTAAATCTTGCGGGTGTAGCTTTTTTCTGTCGTCAGGTAAACATTGCGGGCGACCTGCATCGTGATGGTGGAGGCACCCTGGCTTTTTGCCCGGCCCAGATTGGCGAGTGCTGCACGCACCACACCCAGGTAATCCACGCCGCCATGCGAGAAAAAGCGCGCATCTTCAATCGCCAGCACCGCATCTTTCATGATTTGCGGAATTTCGTCGATGGGCGTCAGCCTGCGGCGCTCCTCCCCGAACTCTCCAATCAGCACCTTGTCAGATGTGTAAATTCTCAGGGGCTGCTTCGGACGGTAGTCGGACAACGCTGAAATATCGGGCAGGTTGGGGTAGGCCACAGCCAAAGCAACAGCGAGAAAAAACGCCAGGCCAATGACGCCTGCCACCAGCAAGCCCAAGCCTCCCAGAAAGAACTTGACCAGCGAACTCAGCCAAGAAGATCGTTTTTTGGGCGGGGATTTGGCTCGGGCGGGTGGCTTCGGGAGAGAAGAAGGCATGTAGGTCAATCGTAGGGTCGCAACCGCATTATAAAAAGCTCAAAAACATACACGTGTCCGGTATGTTGGGTGGAACTACACTGTTACAGTAAAAAGCAACTATTTACAGTCCAGACATCCCTGATGATGGTCGGGTTTTGACAACGTGTTTGCAGTTTTCTTCAAGAAATAGGCTCAGTGGCGAAGGCCCTTACTGCTAACATTCGTCTGATTTAATAAGTAACAGGTTACATAGTAGCCGCCATTTGGGGACACTCCTTGATCTCACTGGGATCTCTATTCAGCCGTCAACAACCCGCTTTGCTGGGGATAGACATCAGTTCTTCCAGCGTCATGCTGGTTGAATTGAGCCATGACAAGACCGGTAACCTGGTGCTTGACCGCTGCGCCATTGAGCCTTTAGAGGCGGGTTGGGTGGTAGATGGAAACATCGAAAAGTTCGATGAAGTGGCCGAGGTGGTTCGACGGGTAGTTAAAAAAAGCGGTACCCGAACGCATAACGTAGCGATGGCGCTACCGCCCTCGGCAGTCATCAGCAAAAAAATAATGCTGCCCGGTGGCCTGAGTGAAGCAGAGCTTGAAATCCAGGTCGAATCCGAAGCCAACAAGTACATCCCGTTTTCCCTGGATGAGGTCAGCCTCGATTTTTGTGTGCTCGGACCCAGTGCCACCTCAAGCGGTGATGTTGAGGTCTTGATTGCCGCCTCCCGAAAAGAAAAGGTTCAGGACCGCCAAGGACTCGCCGAGGCTGCAGGACTGAAGCCTGTGGTCGTTGATGTCGAGTCCTATGCTTCGCGTCTGGCCACGACAAGGCTGATCGAAAACATGCCCAACAGGGGCGTTGACACCATGGTGGCCCTGTTCGATGTGGGCTCACTCACCACCAGCATGCAGGTCATAAGGAATGATGAAGTGCTGTATGAGCGCGATCAGCCGTTTGGCGGCGCCCAGCTAACCCAGTTGATCGTCAGGCAATATGGTTTTTCTGCCGAAGAAGCAGAAGTGAAAAAACGCAGTGGTGACTTGCCGGAAGACTATGAATTGGGGGTTCTGAAACCCTTTATCGAGAGTTTGACGCAAGAAATTGCGCGGGCGCTCCAATTTTTCTTTACCAGCACGCCGAATAACCGGGTTGATTATGTGATGCTGGCAGGAGGTTCATCTTCATTGACCGGACTGACTGAATCGGTAACCCAGCAGACTTCCTTTGCCTGTCTGTTGGTAAATCCATTTGAAGGCATGCAAATTGGCAGTGGCATCAAGGAAAGCAAGTTGCGCCGTGAAGCCTCCTTCTATCTCACGGCCTGTGGCCTTGCTTTGCGAAGGTTCACGCAGTGATTTTGATCAATCTGCTCCCGCACCGGGAAGCTGCGCGCAAACGCAGGAAAGAAATATTTTTTGTAACGCTGGGCCTGGCTGCACTGGCCGGCGTGCTTGTCTGTGGTGTCATGTATTCCTGGTACTTGACGCAGATTGAGGGTCAGCGCGCAAGAAATACCTTTTTAAAGACAGAAGTTACCCGTCTTGATGCGCAAATCAAGGACATCGCCACGCTGCAGTCGGAGATTACGTCCCTCAAGGCACGTCAAAACGCGGTCGAAGAATTGCAGGGAAACCGGAATTTGCCCGTATATCTGCTGAGCGAGTTGGTCAAACAGCTGCCTGACGGGGTCTATATCACCAGCTTGAAGCAAGAGAGTCAGACTGTCCTGATCACTGGCGTTGCCCAGTCCAATGAACGCGTGTCGGAATTGTTGCGTAACTTTGCCAACAACAGCCCTTGGCTGTCCAAGCCTGAGCTTGTTGAAATTACGTCCGGCACGGTGGCATTAAGTCAGCGTGATCAGCGGCGAGTCTCTAATTTTTCGATGCGGGTGGAGATCCAGCGTGCCAGCTCACCCAAAGGTGCAGCATCTTCTGCTTCTGTTGCAGCCAAGACCTGACGTGGCGCGAATGAACTGATCATGGTAAAAATTTCCAGACCCGCTATCGATTTTGCGGGCCTTCAAAGCCGCATCCAGTCCCAATTTATTGGCCTTAATCCCAATGATCCCGCTTCGTGGCCCGCTTTTCCGCGTTATCTGCTTTGTGCCGCGCTTACCGTCGCTGTCGTCGTCGGTTTATGGTTTGTATGGCTGAGTGCGTCAGATGAAGAGTTGACTGCAGAAAAAGCCAAGGAAGTCCAGCTGCGTCAAGACTACGACAGCAAGCTGGCGCAGGCCGTCAATCTGGAAGCGCTGAAGAAGCAGCGTGAGCAAGTCGAACAATATGTCACGCAGCTTGAAAAGCAATTGCCCAGCAAGGCCGAAATGGACGCGTTGCTGTCCGACATCAACCAGGCAGGTCTTGGGCGCAGCCTGCAGTTTGAGCTGTTTCGGCCGGGTCAGGTCATCATCAAGGACTATTACGCAGAGTTGCCCATTGCAGTTCGCGTGACTGGCCAGTACCACGACATGGGTGCTTTTGCTTCTGACATTGCCAATCTTTCACGCATCGTGACGCTGAATAATATTTCCATCACGCCCGTCAAGGATGGCAATCTGGTCATGGACGCCACCGCCAAAACCTTCCGCTATCTGGATAACGAAGAAGTGGCCTTGCAGCGCAAGAATGCTTCGCCCAACGGGGCAAAAAAATGAGCGGTATTCAACAAGCCCTGGTTGCCAGCCTGACATTTGCATTGCTCGCTTTGACGGGCTGCGGTTCATCAGACCAAGAGGAATTACAGCAATGGATGACAGCGCAGCGCAACGCTGCCCGGCCAAAGGTGACGCCTTTGGCTGCACCGACCAAGTTCACGCCTGAAACCTATGGTCAGGCAGGTTCAATCGAACCTTTCAGCAAACAAAAACTGGTGCAAGCGCTGAAACGCGATTCCACCCAGTCAACCGCCAACGCTGCACTCATCACGCCCGAGCTGAACCGGCGCAAGGAGCCGCTTGAGGCCTCGCCTCTGGATGCCGTGTCAATGGTGGGCAGCCTGACCAAGGCGGGCGTACCGGTGGCACTGGTTCGTGTGGACAATTTGATCTATCAGGTGCGGGTGGGCAATTATTTGGGCCAGAACTACGGACGGATAACTGCAGTGACGGAATCCAGTTTGGTGTTGCGTGAAATCGTGCAGGACGCAGCGGGTGAATGGATAGAGCGACCGACGACTTTACAGCTTTTAGAGGGAACGAAATGAACAAGCAGACAGCGTTATTGGCAGCGGAGGCGAGGGTGGAGGAAAGTCTGCAGCGTTTTCTTGGACGTGTCGTGCGTCGTGCCTTATTGGGTGTTGTGATGTTGGCCAGCGCCATGCCCCTGCTGGCAAGGGCAGAAAACGCCATCAAGGCTGTTTCCGGCTCCGTGCAGGGCGGCTCCGAAGTCATTCGCATTGATTTGGCTGAGCCGCTGACTGAAGTCCCCTCAGGATTCAGCATTCAGACGCCTGCCCGGATTGCGCTTGATTTTCAGGGTGTCAGCAACGCCATTGGACGTTCAGCCGTTGAAATCAATTTGGGCAATATGCGATCTGCCAACGTGGTCCAGGCCGGTGACCGAACCCGGGTGGTGCTCAATCTGAAGACGCCAACGGCCTACAAGGCCGAGCTTCAAGGCAAGTCGCTGCTGATTATTCTGGATTCGCAAGCGGTGGCTACCCCTTCTGTTTCGGCGGCGCCTGTATTTGCAGAAAGCCGTAACCGCGAAACGCTCCCCTTGAAGGACATCGATTTTCGCCGTGGCCCCGATAACTCGGGCCGGATCGTCGTTTCGTTGCCCAATAACGAAGTCGGCGTTGATATTCGCCAGCAGGGTAAAACCGTCGTGGTTGAGTTCCTGAAAACAGCGCTTCCCGAGGGGCTGCGCCGCCGTCTGGATGTCGCTGATTTCGGCACACCGATTCAAACCGTCACCACGTCCCAGACGGGCAACAAGGTTCGCATGGTGGTCGAGCCCACAGGCTTGTGGGAACACAGTGCTTATCAAAGTGACAATCAATTCGTGCTCGAAGTTCGTCCGCTAAAAGAAGACACCTCCAAGCTGACGCAAGGTACCGGATATAACGGCGAGAAGCTGTCATTGAATTTCCAGAATATTGAAATTCGATCACTGCTTCAGGTTATTGCCGACTTCACCAACTTCAATGTCGTGACCTCTGACACCGTAACCGGCTCTGTCACCCTGCGCCTGAAAGATGTGCCTTGGGACCAGGCGCTGGATATTATTTTGCAGGCCAAAGGACTGGGAATGCGCAAAACAGGCAATGTCCTGCTGATCGCGCCCAAAGACGAACTGGCCGCAAAAGACAAGCAGGAACTGGAGTCCCGCAACGCATTGCAAAATCTTGAAGCAGTTCGCACCCAATCGTTTCAAATCAACTACGCGAAAGCCTCAGATATTGCAGGTCAAATTACATCTACTGGCGCCGGTCAGAACACACCCCGGATCTTGTCCCCTCGCGGTAGCGTGATTGCAGAACCGCGCACCAATCAACTGTTTGTGACCGATATTCCTTCCAAGCTGGAGCAGGTGCAAAACCTGCTGGCCAAGCTGGATGTGGCAGTTCGTCAGGTCTTGATTGAAGCCCGTATCGTGGAAGCATCGGATACGTTTGGCAGGTCTTTGGGTGTCAGGCTCGGAGGGGGCTTGATTGGCGCGACGGGTGCATTGACCAAAGGCAACACCAATGTGACATTGGGGACTAATTACGGTGCTACTGCAGCGGACACTACCGGAAATTTTGTGAACTTTCCTGCTTCTACACTGGGTGTCGCCAATTCAGCGGCCTCCTTTGCAGTTTCTATTTTTAATGCATCGGCAAACCGCTTTCTTAATCTGGAACTGTCTGCACTGGAAGCCGATGGCAAGGGAAAGATCGTTTCCAGCCCACGCGTCGTCACCGCAGATCAGACCAAGGCACTGATTGAGCAGGGAACCGAATTCCCTTATCAGACAGCCACTTCCAGCGGAGCCACCTCACTGGCATTTCGCAAAGCCAATCTGAAACTTGAAGTCACGCCGCAAATTACGCCAGAAGGCAACATCATTCTTGATCTGGATGTAAACAAGGACAGCCGAGGTGAGACGACGGCTGCCGGCATTGCCATTGACACCAAACACATCAAGACGCAGGTACTGGTCGAAAATGGTGGCACGGTCGTGATTGGGGGTATTTTTACACTCGAAGAAACCAATAATGAAACCAAGGTGCCATTGCTGGGCGATGTGCCTTATTTGGGGAACCTCTTCAAAAGCCGCGAACGCACTTCCAGGAAACAGGAAATGCTGGTGTTCATTACGCCGAAGATGATTACTGATCGTTCTGCGACTCGGTAACAAGAATTTATTTTGTGAATTGGGGAAGAGTGAAATGAAGTTGCTTAAATACTTATCGATGAGCGTGCTGACTGTGGCTTTGGTTGCCTGTGGGGGTGGAGGCGGAAGTTCGGGTACGACTGCTGGAACTGGAACTGGAACTGGAACTGGAACTGTTGTGCCAGTTGCAGCAGATTTCATTTTTGAACTTGATAAGAGCACCATTCTTAACACTGGAAACGACAAGGCGCTGGTCACAGTAACAGCACTTGATAGCAACCGTAACGTTGTTGCTGGTGTTCCTGTTTCTGTGGCCGTAGATGCTGGCGGTGTATTTGCAAGTAATTTGGGTGTCAATACGGATGCTAAGGGTCAATTTTCTGGAAGTATTTCCATCGGCGGTGATAAAACTAATCGGACGATTAATGCAACTATTTTAGTAAACGGCATATCCAAGATTGCTTCAATTATTGTGACTGGAAGTCAGATTACAGTGATTCCGCTGCCTGCGACTCCTGCACCTGGTCAACTTGTAACGTTGAATATTGCGACAACGGACAGTGCTGGTGTTGCAATTCAGAATACTGCTCTTGTTTTAAGCGGTACATCTGGGGCGTCAGGATCAGTAATTACAGATTTATCGGGCAATAAAGTAGTTGTTTTCAGTGCCCCTGCAGTTGCTGGTTCTTATGAAATAGTTGTCAAGGGTTTAGGAGTTTCAACAACTAAATTGATTGAGGTTATTGCTGCTACTAGTTCTGGAAAACCTGTCGTACCTGATTCTGTGGTTATTAGCTCTGCTTCTCTTAATCCTTTGCCTACCTCCATTTTGGCCAATGCAACTGGCAGTAACATAAATCGTTCCAAGTTAAGTGCCAAGTTTCTGACAACTGGTAATGCAGCTATACCAAATATGCGTGTGCGTTTTGAAATCGTTGAGCCTGCACTTGGCAGCGGAGAAACAATTTCTACTGGAACTGCTACTGTTTATACGGATTCCAGCGGTACAGCGGAAGCTGACTATATTGCAGGGACACGTACAAGTCCAACTAACGGTGTAACAATTCGAGCATGCTTCAAACGAACTGATTTCTCATCTAAAACAGAATGTTTGCCGTCGCAGTTACTTACTGCAAACTTAACTGTTGCAGGCACACCATTGAGCATCACTATTACCGATAACAATAAACTGGAAAAAGGCTTGGGAGAAATTGCTTATTTAAAGAAATTTCTTATTCAAGTAAACGATTCTTCTGGTGTAGCAGTTAAGGATGCAATTATCTCAGCCAGCGTTGATATTACTCATTATGGAAAAGGTCTCACGTGGACTAATCTGTACCGTGATGTTTCTATTCCAGAAATCAATAATTTTCACGCTGACTATTTGCCGCAACCGCCACCAGTGGGAGCTATTCAAAATCTATCTTCTTCGAGTTATGCGCCTCTCAATGATGAAAAAATTTGGTGTATTAATGAAGACTGGAACCGCAATGGTTTCCGTGATGGCCAAGAAGATTGGAATCGGGATGGGATTTTGCAACCGCGTAAGGCTGAAATCATTGTCTCTTATGTCAACGGAAATAAGACAGACGCTAACGGTCAGATGCTTGTACAAATTACATATGGGCAGAATATGGGGAGTTGGCTTGCATATACGCTGAGAGCCACGACTGGCGTAGCAGGTTCCGAAGGTGATGCATCGAAGAGCTACGTCACAGATGTATTGAAGGAAGATGTTGGAAACGGTTCATTCCTAACTCCTCCTTTTGGCTCCAAAGCATGCAATGCGCGTAACTAATTGATGTGAACGCCAAAAAGATCGTCTTAGTAGGCCTCCCCGGCTCCGGTAAATCTACCGTCGGGCGGCAACTTGCCCGGCGGCTGCAGCTTCCTTTTCTTGACTCCGACCATGTCATCGAGGAGCGCATCGGTTGCGCGATTCGTGACTATTTTGAGCGGGAAGGGGAGGCCAGCTTCCGCGATGTTGAGGAGTCGGTCATTGATGAACTGACCCTGCAGGCAAGTAGCGTTCTCTCGACGGGCGGCGGCGCTGTCTTGCGCCCGGCGAACCGGCTGCACCTGCATGAGCGGGGGCACGTCGTGTACCTGCGGTCTTCGCCTGAAGAGTTGTTTCGCCGCTTGCGTCACGACACCAGTCGTCCGTTGCTGCAAGTGGCTGATCCCTTGGGCCGATTGCGAGACCTTTACACGCAGCGCGACCCGCTGTACCGGGAAACCGCCCATTTCGTGATCGAAACCGGCAGGCCTTCCGTTGCCACACTGGTCAACATGATCGCCATGCAACTGGAACTGGCCGGCATCGTGCCGGGGCAATAGTTCAGCTTTTATGCCTGGGTTGGCCTGGCGGGTAGCGCAGACGCTTCACCTGTCCAGTCGCACTGAAAGTGCCTCTACACTTCGGTGATGCACGCAAATTCTTCTCTTCCCGCAGCGGCGCAGGTCCAGATTGATCTGGCCGAACGCAGCTATCCCATTCTGATTGGCACCTCACTGCTGGCCGATACGCTCACTTACCAGCACCTGCCCAAAGCCGCAACGGCGCTGATCGTGACCAATACGACCGTGGCGCCTTTGTATGCCGCGCAATTGATGCAGGCGCTGCAGCCGCACTTTTCCAAGGTCTTGCAGGTGACGCTGCCCGATGGCGAAGTTTATAAAGACTGGCCGACGCTGCAACTGATTTTTGATGCGCTGCTTGAAAACGGCTGCGACCGTAAGACCGTGTTGTTTGCTCTGGGTGGCGGCGTGGTCGGCGACATGACGGGTTTTGCCGCCGCCAGCTACATGCGCGGCGTGCCGTTTGTGCAAGTGCCCACCACGTTGCTGGCGCAAGTGGATTCGTCGGTCGGCGGCAAGACGGCCATCAACCATCCGCTGGGCAAGAACATGATTGGCGCGTTTTACCAGCCGCAACTGGTGGTCTGCGACCTGGACGCGCTCAAGACACTGCCCGACCGTGAGTTGAGCGCCGGCTTGGGCGAAATCATCAAATACGGGCCGATTGCCGACATGGCGTTTCTCGGCTGGCTGGAAGCTAACCTCGATGCGCTGCTGGCCAAAGACCCTGCCGCGCTGGCCCACGCCGTTCAGCGCAGTTGCGAGATCAAGGCATGGGTGGTTGGGCAGGATGAACGTGAATCGGGCTTGCGGGCGATTTTGAATTTCGGCCACACCTTCGGCCACGCGATTGAATCCGGCCTGGGCTATGGCGAATGGCTGCACGGCGAGGGCGTCGGTTGCGGCATGGTGATGGCGGCGCATCTGTCGCAGCGACTGGGCCGGGTGGATGCAGCATTTGTCCAGCGCCTGACGACGCTGATCGAGCGCGCCGGGTTGCCGGTCAAGGGGCCTGTTCTGTCGGCCACTGACAATGCCGGCCGTTACCTCGACCTGATGCGGATTGACAAGAAATCCGAAGCCGGCGAGATTCGTTTCGTGGTGATTGACGGGCCTGGCAAGGCGGCCGTGTGCGCCGCGCCCGATGCGCTGGTGCGTGAAGTCATCGATGGGTGCTGCGCCTGATTTTTTTGAAGCTTGAATTTACTCTCTATTTGATAGCTGCTTGCGCCCGTCCTTATTGCGCCAGAGGCCTGTTTGATGCATAAATCATGATTTTGGCTGCCTACGCCTGTGATTCAGCGCTGACGCGTGGCCGCCGCATCCCCGAACCCGTTGCGCCAACTCGCTCGGATTTTCAGCGTGACCGCGACCGCATCGTGCATTCGACCGCGTTTCGTCGGCTGGTTTATAAAACCCAGGTTTTTCTAAACCACGAAGGCGACCTGTTCCGCACCCGCCTGACGCATTCGCTGGAAGTGGCGCAATTGGGGCGTTCCATCGCCCGCACCCTGCAGCTCAATGAAGACCTGGTCGAAGCGATTGCGCTGGCGCACGACCTGGGCCATACGCCGTTCGGCCATGCCGGGCAGGATGCGCTGAACGCTTGTTTGCAACGCCACAACCCCGAGAGCGCGGGATTTGAGCACAACCTGCAAAGCCTGCGCGTGGTCGATACGCTGGAAGAGCGTTACCCGACCTACAACGGCCTGAACCTGACGTTCGAGACGCGCGAAGGCATTTTGAAGCACTGTTCCAAACGCAATGCGCGGCATATTGAGGCACGCGAACCGGGCGGTGTGGCACATCGTTTTGTCGGGCAGGCGCCTAACGGGCCAGTCTGGCGCCAGCCCAGCCTGGAGGCGCAACTGGCCAATCTGGCTGATGAAATTGCCTACAACGCCCACGACATGGACGACGGTGTGCGCTCAGGCTTGCTCAGTCTGGAGCAGCTGGAAGATGTGCCGCTGTTCAGCCAGTACCGGCGCGAAACGCTGACGGTCTATCCGGGTTTGCAGGGCCGGCGGCTGCTGTTTGAAACCATACGGCGCATGCTCAGTGCGCAGGTTTATGACGTGATTGACGCCACGCGGCTGGCGCTGCAGCGCGCCAGGCCCGCTGATGTCGATGCCGTGCGTCAGCACGCCGCACTGGTCTGTTTTTCAGATCAAATGGCGTTGCAGTCCACGTCCCTCAAGCGTTTCCTGCTACAAAATTTATACCGTCATCCACAGGTGTTGCAGACCACACAAGCAGCGCAGCAGGTGGTGCATGATCTGTTCGATAGCTATATGGCCGACCCGGCGGAAATGCCGCAGGCCCATATTGACCGCTTTGACGGCATCGACAGCGACCTGGCCCCGAACGCCCGGCCTGAGCGCGTGGTGGCCGATTACATTGCCGGCATGACCGACCGCTTTGCCGCCAAAGAGCATGAAAGGCTCAAGGGCCACGCCATTTTCCCGGTGTGACGTGGAAAAACTGACGCCAGAAGCGGCGCAAAATCTGCGCGCGGCGCGCTATGTGATTGCGGCCGGCGTCGTCGCTGCGCTGCATGTCGGCAAATTGCCGCCCGCGCTGCCTGTGCTCAAAGAAGTGCTGGGCATTTCACTGCTGCAGGCCGGGTTTTTGTTGTCGCTGGTGCAGCTGGCGGGCATGGCGCTGGGGCTGTTCACCGGTCTGGCTGCGCAACGCATCGGCCTCAAGCGCAGCATGGCCGCTGGCTTGCTGATACTGGCAAGCGCCAGTGCGCTGGGCGGCATGGCGCAGAGCGCGACCTGGCTGTTGGCGACGCGCGTGCTGGAAGGGCTGGGATTTTTATGGATTGTGTTGCCGGCCCCCGGTCTCGTGCGCCGGCTGGTGCCGCCCGAACGCCTGCACGGCATGCTGGGCGTTTGGGTGCCCACATGCCATTGGGCACGTCGCTGGCCTTGCTGGCCGGCCCGTGGGTCATGCATCTGGGCGCGCCCGACTGGGGTTGTCGAGCGTGGTGGTGGCTTCTTTCCGGGCTGGCGGTCGTGCTGGCGCTGCTTTTGGCGGGCAAGCTTCCGGCGGATCCGCCAAGGTCGCTGGCATCAGCCGGGGCGCGGCAAGGCCGCCAAAATTCACAGAATAAAAAACTGCTCAGCCTGACCTTGCGTTCCCGCGCTGTCTGGCTGATGGCGCTGACTTTTGCCATGTATTCAGGCCAATGGCTGGCGGTGATTGGTTTTCTGCCGTCAATTTATGCGCAGGCAGGCTTGCCTGGCGGCGTTACTGCCTGGCTGACGGCAGGAGCGGCGGCGGTCAATATTTTGGGGAACTTGCTGGCCGGACGTTTGCTCGGGCGCGGCACGCCGCCGTTTGCGCTGTTGGCCACCGGTTTTGTGGCGATGGCCACCGGTGCGTTGCTGGCTTTCGGCGCAACGGCATTTCCTGTTGGGCAATACGCAGGGGTTCTGGTGTTCTCAATGCTGGGCGGCTTGATTCCTGCGACGCTTTTTAGCTTGTCGATCAGGCTGGCACCCAGCACCGACACCGTATCGACCACGGTGGGCTGGATGCAGCAATGGTCGGCGCTGGGCCAGTTGCTGGTAGCCTGGGTCACCGCGCGACACGGGGGCTGGCAACTGACGGGCTGGACCACCTCGGTTTGCTGTGTCATCGGCATACTTTTGGCATGGCAAATTCGTGGCGTGCTGTCTGCCGAATCGGTTGCATTGCTGAAGAAGTGATGCGTGGGGCACGTGACAAGCGGTGCATGGCGACATCACAAGTTGGACTTGAGCCTCAAAGCGGCGCTGGCGGGTACAACCAGACCGATCAGGCACCCATTGATCTTGTCTCTATCACGCCGCACGCAAAGAGCGTCCGGCAAGCGGCTCAGTAAAGTGAAGGCGCCGGATCAATTTATCATGGCGCACACTTCCGGCATTGCATTTCATGGCCCGTCTTCCCCGCCTTACCGTTCCCGGTTATCCCCACCACATCATCCAGCGCGGCAATAACCGGCAAGCCATTTTTTCATCCACGGCTGACTACCAGCTGCTGCTGGCGCTGCTCGATGAGAACGCGCATAAATTCGGCGTCGCGCTGCATGCCTATGTCCTGATGGGCAACCATTTTCATCTGCTCGCCACGCCCACCACCGAAGAAGGTTTGCCGCAGATGATGCAGGCCATTGGCCGGCGTTACGTGCGCTATTTCAATGACCGCCAAGGCCGCTCGGGCACGCTCTGGGAAGGGCGCTACCGCTCGACGCTGATCGACACCGAGCGTTATCTGCTGGCCTGCATGGCGTATATCGACCTCAATCCGGTGCGCGCCGGCCTGGTCAGCGACCCGAGAGACTACCCGTGGTCAAGCCACGGCCACCATGTCGGCCTGCGGCCCGACCGGCTCATCACGCCGCACCCGCTTTATTGGGCGTTGGGCAACACACCGTTTGCCCGAGAAGCGGCTTATGCCGAACTCACGGCCGCCGGTGTCTCGCAAGACCAGCAAGACGCGCTGACGCGCTCAGCACTGAGCGGCTGGGCGCTGGGCGATGAAAAATTTATGGCTGATTTGCAAAAACGCACCGAACGCCGGGTGCAAAAAAACCAGCCCGGCAGGCCTGTTGCACCGCTTAAATCTGATTAAAAACAGGCGATTGCGCATGCTGTGCGGGCGCTATCAGCTATGATTTTTGATGTGTCCCTTATTTAAGTAAATGGTGTGATTTTGAAATTTAATTGGAATCTGACCCCGATTAAAAATTTCGTTAGGGGTTAATCATTGCACTATGCTTGGCATCTTGGAAAAATTATTTGAATCCCCGGTGGATGTTGAAAAAGGACTCGCGATGACTACGGCTGCTGAAATCAAGCATTTTGAACAACACGGTTTGTACGCCGGCGCCAATGAGCACGATGCCTGCGGTGTCGGTTTTGTCGCCCACATCAAGGGTCACAAAAGCCATGCCATCGTCGCGCAGGCCCTGAAGATTCTTGAAAACCTCGACCATCGGGGCGCGGTGGGTGCGGACAAGCTGATGGGCGACGGTGCTGGCATTTTGATCCAGCTGCCTGACGCGTTGTACCGCGAAGAAATGGCCGCGCAAGGCGTGACGCTGCCGCCACCCGGCGAATATGGCGTGGGCATGGTGTTTTTACCGAAAGAACATGCGTCGCGCCTAGCCTGCGAACAGGCATTGGAGCGCACGGTCAAGGCCGAAGGTCAGGTGTTGTTGGGCTGGCGCGATGTGCCGGTAGACCGTGACATGCCGATGTCGCCCAACGTGCGCAAAAAAGAACCTATCCTGCGCCAGATCTTCATTGGCCGGGGTAACGACGTCATCGTCCAAGACGCGCTGGAGCGCAAGCTGTATGTGATCCGCAAGACCGCCAGCGCCGCCATCCAGAACCTCAAGCTGACGCACAGCAAAGAGTATTACGTGCCCAGCATGTCCAGCCGCACCGTGGTTTACAAGGGGCTGCTGCTGGCTGACCAGGTTGGCACCTATTTTCTGGACCTGAAGGATGAGCGCTGCGTCTCGGCACTCGGTCTGGTGCATCAGCGCTTTTCGACAAACACCTTTCCCGAGTGGCCGCTGGCCCACCCGTACCGCTATGTGGCGCACAACGGCGAAATCAACACCGTCAAGGGCAACTACAACTGGATGAAGGCGCGCGAAGGCGTGATGTCTTCGCCCGTGCTGGGTGCTGACCTGCAAAAGCTGTATCCGATCAGCTTTCCGGGTCAGTCCGACACTGCCACCTTCGACAACTGCCTGGAGTTGCTGACGATGGCCGGCTACCCGATCAGCCAGGCCGTGATGATGATGATTCCCGAGCCGTGGGAGCAGCACACCACCATGGACGAGCGCCGCAAGGCCTTCTACGAATACCATGCCGCCATGCTGGAGCCGTGGGACGGCCCGGCGTCCATCGTCTTCACCGACGGCCGCCAGATTGGCGCCACGCTCGACCGCAACGGCCTGCGTCCGTCGCGTTATTGCGTCACCGACGACGACCTGGTCATCATGGCGTCCGAATCCGGCGTGCTGCCCATCCCTGAGCACAAGATCGTTCGCAAGTGGCGTCTGCAGCCCGGCAAAATGTTCCTGATCGACCTGGAGCAAGGCCGCATGGTCGACGACGAGGAAATCAAGGCCACGCTGTCGCACAGCAAGCCCTACAAGCAGTGGATCGAGAATCTGCGCATCCGGCTCGACGACGTGGTCGGCAAGACCCAGGAAAGCGCCGCCGCCGCGCCTGCCGTGAACGAGTTGTCATTGCTCGACCGCCAGCAAGCCTTCGGCTACACCCAGGAAGACATCAAGTTTCTGCTCTCGCCGATGGCCGCCAACGGCGAGGAAGCCACCGGCTCGATGGGCAACGACAGCCCGCTGGCCGTGCTGTCGAACAAGAACAAGCCGCTCTACAACTACTTCAAGCAGCTGTTTGCGCAGGTCACCAACCCGCCCATTGACCCGATTCGTGAAGCCATCGTGATGTCGCTGGTGTCCTTTATCGGCCCCAAGCCGAACCTGCTGGACATCAACCAGGTCAACCCGCCAATGCGGCTCGAAGTCAGCCAGCCGGTGCTGAACGTGGCCGACATGCAAAAGCTGCGCGACATCAAAATCCGCACCCAGGGCAAGTTCAAGAGCTACACGCTGGACATCACCTATCCGCTGGCCTGGGGCAGTGAAGGCGTCGAGGCCAAGCTGGCCTCGCTGTGCGCTGAAGCCGTCGATGCCATCAAGACCGGCAAGAACATCCTGATCGTCAGCGACCGCGCCCTGAGCGCCACGCAAGTCGCCATTCCCGCGCTGCTGGCGCTGTCGGCAATTCACCAGCACCTGGTGAAGGAAGGCCTGCGCACCACCGCCGGGCTGGTGGTGGAAACCGGTTCGGCCAAGGAAGTCCACCACTTCGCCGTGCTGGCGGCGTACGGTGCAGAAGCGGTTCACCCGTACCTGGCGCTGGAAACCCTGGCCGAGCTGTCCAAGGGCCTGCCGGGCGACCTGAGCACCGAAAAAGCGGTCTACAACTACACCAAGGCCATCGGCAAGGGCCTGTCCAAGATCATGTCCAAGATGGGCGTGTCCACCTACATGAGCTACTGCGGCGCGCAGTTGTTCGAGGTCATCGGCCTGAGCCGCGAGACGGTGGACAAGTTCTTCACCGGCACCTCCAGCCAGGTCGAGGGCATGGGCGTGTTCGGCATTGCCGAAGAAGCGCTGCGCATGCACAAAGCCGCTTTCAGCGACGACCCGGTGCTGGCCAACATGCTGGACGCCGGCGGCGAATACGCTTGGCGCGTACGCGGCGAAGACCACATGTGGACGCCCGACACGATTGCCAAATTGCAGCATTCGACGCGCGCCAACAACTGGAACACCTACAAGGAATTTGCCCAGCTCGTCAACGACCAGAACCGCCGCCACATGACGCTGCGCGGCCTGTTCGAGTTCAAGATTGACCCGAGCAAAGCGATTCCCATTGACGAGGTCGAGCCGGCCAAGGAAATCGTCAAGCGCTTTGTGACCGGCGCGATGTCGCTGGGTTCTATCAGCACCGAGGCGCATGCGACGCTGGCCGTGGCCATGAACCGCATCGGCGGCAAGAGCAACACCGGCGAGGGCGGCGAAGACCCGGCGCGTTACCGTCAGGAACTAAAAGGCATCCCGATCAAGCGCGGCGACACGCTGAAAAGCGTGATTGGCGACAAGGTGGTTGAGGTTGATTTGCCGCTGCAAGACGGCGATTCGCTGCGTTCGCGCATCAAGCAAGTGGCGTCGGGCCGTTTTGGCGTGACCGCCGAATACTTGGTGTCGGCTGACCAGATCCAGATCAAGATGGCCCAGGGCGCGAAGCCGGGCGAGGGCGGCCAGCTGCCCGGCGGCAAGGTCAGCGACTACATCGGCCAGCTGCGTTTCTCGGTGCCCGGCGTGGGGCTGATTTCGCCGCCACCGCACCACGACATTTATTCGATTGAGGACTTGGCGCAGCTGATCCATGATTTGAAAAACGTCAACCCGCGCGCCAGCATTAGCGTCAAGCTGGTCAGCGAAACCGGCGTCGGCACGATTGCTGCCGGCGTGGCCAAGGCCAAGGCTGACCACGTGGTGATTGCCGGCCACGACGGCGGCACGGGCGCTTCGCCCTGGTCATCCATCAAGCATGCCGGCTCGCCGTGGGAAATCGGCCTGGCTGAAACCCAGCAGACCTTGGTGCTGAACCGCCTGCGCGGCCGCATTCGCGTGCAGGCCGACGGCCAGATGAAAACCGGCCGCGACGTGGTGATTGGTGCATTGCTGGGCGCGGACGAATTCGGTTTTGCCACCGCGCCCCTGGTCGTCGAGGGCTGCATCATGATGCGCAAGTGCCACCTCAACACCTGCCCCGTCGGCGTGGCGACGCAAGACCCGGTGCTGCGCCAGAAGTTCAGCGGCAAGCCCGAGCATGTCGTGAACTATTTCTTCTTCGTCGCCGAAGAAGCGCGCCAGTTGATGGCGCAACTCGGCATCGCCAAGTTTGACGACCTGATTGGCCGGCCCGATTTACTGGACATGCAAAAAGGCATCGAACACTGGAAAGCCAGCGGCCTAGACTTCAGCCGCCTGTTCTATCAGCCCCAGGTGCCGGCCGATGTGCCGCGCCTGCATGTGATGGACCAGGATCATGGGCTGGATAAAGCACTGGACATGCGGCTGATCGAGAAATCGAAAGCCGCGCTGGAAAAAGGCGAAAAAGTCCAGTTTATCGAAGTGGCGCGCAACGTCAACCGCACCGTCGGCGCCATGCTGTCGGGCGAGTTGACGCGCCTGCGCCCCGAAGGCCTGCCGGACGACACGCTGCGCATCCAGTTAGAGGGCACAGGCGGCCAGTCGTTTGGCGCTTTCCTGGCCAAGGGCATCACGCTGTATTTGATCGGCGACGCCAACGACTACACCGGCAAGGGCCTCTCCGGCGGCCGCATCATCGTTCGCCCGAGCATTGATTTCAGGGGGGATTCGGTAAAGAACACCATTGTTGGCAATACCGTGATGTACGGCGCCACCAGCGGCGAGGCTTTCTTCAGCGGCGTGGCGGGCGAGCGTTTTGCGGTGCGCCTGTCAGGCGCCACGGCGGTTGTCGAAGGCACGGGCGACCACGGTTGCGAATACATGACGGGCGGCACAGTCGCGGTGCTGGGCAAGACCGGCCGCAATTTTGCAGCCGGCATGAGCGGCGGCGTGGCCTATGTTTATGACGAGGACGGCCTGTTTGCCACGCGCTGCAACACCTCAATGGTGTCGATGGACCGCGTGGTCACGACCTCTGAGCAACACACCCATGACGTATCCGACTGGCATGCCGACCAAAGCGATGAAGAGCAGCTCAAGCGCCTGCTGCAAGACCACAACCGCTGGACTGGCAGCAAGCGCGCGCGCGAACTGCTCGACACCTGGAGCGTGTCACGCCTGAGGTTCGTGAAGGTGTTCCCGAACGAGTACAAGCGCGCCCTGATGGAGCGCCAGGAGCGCCGCGTGCGGGCCTCGACTGAAACCACCCGCGTCCAAGTCGCGACCAACCGGGAAACGGTAGCTGCCAAATAAGCCAGACCACGCCAGCGCCGGTCAGCATGCTGCTGCCGGGCCTGGCTGGTTCGTTATTTTGCTATTGTATTAATAGCTGCTTGCGCCCGTTGGCTATGCACAAGCGGCCTTAAAAGCTTAAAAAATTACACAGGAATCGATCATGGGAAAAATTACCGGCTTCATGGAATACGAGCGCATCGAGGAAGGCTACAAGCCCGTTCCCGAGCGCCTGAAGAACTACAAGGAATTCGTCATTGGCCTGGATGACCAGCAGGCCAGCGTGCAGGCCGCGCGCTGCATGGACTGCGGCACGCCGTTTTGCAACAGCGGCTGCCCGGTCAACAACATCATTCCCGACTTCAACGACATGGTGTTTCGGGCCGACTGGAAAAACGCGATTGACACGCTGCACAGCACCAACAATTTTCCCGAGTTCACTGGCCGCATCTGCCCGGCGCCTTGCGAAGCGGCCTGCGTCCTGAATGTGAACGACGACGCGGTGGGTATCAAGTCCATCGAGCACGCGATCATCGACCGCGCCTGGGCTGAAGGCTGGGTCAAGCCCCGGCTGGCCCCGCACAAGACCGGCAAGAAGGTCGCCGTTGTCGGCTCCGGCCCGGCTGGCATGGCCGCTGCCCAGCAACTGGCGCGCGTCGGCCACGACGTGACGCTGTTCGAGAAGAACGACCGCATGGGCGGACTGCTGCGCTACGGCATTCCCGACTTCAAGATGGAAAAAATCCACATCGACCGCCGCGTCGAGCAGATGCAGGCCGAGGGCGTGGTGTTTCGCACCGGCGTCATGATCGGCAGCCTGCCCAAGGGTTCCAAGGTCACCAACTGGGCCAAGGAAACCATTAGCCCTGAGCAACTGCAAAAAGACTTTGATGCCGTGGTCCTGACCGGCGGCGCCGAACAGTCGCGCGACCTGCCGGTGCCCGGCCGTGATTTGGATGGCGTGCATTTCGCCATGGAATTTTTGCCGCTGCAAAACAAGGTCAACGCCGGCGACAAGGTCAAGGGCCAACTGCGCGCCGATGGCAAGCACGTCATCGTGATTGGCGGCGGTGACACCGGCTCGGACTGCGTCGGTACCAGCAACCGCCACGGCGCGGCCAGCGTCACCCAGTTCGAGCTGATGCCCGAGCCGCCTGTCGAAGAAAACCGCCCCATGACGTGGCCCTACTGGCCGATCAAGCTGCGCACCAGTTCCAGCCACGAAGAGGGCTGCGAGCGCGAATTCGCCATCTCGACCAAGGAGCTGATTGGCGAAAAAGGCAAGCTCACCGGCCTGAAGACCGTTCGCGTTGAATGGAAGGATGGAAGGATGGTTGAGGTTGCCGGCTCCGAACAGATTTTGAAAGCCGACCTGGTGCTGCTGGCCATGGGCTTTGTCTCGCCGGTGGCGTCTGTGCTCGACGCCTTTGGCATCGAGAAGGACAACCGGGGCAATGCCCGTGCCGGCACCGACTTCATCGGTGGCTATGCCACCAACCTTCCCAAGGTGTTTGCAGCGGGCGATATCCGGCGCGGCCAGAGCCTGGTGGTGTGGGCGATTCGCGAGGGCCGCCAAGCCGCGCGCTCAGTCGATGAGTTCCTGATGGGCTACAGCGATCTGCCGCGCTGATTACGCGTAATCCCTTATGATCCAGAAGCCGGAATGTCCGGCTTTTGTTTTTTCTATGCCCCCATCCTCCAACGCTTCCCTTGTCGAACTTCGCCACCTGACTTTTGGGTACGGCGAACGCGTCATTCTGGACGATATTTCGCTGTCGGTGCCCCGGGGCAAGGTCACGGCCCTGCTGGGCGCATCCGGTGGCGGCAAGACCACCATCCTGCGCCTGATTGGCGGGCAGAACCGGGCGCAATCGGGCCAGTTGCTGTTCGACGGCCAGGATGTCACGCCGATGAACCAGGAACAGATCTACGCAGCCCGCCGCCGAATGGGCATGTTGTTCCAGTTCGGCGCACTGTTTGCCGACCTGAGCGTGTTCGAGAACGTCGCCTTTCCACTGCGCGAGCACACCGGCCTGCCCGAAGCGCTGATCCGCGACATCGTGCTGATGAAGCTCAATGCGGTCGGTCTGCGCGGCGCCCGCGACCTGATGCCCAGCGAGGTGTCGGGCGGCATGGCGCGGCGCATTGCGCTGGCCCGTGCTATCGCGCTGGACCCCGAACTGGTCATGTATGACGAGCCTTTTTCGGGGCTGGACCCGATTTCGCTGGGAACGTCGGCACGCCTGATTCGCCACCTCAATGACAGCATGGGGCTGACGAGTATTTTTGTCTCGCACGAGCTGGAGCAGACGTTTGCCATTGCCGACCATGTGATCATCCTGGCCAATGGCAAGGTCGCCACTGAAGGCACGCCCGACGAAGTGCGCAAAAGTACCGACCCGCTGGTCTACCAGTATGTGCATGCGCTGCCAGATGGCCCGGTCCGGTTTGACTATCCCGGCGTGACGGTCGAGGAAGACTTTGGGCCCGCCTTGACGCCTGCGTCCCGCCAATCCGGAGCTTCATCATGACTTGGTACAAACCTGCCGATGTGGGCTTTGCTACCCGCAAGAAGCTGGGCAACCTGGGCTATGGCGCGCGGCTCTTCATCCGGCTTTTGGCCACCTTTGTCTCGACCTTCAAGCGTTTTGGCCTGGTGCGCGACCAGATTTTCTTTTTGGGCAACTACTCGCTGGTCATCATCGCCATCTCAGGCCTGTTTGTCGGATTTGTGTTTGGTCTGCAGGGCTACTACACCTTGCTGCGTTTTGGCTCCACCGAGGCGCTGGGCCAGCTGGTGACCTTCACGCTGGTGCGCGAACTCGGACCCGTCGTCACCGCGCTTTTGTTTGCCGGTCGGGCTGGCACTTCGCTGACTGCCGAAATCGGCCTGATGAAGGCGGGCGAGCAGATCAGCGTCATGGAAATGATGGCGGTCGATCCGATTCAGCGCATCTTGGCGCCGCGCTTCTGGGCGGGCGTAATTGCCATGCCGCTGCTGGCTGCCGTGTTCAGCGCCATGGGCGTGATTGGCGGCTGGGTGGTGGGCGTGATCATGATCGGTGTGGATGCCGGTTCGTTCTGGAGCCAGATCCAGAACAGTGTGGATGTCTGGCGCGACGTGGGCAACGGCATTGTCAAAAGTATTGTGTTTGGCTTCACGGTCACTTTCGTGGCGCTGTTCCAGGGTTTTGAAGCGCAACCAACGCCTGAAGGCGTGGCCAGCGCAACAACGCGCACGGTGGTGGTGGCTTCGCTGGCGGTTCTGGGTCTGGATTTCATCCTGACCGCAATGATGTTTACCAATTAAGGAGGAGTGTGGTGCAACGCTCAAAAATAGATGTGTGGGTCGGCATTTTTGTCATGATTGGCGCTGCCGCCATTTTGTTTCTGGCGCTGCAGGCCGCCAACTTGCTGAAGCTGAATTTTCAGTCCACGTACCAGATCAGTGCCGAGTTTGACAATATCGGCGGCCTCAAGCCCAAGGCGGCTGTGCGCAGCGGGGGCGTGGTGATCGGACGCGTGGCAGACATTACGTTCAACGACACCACCTTTCAGGCGCGCGTGTTGCTCGACATGCAAAGCCGCTTTTCCTTCCCCAAAGACAGTTCGCTGAAAATTCTCACCAGCGGCTTGCTCGGAGAGCAATACATAGGCATGGAGGCCGGGGGCGCCGAAGACAATCTTGTTGCAGGCGACGTGATCAAGCAGACACAATCAGCCGTCGTGCTTGAAAACCTCATCGGACAATTTTTGTTCAATAAAGCCGCCGAAGGAAGCGCAGGCTCCGGATCGGACGAGATCACTCCCCCAACCGCAACAGCAGAAAAAAAATGACTAAATCCATCACTTTGAAACCGGCCTTGGGTTGGGCTGCTGCCGGTTTGGCTCTGGCCCTTTTGCAAGGCTGCGCCAGTGGCCCCACCGCCAATCCGGCCGATCCGCTGGAGCCCTTCAACCGCAGCGTGTTCAGCTTTAACGAAGGGCTGGACCGCACCGTTCTGAAGCCTGTCGCGACGGCCTACCAGAACGTGACGCCGCAACCCGTCCGCACGGGTGTGACGAATTTCTTTGAGAACATTTCGGATGTCTGGTCATTCGTCAACAACGTTCTGCAGGCCAGGCCGGCGCAAGCCGCCGATTCCCTTTTCCGTTTCACGACCAATACCTTATGGGGCGTAGGCGGTATTTTTGATGTGGCCACCGCATTGAAAATCCCCAAACACAAAGAAGATTTTGGCCAGACGCTGGGCACTTGGGGGGTCGGATCCGGCCCGTATGTGGTGCTGCCACTGTTCGGGCCTTCCAGCGTGCGCGACACGGCCGGACTGGTTGTGGACATGAACGGCAATCTGGTGTCACGTACTGACAATATCCCCGCACGCAACTCCTTGATGGGCCTGCGCCTGGTCGATACCCGCGCCAATCTGCTCGGGGCCAGTAATGTGCTGGAGCAGGCGGCACTTGATAAATATACCTTCACCCGAGACTTCTATTTGCAGCGCCGCCGCAGCCTGCTGGGCAAGAGCGGTGTCGATGCGCGCGTCGAACCGGAAGAGCGTTACGACCTGCCTGAAACCGCACCGGCCAACAGTGCGCCTGCAGTGCCTGCATCGGGTGTGCAGTAAAAAAATCTTTGTCACAAGCTTTACAAAGCTGCCGCAAATCTTCATCGCCAAGCCTGGTGCCGGCTTGCAAAATTATTCTTGAAAATCAGCCGTTTCGTTGGCTGTTTGTACCGACTTTGAAAGAACAACCATGAACCGTAGAACCCTTGGCCGTCTTTTGTCCGCTGCGCTTAGTCTGGCACTGCTGGCTTCTGCACCTTTTGTCCGCGCTGCCGAAGAGGGGCCGGATGCGCTGATCAAGCGTGTTTCCACTGAAGTGCTTGACGGTATCAAGTCCGACAAGGCGACGCAAGCCGGCGACACAAGCCGGGTGCTGGCGCTGGTGGACGCCAAGGTCATGCCCAATGTGAACTTCACCCGCATGACTGCGTCTGCCGTGGGCCGCAACTGGCGGCAAGCCACCCCCGCGCAGAAAACCCGTCTGCAGGAAGAGTTCAAGACCCTGCTGATCCGCACGTATTCGGGTGCGCTTTCCCAAGTCAAAGACCAGTCGCTCAATGTCAAACCGCTGCGTGCTGCACCGACCGACACCGAAGTCACGGTTCGCACCGAAGTCTTGGGACGGGGTGATCCAGTTCAACTTGACTACCGCATGGAAAAAACGCCGACCGGCTGGAAGATTTATGACCTGAACGTGCTGGGCGTCTGGCTGGTGGAAACCTACCGCACCCAGTTCGCGCAGGAAATCAGTGCCAACGGCGTCGATGGCCTGATCGCATCCATGTCGCAGCGCAACAAGACCAACGCTGGCAGCAAGTCCTGAGCCCTGCGTCAGCCATGCTGAAACTTCCTGCTGTACTGACCCATGCCATCGCGTCGGGATTTTTCCCGACCGTGAACCAGGAAGTGCTGTCCGCCCCAAAAGCTGTTGTGGTGGATGCCGGCGGCCTGCAGCAGTTTGATTCGTCGGCGCTGGCCATCTTGCTGGCATGCCGTCGTCAGGCGCTGGCGGCGGGCAAGACTTTTGCCGTTCTGGGCGCCCCGGAGCGCCTGCTGCAACTGGCCGGCGTCTATGGCGTTGCCCAATTGATTCCTGCGGCTGAACCGGTTTTGCCTGTGTCATGAAGGCTTGCGGGGCCATACGCTGCCCTGCCAGATACAAAACGCATCCACCCCTAAAATAGCGGGCTCATGCCAGCCATATCCTTTCAGTCCGTCTCCAAAACCTATCCCGCTACACGCAACCAGCCCGGCTCCGGCCTGAAGGCGCTGGACAACGTCAGCTTTGACATTCAGCAAGGCGAATTTTTCGGCTTGCTCGGCCCCAACGGAGCCGGTAAAACCTCCCTCATCAGCATTCTGGCCGGCCTGTCGCGTGCCAGCAGTGGGCGGGTTCTGGTCCATGACAGCGACGTGCTGCTCGACTACGCCAACGCCCGGCGCAAACTGGGCGTGGTGCCGCAGGAACTGGTGTTCGACCCGTTTTTTACCGTCCGCGAAGCACTGCGCATCCAGTCGGGCTATTTCGGTATTAAGCACAACGACGACTGGATTGACGAGCTGCTGCTCAATCTGGGCCTGGCCGACAAGGCCAATGCCAATATGCGCCAGCTCTCGGGCGGCATGAAGCGCCGTGTGCTGGTGGCGCAGGCGCTGGTCCACAAACCGCAGGTCATCGTGCTGGACGAGCCCACCGCTGGCGTCGATGTGGAGCTGCGCCAGACGCTGTGGCAGTTCATCGCCAAACTCAACAGACAAGGCAGCACCGTTTTATTGACCACCCATTACCTCGAAGAAGCCGAAGCCCTGTGCAACCGCATTGCCATGCTCAAGCAGGGCCGGGTGGTGGCACTGGCGCAAACGTCAGAGTTGCTCAAGGCGGCTTCTAGCAATCTGCTGCGCTTTAAAATTGATAGCGAACTTCCCCCGCACCTGGCCGACCAGGCGCGTATTACAGGCCGAATCGTACAGTTTCCGGCGCACAATGCCCGCGAAATCGAGCAATACCTGGCCGCCGTCCGGGAGGCCGGCCTGGTCGCTGAAGACGTTGAAATCCGCAAGGCCGATCTGGAAGATGTGTTCATTGAAGTCATGACGGACAAATCCGGAGCCGCAGCATGACCGGCTGGCAAACGCTTTTTTACAAGGAAATCCTGCGCTTCTGGAAAGTCGGTTTCCAGACCGTTGGCGCGCCCGTGCTGACAGCGGTGCTTTACATGCTGATTTTTGGCCATGTGCTTCAAGGCAAGGTGCTGGTCTACGACAAGGTCAGCTACACCGCCTTTTTGGTGCCTGGCTTGGTGATGATGAGCGTGCTGCAAAACTCGTTTGCCAACAGTTCGTCATCGCTGATCCAGAGCAAGATCATGGGCAGTCTGGTGTTTGTGCTGCTCTCGCCGCTGTCGCATTGGCACTGGTTTTTTGCCTATGTGGGCTCGTCGGTCGTGCGCGGCCTGATGGTCGGCACGGGCGTGTTTGCGGTCACGGTGTTTTTTGGCCAGCCCGGCTTTGAAGCCCCGCTCTGGATACTGGTGTTTGCCGTACTGGGCTCGGCGATGATGGGCGCGCTGGGCGTGATTGCCGGTTTGTGGGCCGAAAAGTTCGACCAGATGGCGACCTTCCAGAACTTCATCATCATGCCGATGACTTTTTTGAGCGGCGTTTTTTACTCCATTCACTCGTTGCCGCCGATGTGGCAGAAGGTCAGCCACCTGAATCCGTTTTTCTACATGATTGACGGTTTTCGCTACGGTTTTTTTGGCGTCAGCGATGTCTCGCCCTGGCTCAGCCTGGGCTTGGTGCTGAGCGCATTTCTCATCATCAGCGCCGTCGCGGTCAACATGCTGCGCACGGGCTATAAGATCAGGGGATGACCCCCACGCTTGTCGCTTCGCGTACTGCGCTGCCCCCCGAGGGGGCTGCTGCGCCTGCGGTCTGGCGAAGCCAGTCCCGCGGCCCCTGCTGGGTTGGAACGGCAGCCGGAGTCGCCGCGCTTTCTATGTACTGCATTGCGCCCATTTTTTTACGCCCACCAAGGCACTGTGAATTTTTTTAGAAAACCTTTATGACCAGCGAAGAACTCCAAGCCATCATTGCCGCCGACTTGCCGTGCGAGCACCTCGAAGTGTCCGGTGACGGCAGCCATTGGTACGCCACCATGGTGTCCAGCGCTTTTCAGGGCCTGTCGCGGATTGCGCGCCACCACCGCGCTTATGCCACGGTAGGTAACCGGATTCACACCGGTGAAGTCCATGCCCTGTCGATGAAGACCTATACGCCCGCCGAGTGGGCTGCACTCAAGGCGCAATAAACAAATGGACAAACTACGCATCAAGGGTGGCAAGTCCCTGGCCGGCTCCGTCGACATCTCGGGCGCCAAAAACGCGGCATTGCCCGAGCTTTGCGCGGCGCTGCTGACCGCTGAGCCGGTCACGCTGCAAAACGTTCCGGGCCTGCATGACGTGACGACCATGCTCAAGCTGATCCGCAACATGGGCGTCGAGGCCGAGCGCAGTGTCAGTGTTCCCGGCACTGTCACGCTCAATGCCGGCCCGCTGAATTCGCCCGAGGCGCCGTACGAGCTGGTCAAGACCATGCGCGCGTCGGTGCTGGCGCTGGGGCCGCTGTTGGCGCGTTTTGGCAAGGCGACGGTGTCGCTGCCCGGCGGCTGCGCCATTGGTTCGCGGCCTGTTGATCAGCACATCAAGGGCCTGCAAGCGATGGGCGCCGAGATCATCGTCGAGCACGGCTACATGCTGGCCAAGCTGCCCGCAGGCCAGACGCGCCTGAAGGGCGCGACCCTCACGACCGACATGGTGACCGTCACCGGGACCGAGAATTTCCTGATGGCCGCCACGCTGGCCGAGGGCGAGACCATTCTCGAAAACGCAGCGCAGGAGCCCGAGATTGGCGACCTGGCCGAGATGCTCATCAAAATGGGCGCGAACATCGAAGGCCATGGCACGCGCCGCATCCGCATTCAGGGCGTCGACCGGCTGCACGGCTGCACGCACCAGGTGGTTGCTGACCGGATTGAAACTGGCACCTTTTTGTGCGCCGTGGCGGCGGCCGGCGGCGATGTGGTCCTGCAGCACGGCCGTGCCGACCACCTCGAAGCGGTGATTGAAAAGCTGCGCGAAGCCGGTGCCACCATCACGGCTGGCGAAGGGTTCATCCGCATCCAGGCCTGCGGCCGCATGAAGGCGCAGTCGTTCCGCACCACCGAATACCCCGGTTTTCCGACCGACATGCAGGCGCAGTTCATGGCGCTCAACGCCGTCGCGCAGGGCACCAGCACGGTGACCGAGACGATTTTTGAAAACCGCTTCATGCACGTCAATGAAATGGTCCGCCTGGGCGCAAAAATCCAGATTGAAGGCAAGGTTGCCGTCATCGAAGGCGTCGAAAAACTCTCGGGTGCTACCGTCATGGCGACCGACTTGCGCGCCTCCGCCAGTCTGGTGATTGCCGGTCTGGTCGCTGAAGGCGAGACCTTTGTCGAACGCATCTACCACCTCGACCGGGGCTACGACCACATGGAAGCCAAGTTGCGCGGCATTGGCGCCGATATTGAACGGATGCAAGCATGATCACGCTCGCGCTCTCCAAAGGCCGCATCTTTGACGACATCCTGCCGCTGCTGAAAAGCGCCGGCATCGAGGTGCTCGACGACCCGGAAAAATCACGCAAGCTGATCCTTGACACCAACCAGCCCGACCTGCGCGTGGTGCTGGTCCGCGCCACCGACGTGCCGACCTATGTGCAGTACGGCGGCGCCGATATCGGTGTCGTCGGCAAGGACACGTTGCTCGAATCGGGCAGTCAGGGTCTGTACCAGCCGCTGGACTTGCAGATTGCCAAATGCCGCATCAGCGTGGCGGTGCGCCAGGGCTTTGACTATGCGGCCGCCGTCAAACAAGGCTCGCGCCTGAAAGTGGCCACCAAATACGTGGAAATTTCACGTGACTTTTTCGCCAGCAAGGGCGTTCACGTCGATTTGATCAAGCTCTACGGCAGCATGGAACTCGCCCCGCTCACCGGCCTGGCCGACGCGATTGTTGATTTGGTGTCCACCGGCAACACGCTCAGGGCCAACCATTTGATGGAAGTCGAGCGCATCATGGACATCAGCTCGCATCTGGTGGTGAACCAGACCGCCCTCAAGCTCAAGCAGGCACCGATTCGCAAACTGATTGATGCGTTTGCCTTGGCGCTTGCCAAGCCCCTAACCCCCTGATTGCCATGAAATTGATAGCTACTCCCGCCCGACTGTCGTGCGCTGACAGCACTTTTGAGTCTCAATTCAAGGCCCGGCTGCACTGGTCGGCCGACACTGATGCGGCCATCGAGCAGCGCGTGGCCGACATCCTGCTGGACGTGCAACAGCGCGGCGATGCGGCGGTGCTGGAATACACCGCGCGGTTTGACGGCCTGAGCGTCGGCTCGATGGCAGAACTCGAACTCACGCAGGCCGAACTCAAGGCTGCGTTCGAGTCGATTCCCGCCGCACAGCGGGGCGCGCTGCAGGCCGCCGCCAAGCGCGTGCGGACGTACCACGAGGCGCAGAAAAAGGCCAGCGGCGAAAGCTGGAGTTACCGCGACGAGGATGGCACGCTGCTGGGCCAGAAGGTCACGCCGCTGGACCGCGTCGGCATCTACGTGCCCGGCGGCAAGGCGGCGTACCCGTCGTCGGTGCTGATGAACGCGATTCCCGCCCATGTGGCCGGTGTCGGCGAGATCATCATGGTCGTGCCCACGCCCAGGGGCGAGAAAAACGCGCTGGTGCTGGCTGCCGCCTACGTCGCCGGCGTGACGCGTGCCTTCACCATCGGCGGCGCGCAGGCGGTGGCCGCGCTGGCTTACGGCACGGCGACCGTGCCCAAGGTGGACAAGATCACCGGCCCCGGCAATGCCTATGTCGCCAGCGCCAAGAAACGCGTGTTCGGCACGGTCGGCATCGACATGATTGCCGGGCCATCCGAGATTCTGGTGCTGGCCGACGGCACGACGCCGGCCGACTGGGTGGCGATGGACCTGTTCAGCCAGGCCGAGCATGACGAGCTGGCGCAAAGCATTTTGCTGTGTCCCGACGCCGCCTACATCGACGCCGTGCAGGTAGCCATCCATCGCCTGCTGCCCGCCATGCCGCGCGCCGAGATCATCGCCAGGTCGCTGACCGACCGGGGCGCGCTGATCCTGACCCGCAGCATGGAAGAAGCCTGCGAAATTTCCAACCGCATCGCGCCCGAGCACCTGGAAGTCTCCAGCCGCGACCCGCACCGCTGGGAGCCGCTGCTGCGTCACGCCGGGGCGATTTTTCTTGGCGCCTACACCAGTGAAAGCCTGGGCGACTACTGCGCCGGCCCGAACCACGTATTGCCGACCAGCGGCACGGCGCGCTTTTCCAGCCCGCTGGGGGTGTACGACTTCCAGAAACGCTCCAGCCTGATCGAGGTCAGCGAAGCCGGCGCGCAAGTCCTCGGCCCGATTGCCGCCGAACTGGCCTATGGCGAAGGCCTGCAGGCGCATGCCCGCGCCGCCGAACTGCGCTTGACCACCGTGCCCGACATGAGAAAACCCAACCAATGACCGCGCCTGATTCCACACTCGACCCGAAACTCAAGCAACTGATTCGCCAGGATGTGCAGTCGATGCACGCCTACGCCATTCAGGACTCGGCGGGCATGGTCAAGCTCGATGCGATGGAAAATCCGCACCGGCTGCCCGCCGCCCTGCAGGCGCACCTGGGCCAGCGCCTGGGCGCGCTGGCGCTGAACCGCTACCCGGACGGCCGCGTCAACGACCTGCGCCGCGCGCTGGCCGACTACGCACAGATGCCCGAAGGCTTCGACATCATGCTGGGCAACGGCTCGGACGAGCTGATCGCGCTGCTGGCGCTGGCCTGCGACGTGCCCGGCGGCTCGGTGCTGGCGCCGCTGCCCGGTTTCGTGATGTACGCCATGAGCGCGCAGTTGCAGGGCCTGAAGTTCATCGGCGTCGATCTGACGCCCGACTTTGAACTCGACGAAGCGGCGATGCTGGCAGCGATCGCGGAGCACAAGCCATCGATCACCTACCTGGCCTATCCGAACAACCCTACGGCCAACCTGTGGGACGATGCGGTGATTGAAAAGATCATCGGGGCGGTCGGTGCGCAGGGCGGCCTGGTCGTGATGGACGAGGCCTACCAGCCTTTTGCCAGCAAGAGCTATGCCGGCCGCATGTCGCGGCACGGCCATGTGCTCTTGATGCGCACCCTGAGCAAGTTCGGCCTGGCCGGCGTTCGCCTGGGCTACATGATGGGGCCCAAAGCCCTGATTGCCGAAATCGACAAGGTGCGTCCGCCCTACAACATCAGCGTGTTGAACTATGAATGCGCGCTGTTCGCCCTCGAACACCGCGAGGTGTTTGAAGCCCAGGCGCAGGAACTGATCGCCCAGCGCGCCTTTCTGTTCGACGCGCTTGCCGCCTTGCCCGGTGTCAAGGCCTGGCACAGTGACGCCAACATGATCCTGATCCGCGTGCCCGACGCGGCGCGCACCTTCGACGGCTTGCGAAATCGCAAGGTGCTGGTCAAAAATATTTCTAAAATGCATCCTTTGCTGGCCAACTGCCTGCGCCTGACCGTCGGCACTGCCGAAGAAAATGCGCAATTGCTGGCCGCGCTTGAACCCTCCCTATGACCACTTCCATCACCGACTCTCTGCCCGCCTTGTCCGCACCACGCACGGCCGAGGTTTCGCGCAACACCGCCGAAACCAAAATCACCGTCAAGGTCAACCTGGACGGTACCGGCCAGGCGAAGCTGTCCACCGGCATCGGCTTTTTTGACCACATGCTCGACCAGATCGCTCGCCACGGGCTGATCGACCTGGACATCCACGCCGTGGGCGACCTGCACATCGACGGCCACCACACGGTCGAAGATGTCGGCATCACGCTCGGGCAGGCCGTGGCGCAGGCCATTGGCGACAAAAAAGGCCTGCGCCGCTATGGCCATGCCTATGTGCCGCTTGACGAAGCGCTGTCGCGTGTGGTCATCGACTTTTCAGGCCGCCCGGGGCTGGTGATGAACGTGCCGTTCAAGAGCGGCATGATCGGCACCTTCGACAGCCAGCTGGCCTATGAATTCTTCCAGGGCTTTGTCAACCATGCGTTCGTCACGCTGCACATCGACAACCTCAAGGGCGAAAACGCCCATCACCAGGCCGAGACGGTGTTCAAGGCCTTTGCCAGAGCCCTGCGCATGGCGCTGGAAATCGATCCGCGTTCGGTGGGCGTGATTCCTTCGACCAAGGGCTCGCTGTAAGCCATATCTGATCGCTGTTTTTGCATGTTTTAGCCATTCTGAGCAGGCAGGGCGTGCGTTGACAGCTATTAAAAAAATAGCAATTTAATTTTTCCTTTCTGAATGTCCAATTTGAAAACGGTGGCAGTGGTCGATTACGGTTCCGGCAACCTGTGTTCGGTCTCGCAGGCGGTCCGGCATGTGGTGCAGGGCACGGGCTACGAGGTGCGGGTCACGTCCAACCCGCAGGACGTGCTCGATGCAGAGCGCGTCGTGCTGCCCGGCCAGGGCGCGATGCATGACTGCATGCTGGCGCTCGAACACTCGGGCATGCTCGGCGCCGTGCTGCATGCCGCCGGCCACAAGCCGCTGTTTGGCGTGTGCGTCGGCATGCAGATGCTGCTCGACAACAGCCACGAAGGGCTGAACGGCGCGCCCACGCCCGGCCTGGGACTGATCCACGGCGAGGTCGTCAAGTTCGACCTGGCCGGCAAGCTCCAGCCCGACGGCAGCCGCTACAAAGTGCCGCAAATGGGCTGGAACCAGGTGCATCAGTCACGGCCCGACGGCCAAAACGCCCATCCGGTCTGGGCCGGTGTGCCCGACGCGTCGTATTTTTACTTTGTGCACAGCTTTTACGCCTGTCCGTCGGATCAACGCCACATCGCGGGCGAGGCCGACTACGGCGGGCGGTTTGCAGCGGCGATAGCGCGCGATAATATTTTTGCCACCCAGTTCCACCCCGAGAAAAGTGCCGATCAAGGGCTCGCCCTGTACCGCAATTTTCTGCACTGGAAACCTTGATTTCTTTTTCGCGATGGCACCCTGGCACAGGGCCATCATTTTTCAACGTCATCCACCGATTTTCTTCAGCCCAACATGCTACTCATCCCCGCCATTGACCTGAAAGACGGTCACTGCGTCCGCCTGAAACAGGGCGACATGGACCAATCCACCATTTTCAGCGAAGACCCGGCCGCCATGGCGCGCAACTGGGTCAACAAAGGCGCCAGACGCCTGCATCTGGTGGACTTGAATGGCGCGTTTGCGGGCAAGCCCAAAAACGAAGCGGCCATCAAGCGCATCCTGGCCGAAGTCGGCAATGAAATCGAGGTGCAACTGGGTGGCGGCATTCGCGACCTGGACACCATCGAGCGTTATCTGGATGCCGGTCTGCGTTACGTCATCATTGGCACCGCCGCCGTCAAAAATCCGGGCTTTTTGCAAGACGCCTGCACCGCTTTTGGCGGCCACATCATCGTCGGTCTCGATGCCAAAGACGGTAAGGTCGCTACCGACGGCTGGAGCAAGCTGACGGGGCACGAAGTGGTTGACTTGGGCAAGAAATTCCAGGACTACGGCGTCGAATCCATCATCTACACCGACATTGGCCGCGACGGCATGCTCAGCGGCATCAACATCGAGGCCACCGTCAGGCTGGCGCAGGCGCTGACGATTCCGGTGATCGCCTCGGGCGGCCTGTCGAACATGGCCGACATCGAAGCGCTGTGCGCGGTCGAAGACGAAGGCGTGCAGGGCGTGATTTGCGGCCGCTCGATTTACAGCGGCGACCTGGACTTTGAAGCCGCCCAACTGCGCGCTGACGAGCTGAACGGCTGATCGATGGCCCCCACGCTTGCCACTGCGTGTGCTGCGCTGCCCCCCGAGGGGGCCGCTGGGCCTGCGGCCCGGCAAAGCCGGTTCCGTGGCCCTGGCTGGTTTCTGAGCCGCCCTTTTCATTCCTCTCGCCCTGGCGACACCCACTGGCGTTTATTACGCATATCAGTTCATGCTTGCTAAAAGAATCATTCCGTGTCTTGACGTCACCGGCGGCCGGGTCGTCAAAGGCGTCAATTTCACCCAGCTGCGCGACGCCGGTGACCCGGTGGAAATTGCCGCCCGCTACAACGACCAAGGGGCGGATGAGCTGACCTTTCTCGACATCACCGCCACCAGCGATGAGCGCGATTTGATTTTGCACATCATCGAAGCGGTGGCGTCGCAGGTGTTTATTCCGCTCACCGTGGGGGGCGGGGTGCGCACGGTGGAAGACGTGCGCCGGCTGCTCAACGCTGGCGCTGACAAGACCAGCTTCAACTCGGCGGCGCTGGCCAATCCGCAGGTGATTGAAGACGCCTCCGCCAAGTACGGCGCGCAATGCATCGTGGTGGCGATTGATGCCAAGCGCCGCAGTGACGAAGAAGCCTTGCTGCGCGGCGCGGGCTGGGACGTGTACAGCCACGGCGGGCGCAAAAATACCGGCCTGGATGCGGTGGCCTGGGCGACAGAGATGGCGCGGCGCGGCGCGGGCGAAATTCTGCTGACCAGCATGAACCGCGACGGCACCAAGTCGGGGTTTGACCTCGAACTGACGCGCGCCGTGAGCGACGCGGTCAGCGTGCCGGTGATTGCCTCGGGCGGCGTGGGCAACCTTGACCACCTGGCTGACGGCGTGCAGATGGGCGGCGCGGATGCGGTGCTGGCGGCCAGCATTTTTCATTACGGCGAATACACCGTCGAGCAGGCCAAGCGGCACATGGCGGCACGCGGAATTCCTGTCCGGCTCTAGTTTTCAAGCTTTTTAAGTCTGTAGCGCAGGATGGACGGGCGTTAGCAGCTATTAATTTCATAGTATCTAGCCTGCGCCACAATCGCCGACAATAGCGTGCATGAATTGGTTAGAAACTGTCCGTTGGGACGAAAAGGGCCTGGTGCCCGTGATCGCGCAGGAAGCCGCCAGCGGCGACGTGCTGATGTTTGCCTGGATGAACCGCGAGGCGCTGCAAAAAACCGCCGAGCTGGGCCAGGCGGTGTATTTCAGCCGGTCGCGCAATCGTCTGTGGCACAAGGGCGAAGAGTCCGGCCATTTCCAGACCGTGCATGAAATCCGGCTTGACTGCGACAGCGACGTGGTCTTGCTCAAGATCACGCAGCAGGGCCATGAACCCGGCATTGCCTGCCACACCGGCCGCCACAGCTGCTTTTTCAGTCTTTACCAGGACGGCCAGTGGGTCGTGACCGAGCCGGTCTTGAAAGACCCGGGCAGCATCTATAAATAACCCCCAAAGCAGCCATGTCCTCTAACGATACCCTTGATCGCCTCGCGCAGACCCTTGAAGCGCGCAAGCCTGTGAATGGCGGCGACCCGTCTACCAGTTATGTGGCGCGCCTGCTGCACAAAGGCCCGGACGCCTTTTTAAAGAAAATCGGCGAAGAGGCGACCGAAACCGTGATGGCTGCCAAAGACATTGACCATGGCGGCCCCACCGAAGTCCTGAAAGGCAAACTGGTCGGCGAAGTGGCTGACTTGTGGTTTCATACCCTGGTGGCGCTGGCCCACTACGGCTTGAGCCCTGCCGATGTGCTGGCCGAACTGGAGCGCCGTGAGGGCACCAGCGGCATTGATGAAAAGGCGCTGCGCAAAGTGCAGCAGCGCGACGCTGACGGCAACTGACAACCTGTCCAACCAAGGAACGCACCATGCGAGATGACATTGTGACCATAGAGGCTGACAAAGGATTGATGACCTGGGGCTGGATCAGTTACATCCTGCACCTCGTCGTTGCCGTGGCGGCTGTGCTGCCCGGCGCGCAGGTTTCCATCGCCTTGCTGCTGGTCGCGCTGGTGATTGACCTGGTCAAGCGCCCTGACGCCGCCAACACTTGGCAGGCATCGCATTTCAGCTGGCGGATTCGTTCGGTGATTTGGGCCGGAATTTTGTACCTGCTGACTTCCTGGCTCTGGCTGCTGTTTATCGTGCCGGGCTGGATTGCCTGGGGACTGATTTCGATCTGGTTCCTCTACCGCATCGTCAAAGGCATGATGCGCATGAATGCCGGCCTGGCGGTGGAGGCCGCATGAGCCATCCAGACAACTGCCTTTTTTGCAAAATCGCCGCAGGCACCATTCCCAGCCGCAAGGTTTATGAAGACGACGAACTGTTCGTCTTTCACGACATTCATCCGCATGCGCCGGTGCATTTGCTGATCATTCCCAAGGCGCATATTGCGTCAATGGCTCACGTGGGCCCGGAACATGCTGCACTGCTGGGGCGCATGATGGTGCTGGCGCCGAAACTGGCGATGGCAGAGGGCTGCAACCCCTATCCAGAAGGCGGATTTCGCATCATGACCAATACCGGCGTCGAAGGCGGGCAGGAAATCCAGCACCTGCATTTGCATGTGATTGGCGGTGCCAGGCCGTGGCTCAAGGGTTGAAGCGCATGATGCGTGGGCGTCCAGGGAACCCTGGCTACGCTATCCAGCAAGCTGGCAGGGTCATAGAACCTGTCACACAAGGCCTTTAGAATCAGCCTTTGCTGTAGCTAGATCATTTTTGACAATTTCAGAGTAGGAGCTAAACATGGGTGGATTTTCAATTTGGCACTGGTTGATCGTTTTGTTGATCGTCGTGATGGTGTTCGGCACCAAAAAGCTGAAAAACATGGGCAGCGACCTCGGCGGTGCAGTCAAAGGATTCAAGGACGGCATGAAAGAGGGCGGCCATTCTCCGGAGGATGACATTCCGGTTACCCCGGCCAGCCAGGTTACCAATGCCCAGGCTGCCGAAAAAGCAGACCGGAACACGATTGATGTCCAAGCGCGGCAAAAACCCTGATGACGGCGTCATGCGTGACATCGCTGAACCTTTTTCGCGTCTGATCCGCCGTGATTGACCTCGGCATTTCCAAGATGGCGCTGATTGGCGCAGTCGCCCTGATCGTCATCGGCCCTGAAAAGCTGCCGCGCGTGGCGCGTACCGTCGGTACGCTGCTGGGCAAGGCACAGCGCTATATTTCTGACGTGAAGCAGGAAGTCAATCGTTCCATGGAACTGGACGAGTTCAAGAAAATGAAGGAAAGCGTTCAAGACGCTGCCCGAGACGTTGAAAACTCGATCAAGACCGGCGCCAGCGATTTTGAAAAATCATGGGCTGACACGAACCCCACAACGTCGTCTGACAGCTTGCCGGGCTTTGAAGTTTTTCCTGAATACCGGCATCCCAAAAAGAAATGGCGGCTCAAGCAGGGCGCAACGCCGCAGTGGTTCAAAGCCCGCGCAGGCGTGCGCACCAAAGCGCAGTCCGGCGCCGCGCGCGTGGCCCGTTTTCGCCCGCAGTCCAGCCGCAAGGCGTGAAGCACTTTTCCTGAATCCCTCGTTGCGCGCATGACGGCGCAATTTACCCGGCGCAAATTTTCTTCATGAGCGATTCCAACTCTAGCGGCGGCGACAAGCCCGACGAACTCGCAGGTACTGAGCAGCCCTTTGTCCAGCACCTGATGGAGTTGCGCGACCGCATGATCAAGGCCGTCATTGCCATTGGCATTGCTGCGGCCGCTCTCGCCTTGTTTCCCGGCCCTGGCGCGCTCTATGACCTGATGGCCGCGCCTTTGATTGCCAGCCTGCCCGCAGGTGCCACATTGATTGCCACCAACGTGATTTCCCCGTTTGTGGTGCCGATCAAGATTCTTTTCATGGCCGCGTTCATGATTTCGCTGCCGGTGGTGCTGTACCAGGTGTGGGCGTTTGTCGCGCCCGGTCTGTATTCGCATGAGAAAAAGCTGGTCATGCCGCTGGTGATTTCCAGCACCTTGCTGTTTTTCTTCGGCGTTGCCTTTTGCTATTACTTTGTCTTTGGCCAGGTGTTTCACTTCATCCAGAGCTTTGCGCCCAAGTCCATCACGGCCGCACCAGACATTGAGGAATACCTCAACTTCGTACTCGGCATGTTTTTGGCGTTCGGGCTGGCTTTTGAGGTGCCGATTGCGGTGATTTTGCTGGTGCGCATGGGCGTGCTCACGGTGGCTCAATTGCGCCAGTACCGGGGTTATTTCTGGGTGATTGCCGCTATTGGCACCGCGCTCGTCACGCCGCCTGATGCCGGCTCGATGATCATGCTGCTCATGGTGGTGGGCGGTTTGTATGAAGTCGGCATTCTGGCCGCTCAGGTGTTCGTCAAGCGCACGCAAGCGCCGGATACCGATACGGAAGTCGCCAAGCTCTGAATTTTTGCACTGATTCGCTGTCAAATGAGGCGCTGGCGCATGCTGCACGCGCGCTGGCAGCTCTCTAATTTATAGCGATTGACTGGCCGGCCCAAGCCGCTCCTGCTGATCGGCTGACTGGCTGATCTGTTTCAACCCCCGGCTCAGCCTGTTTCCCCTGAGCCAGTTCAGCGTTGAACCTTGGGGCGCTCGCGTTTGCCGGGCGTCACGGCAACTTCAACCGCGCCACTGCCGCGCAACACGCTCAGCGGTGCAGGCGTTCCGGGTTTCAGGGCGGCCACGGCTGTCAGCAACTGGCTCACGTTTTTGACCGGCTGGCCATTGACGGCGGTAATGACATCGCCGGGCTTGATCCCGCCTTGCGCAGCCGGCCCGTTTTGCAATACGCCGGTGATGATGACGCCGCCCGCCTTGGCTGCTTCGGGCTGGAGCTTGAAGGCTTCGATCAGTTCGGCATTCAGCTCTTGCGGCTCCACGCCAATCCAGCCGCGCGTGACCTGGCCGTCTTTCACAATCCCTTCGAGCACCTGCTTGGCGGTCGAAACGGGAATGGCAAAACCAATCCCCATGGAGCCGCCCGAGCGCGAGTAGATGGCGGTGTTGATGCCCAGCAGATTGCCGTTGCCATCGACCAGCGCACCGCCCGAATTGCCGGGGTTGATGGCTGCATCGGTCTGGATGAAGTTTTCAAAGGTGTTGATGCCCAACTGGTTGCGCCCCAGCGCGCTCACGATGCCGCCGGTCACGGTCTGGCCGACGCCAAACGGATTGCCAATAGCCAGCACCGGATCGCCCACTTGAAGCTCGTCCGAGTTGCCCAGCATGATCACGGGCAACTTGTCGAGCTCAATCTTGAGGATCGCCAGGTCGGTGTCGGGGTCGGTGCCAATCACTTTCGCCCGGGTTTTGCGGGTGTCGTTCAGAACGACCTCGATTTCGTCCGCGCCTTCGACCACGTGGTTGTTGGTCAGGATGTAGCCGCTGCTGCTCACAATCACGCCACTGCCCAGCCCGGCCTGCGCTTCACCCGGCCCCTGGTCGCCAAAGAAAAACCGGAACCACGGGTCATTCATCTTCGGATTTTTAACGGCGGCTTTGCTGGTGTTGATACTCACGACGGCGGCCGAGGCGATTTTTGCCGCCGGCGCAAAACTGCCTATCGGACTGGCCGTGCCGACAGCGCGTGGCAGGGTGTTGGCCGGCGCTTCGATGACGGAAACACCGCTCAGCGAGACTCTTTTGTTCAGCCACTGCGGCTGGAGCGTGGCCACCACGAAATAAGCCGCCACCAAAATGGTGACGGTCTGGGAAAACAGGAGCCAGGTGCGCTTCATGGGTCAAAAATCAGGTTGGCAGGCGTGGAATAGAGGCAAACAGGTGCGGCGCTGCGCGTGAGCAAACGCTGAATGCGTATTGTGCTTTATGCGCGCAGCCTGCGCGAATTTCTGGTTGCGCCTTAACTGGCCTGCGCTGTGAGGCACGAAAGATGAAGCCCGGTGCCTGCCTGCTGACACAATTGCCGTATGAGCACCACCACCCGACAGGATTTGCTGCACGCGTTTGATGCGCTGCTGCAGCCCGCGCGCTTCAAGGACTACGGGCCCAACGGCCTGCAGGTTGAGGGAAAAACGCAGATTCGCCATATCGTCTCTGGCGTCACGGCCAGCCGCGCGCTGATTGAAGCAGCCATCGATGCACAAGCCGATGCCATTTTTGTCCATCACGGCCTGTTCTGGCGCGGCCAGGACGGCTGTGTCACAGGCTGGATGAAGCAACGCCTGGCGCTGCTGCTGGCCCACGACATCAACCTGTTCGCCTACCATTTGCCGCTCGATGCGCATCCTGAATTGGGCAACAACGCGCAACTCGGGCGGCAACTGGGCTTGAAGGTCAGTAGCTGCTTTGGCGAGCAGGATTTGGGCTTTCTGGGCGGGCGAATCGATGGCAGCAGTTTTTCCAGCGCCCTGGAACTGGCTGAACACATTAAAAATAGACTAAAAAGGCCTGTAGTGCAGGTGGGTCGTGCGCAAGGAGCTATTAAAAGCATAGCGTGGTGCAGTGGCGGGGCGCAAAGCTACTTTGAAGCCGCCATTGCCGCCGGTGCTGACGCCTTCATTACCGGCGAGATTTCCGAGCCGCAAGCCCACTATGCGCGCGAGATGGGCGTGGCGTTCATCGCCTGCGGCCACCATGCGTCCGAGCGTTACGGCGCGCCCGCCGTGGCGGCGCAGATTGCCGCGCAATTCGGACTGACGCACCAGTTCATTGATATTGACAACCCTGCTTGACCACCATGAACAAACCCCTGTTGATCACCATGGGCGATGCCGCCGGCATTGGTCCCGAAATCATCGCCAAGGCGTTTACTGAGTCGCCCGTCGATCTGGCCGGTTGCATCGTCGTCGGGGACGTGGTCACCTTGCGCCGCGCCACTGCGCTGATCGCAAGCCAGACTGGAACTCTGGCACTGCCCGTGGCGCAAATTGATTTGCTGGCTGAAGCGTCTTGCGTGCCGCCGCGCTGCATCGGCGTGCTGCAAAAATGTGAGCTGCCGGCGCTTGTTGCTTATGGGCAGATCAATGGTTTGGCAGGCCAGGCGGCGGCTGACTGCATCGTCTGGGCCGCCCGCGCCGTTCTGGCCGGCGAGGCCAAAGCGATGGTGACGGCACCGATTCACAAGGAAGCGCTGGCAGCCGCAGGGGGCTGGGTGGCCCATTTTCCGGGGCATACCGAAATGCTGCAAGCCGAGGCTGCCGGATTTCTGGGGAGACCGGTCAGCGAAGTGCCAGTGCGCATGATGCTGGCCAACGACGAGTTGAAAACCGTGCTGGTGAGCATCCACATGTCACTTCGACAGGCGATTGAGGCGGTCACATTTGACAATGTGTTGCAAACCTTGCGCATCACACATGCCGCAGTCAGCGCTAGCCTTGGCCGGCCACCGCGTATCGGCGTCGCAGGGCTGAATCCGCACGCCGGCGAGGGCGGTTTGTTTGGCGCTGAAGAGCAGGCCATTATTGTTCCGGCCGTGGTTGTGGCGCGCCAAGAGGGGCTGGATGTGCACGGCCCTTTTGCGCCGGACACGGTGTTCATGCGGGCGCGTAACACGCCGACCAAGCCGGGCGAGTTTGACGTGGTGGTAGCGATGTACCACGATCAAGGCTTGATTCCGGTCAAGTACCTGGGCGTGGAGCAGGGCGTGAATGTCACGCTCGGCCTGCCATTGGTACGCACCAGTCCAGACCACGGGACGGCTTTTGACATTGCCGGCACCGGCCGCGCCGACGCTTCCAGCTTGCTGGCGGCCATCCGCATGGCGCGCCGGCTGGCGGCCTAGAAAATAGTGATGAAAATGGCTCATTGCGCAATGAGGACGGGCGCAAGCAGCTATTGAATTAATAGTGCTTGAGTGGGCTGGCTTGATGTTTTTGGCAGGGCGGTGCAGGTTTACCTTTTCAGGCTGTCACGGATTTCACGTAGCAGCATGATGTCTTCTGCAGGGGGCGCGGTAGGTGCGACGATTTCACGGCGTTTGAGCCGGTTGATCTGCTTGACCATCAGGAAAATGATGAACGCCAAAATCGCAAAGTTGACCGCGACCGTGATGAAGCTGCCATAAGCCAATACCGGAACCCCGGCTTTTTTCAGGGCGTCAAGTGTGGCCGGAACGCCCGGCGGCACACTGCCGAGCACCAGAAAGAGATTGGAAAAATCAATTTTTCCGATGACTGCGCCGATCACCGGCATGATCAGGTCGCCCACCACCGAGTCAACGATTTTGCTGAAGGCGGCTCCAATGATGACACCCACGGCCAGGTCGATGACATTGCCCTTGAGTGCAAATTCCTTGAATTCCTTCACCATTGTCATATTTTTCTCCTTTTTCGATTGATGATTGAGCCGCTGCTTTCGGTCAACCAATTATGCGATGCAGGCATTAAATCGCAAGGCGCTTTGATGCCCGCTGGTAACAAAGCGGGCGCAATCCAGGACAGGGAAGGGGGGGCGTTCTTGCAGACGGAATAGGGTGTGCAGCGCTTGAAATAATACTTCTCGCTCCGCTACAATTGCGGGCTGACACCCACTATGCCTATTTCAAGCCAGTTCTTGAAGGATACTCATGACTCAAGCAAGCGTAATCGGTGTGCCGCACGGCGCGCCTGTCGATAAAAATAAAAGAAACTGGATCGTCGCCACCTGCGCCGTGGGCGGTGCAGGCGTTGCTGCCGTGGCCGTACCTTTCGTCAGCACCTTCCAGCCGTCTGAAAAAGCCAAAGCCAGTGGCGCTGCCGTCGAAGTCGATATTTCAGCCCTGAAACCCGGCGAAAAAATGACCGTCGAATGGCGCGGCAAACCGGTCTGGATCGTCAAGCGCACCCCCGAGCAACTGGCGACTCTGCCTGAGGTTGACAGTTTGTTGGCAGACCCCAAGTCTGAACGCAAACTGCCCGAGTGGACGCCTGAATACGCGCGCAACGAAACGCGTTCCATCAAACCCGATACCTTGGTGGTGGTCGGTATTTGCCCGCATCTCGGCTGCTCGCCTTCCGACAAGTTTCAGACCGGCGCGCAGCCATCGCTTCCCGATGACTGGCATGGCGGCTTCCTGTGCCCTTGCCACGGATCGACGTTTGACCTGGCGGGCCGCGTGTATAAAAACAAGCCTTCGCCTGACAACCTCGAAGTGCCTCCACACATGTACCTGTCGGACGCGAAATTGCTGATTGGTGAAGATAAAAAGGCCTGAGAGCGCGTTTACTCCTCCACAAGACCTTGCTGCATGCTTCGATACCCTGCCGTTTCGCACCGTATCCGCGCACAGCCAAAGTAACCCACCGAACCAGGATCAGTTATGGCTGAATTCAAAGAAATATCTCCCGATGCCCCTCTCGCTGAAAAAGCGCTGAACTGGGTTGACAACCGCTTTCCCGCCAGCAAGCTCTTCAAAGAGCACATGAGCGAGTATTACGCGCCCAAGAACTTTAACTTCTGGTACATCTTCGGCTCGCTGGCCTTGCTGGTGCTGGTCATCCAGATCGTTACCGGTATTTTCCTGACCATGAATTACAAGCCCGAAGCGTCACTCGCTTTTGGCTCGGTCGAGTACATCATGCGCGACGTGCCTTGGGGCTGGCTGATTCGCTACATGCATTCCACCGGCGCTTCAGCCTTTTTCGTCGTGGTCTACATGCACATGTTTCGCGGCCTGATCTATGGCAGCTACCGCAAGCCGCGTGAGTTGATCTGGGTGTTTGGCTGCGCGATTTTCCTGGCCCTGATGGCCGAAGCCTTCATGGGTTACTTGCTGCCTTGGGGCCAGATGAGCTATTGGGGTGCCCAGGTCATCGTGAACCTGTTTGCTGCCATTCCCTTCATCGGCCCTGATTTGGCGCTGCTGATTCGTGGTGACTATGTAGTCGGCGATGCCACCCTGAACCGTTTCTTTGCTTTCCACGTCATTGCCGTACCCCTGGTGCTGCTGGGCTTGGTCGTTGCGCACATCATTGCTCTGCACGAAGTTGGCTCCAATAATCCTGATGGCGTTGAAGCCAAGGGGCCAAACATCCCGCGCGATGCCGCCGGCCATTCGCTCGACACGATTCCTTTCCATCCGTACTACACGGTGCATGATATTTTTGGCGTCAGCATTTTCCTGATGATTTTCAGCGCCATCATTTTCTTTGCGCCCGAGTTCGGCGGTTACTTCCTGGAATACAACAACTTCATTCCTGCCGATCCGCTGAAAACGCCGTTGCACATTGCGCCAGTCTGGTATTTCACGCCTTACTACTCCATGCTGCGCGCCATTACCAGCGAGATGATGTACGCGTTGATCGCCTGCGTGCTGGCCGGTGCCGTACTCGGTGTGTTGAAAGCCAAAATTGCCGGTCTCTTCAAGCTCATCATCGTCGGTGCGGCTGTGGTGCTGGTGGGTGCGATGCTGCTGATCGATGCCAAGTTCTGGGGCGTCGTCGTCATGGGCGGCGCGGTCGTCATCCTGTTCTTCTTGCCTTGGCTGGACAACAGTGAAGTCAGATCGATTCGCTACCGTCCGAGCTGGAACAAGTACCTGTACGGCGTTTTTGTGATCAACTTCCTGATTCTTGGCTATTTGGGCGTTCAGCCGCCGTCAGCGATTGGCGAGCGTGTGTCGCAAGTCGGAACCCTGTTCTACTTCGGTTTCTTCTTGCTGATGCCATGGTGGAGCCGGCTGGGTACCTTCAAGCGCGTTCCCGATCGCGTTACTTTTGCCGCCCATTGAGCAGGAAACTACAACCATGAAAAAAATCATCCTCGCCCTGATTACTGTGGTCGGCCTGGTGGCAGGCGCACAGGCCAACACAGGCGGTCTCGCCTGGGACAAGGCGCCCAACAAGACGAATGATGTGGCTGCATTGCAAAATGGCGCCAAGCTGTTTGTCAACTATTGCCTGAACTGTCACTCGGCTGCTTTCATGCGCTTCAACCGTCTGAAAGACATCGGCTTGACCGACCAGCAGATCAAGGACAACCTGCTTTTCACGACTGAAAAAGTCGGTGAAACCATGAAGGCTGCGATTGATCCGAAGCAAGCCAAAGACTGGTTTGGTGGCACGCCGCCAGACCTGACTGTCATTGCACGTTCACGTGCTGGCGCCGGTGGCACTGGTGCAGATTACCTCTATACCTACCTGCGCACCTATTACCGCGACGAAACAAAGGCCACAGGTTGGAATAACTTGGCGTTTCCCAATGTAGCCATGCCGCACGCGCTGTGGGAATTGCAAGGCGAACGTAAACCTGTCTATGCCGAGCATGAAGAGGGCGGTCACAAGGTTGAAGTTTTTAAAGGCTGGGAACAGGTTACGCCGGGAACCATGACACCCTTGAAATACGACGAAGCTGTGGGCGATCTCGTTGGTTATCTGCAATGGATGGCTGAACCGATTCAGAATACGCGCGTTCGTATTGGTGTGTGGGTACTGATTTTCCTGCTTGGACTGACTTTTGTATCCTGGCGCCTGAATGCGGCGTTTTGGAAAGACGTCAAGTAAATTTTCGCCGATCGATGTGCCTTGGGTGCGCCCTGGTGCGCATCGGCACCTTCGGAGTGGACGGTTCTAAGGTTTGAATCTTAGCCTTCCACTCTTTTGTTTTAGGAGTTCCGAATCATGATGGTCCTTTATTCAGGTACAACCTGCCCGTTCTCGCACCGCTGTCGTTTTGTTTTGTTTGAGAAAGGTATGGATTTCGAAATCCGCGATGTGGATTTGTACAACAAGCCCGAAGACATCAATGTGATGAACCCCTACGGGCAAGTGCCGATTCTGGTTGAACGCGACCTGATTTTGTACGAGTCAAACATCATCAACGAATACATTGACGAGCGTTTTCCGCATCCGCAACTCATGCCCGGTGACCCGGTTGACCGTGCACGGGTTCGTCTGTTCCTGCTTAACTTTGAAAAAGAGTTGTTTGTTCACGTCAGCGCACTGGAGTCCCGCGCGTCCAAAGGCAACGAGAAAGCGCTTGAGAAATCACGCGCCCATATCCGTGACCGCCTGACGCAACTCGCACCGATTTTTCTGAAGAATAAGTTCATGTTGGGTGACAATTTCTCGATGCTTGACGTGGCGATTGCCCCATTGCTCTGGCGTCTGGACTACTACGGCATTGACCTGTCGAAGAATGCTGCTCCCCTGCTCAAGTATGCAGAACGCATTTTCTCGCGGCCTGCTTATATCGAAGCGCTGACACCTTCGGAAAAGGTCATGCGCAAATAATTGCTGCACTGAATTAACGGAATATGCACTTTGGCTGAATTCATGAACGCGCCTAACGCCACATCAACCCGCCCTTACCTGATCCGCGCCTTGTACGAATGGTGTACAGACAACGGGTTCACGCCCTATGTGGCCGTGTCAGTCGACAACACGGTACAGGTGCCTCGTGAGTACGTGAAAAACAACGAGATTGTCCTCAATATCGGGTTCGATGCGACCAGTTCGCTGACACTCGGTAACGAGTTCATTGAATTCAAGGCACGTTTTGGCGGCAGTGCTCGAGAAATTCTGGTGCCTATTAGTCATGTGATCGCCATCTATGCCCGAGAAAATGGGCAAGGCATGGCTTTTCCGCTAGAAGCACCTTTTGGAGGCAGCACCGGCGAAGCCAATGATGCGCAAGCAATTTCGCCTGACGACGTTCCTGTCGCAGAAGAATTGCCATCAACACAGGTGGCAATGGATGCGCCCGAAAGCAACATCATGCAATTGGTTGAGAAGACGCCGGCGACCGACTCCAGTGCTTCAAAGACACGGAAAAAATCAACTTCAACGGAGCCGCCGAAGCCTCCAACAAGGCCCCGCCCCACTCTTAAACGAGTGAAGTAGAATACGACTTGTGCCGCTTTAGCTCAGTTGGTAGAGCAACCGCCTTGTAAGCGGTAGGTCGTCAGTTCGATTCCGACAAGCGGCACCATCAGAATTTCGTTCGAAATTCTCAAAACACACATTTTTCGCCTGATGAGCAAGGGATTCAAACCTTGTCTTGCAAAGCACTATGAAAAACAGTGTGAATGAAACATTACATCCGCATTAAGGTACTATCTTTTTGCGAAAAGTATCTTCAGCCGGATGGTTGTCACTTTCCATCCTTGGCGAAGCAGGCTCGCCTGCATCAGTGGAATAAGTTGCCGGACTTTTGCCGCAGCTGCATTGCCGCTAACCAGCAAACACCAATTTTCTCCATCAATCGGCCCCGCCTTGACTGCGGGTCGCAAGCCGCTTGGAATCAGCGCTTGAATCGCCTGGAGGCGCTGGTTGGATTCACGGACCAGTTGCGTCAGCCTTGCCAGAGAGGGTGAATCCCCGACGGCCTGATGCAATGACACGGTGGATGGAAGACGTCTATGGTGATTCAAGGTAAATCCAGTGGGCAATTGCGTCGCTTTGCCGGATTGGCGACGTGGTTTTGACGTATGTGCGGCCAAGTTAGCAAATCGTAGAAACTGTCCGTTTTGGTGGTCACTCAAGAGAGACGGGTGACTGTAGCGATACCCATAAAAAACCGGATCACAAGCAAATTCAATTAAAGCGCCGTGGCCATAGTGCCGCAAACTGTAGCAAAGAAATTCGTCTTTTGATAACTTGAAATAGGTGTTCAAAAATCAAGAGTGTGACCCTGAAACACCCTGGTGCTGTGGTTAAAAATACAAGTCTTTCCGGCGTGAAGTGGGTGATGCCGAATATTTCCGACTGGGCCGTGTAAAGCTTGATAGCTGATTCGATGCATTTATTGCGCCGTTGCTGCTGAATAATTTGAAGCTCTTTTGACCGCGCTAAAATTGGCGGTTTGCGCACGGTTGAACTAACTGTTAGCGCCCACAACTAAGTTCCGTACTCAATAAGGGATTTTGCCTGCAATGCCAGCTCATGGGAGCGGCCATTCGCGGCTTCGCATTTATGGCTTCCAACATCCTGACCAAAATTTTCGGCAGTCGCAACGACCGGCTGCTCAAGACTTACCGCAAAACGATTGAACGCATCAACGCATTGGAGCCTGAGTATGAAAAGCTCGACGAAGATCAGTTGCGCGCCAAGACCCAGGAGTTCAAAGACCGTGTAACTGCTGGCGAATCGCTGGATGACTTGCTGCCAGAGGCATTTGCCGTGGTTCGCGAAGGCAGCAAACGCATCATGAAAATGCGTCACTTTGACGTACAGATGATGGGCGGCATGTCCTTGCACAACGGAAAGATTTCGGAAATGCGGACGGGTGAAGGAAAAACCCTGACCGCAACGCTGCCGGTTTACCTCAATGCGCTGACTTGCAAGGGCGTGCATGTAGTGACGGTCAATGATTACCTGGCTAGTCGCGATGCGCGCTGGATGGGCAAGCTGTACAACTTTCTGGGCTTAAGCGTTGGCATTAATTTGCCCAACATGTCTCGGGAAGAAAAGCAGGCTGCCTACAACGCCGACATCACTTACGGCACCAACAACGAGTACGGGTTTGACTACCTGCGTGACAACATGGTGTACGAGGCGTCTGACCGTGTGCAGCGCAAACTGAACTACGCCATCATCGACGAGGTCGACTCCATCCTGATCGACGAAGCGCGCACACCGCTCATCATCAGCGGGCAGGCCGAAGACCACACCGAGATGTACCTTGCCATCAACAAGGTGGTTCCCTTGCTGACGCGTCAGGAAGGTGAAGCCGACCCGCGGACCGGTGAGGGCGTAACCAAACCCGGCGACTACACCATTGATGAAAAAACACACCAGGTGTTTTTGACTGAGCAGGGCCACGAAAACGCCGAACGCATCCTGTTTGAACTGGGCCTGATTCCTGAAGGTGCCACGCTTTACGATCCTGCCAACATTTCGTTGATGCACCATCTGTACGCAGCACTGCGCGGTAACCTGCTCTATCACCGTGACCAGCACTATGTGGTGCAAGAGGGCGAAGTCGTCATCGTGGACGAGTTCACCGGCCGCCTGATGTCGGGCCGCCGTTGGAGTGATGGTTTGCACCAGGCTGTGGAAGCCAAAGAGGGCGTTGAAATTCAGGCCGAAAACCAGACGTTGGCGTCGATTACTTTCCAGAATTATTTCCGGCTCTACAACACGCTGTCGGGCATGACGGGCACCGCCGACACGGAAGCCTACGAGTTCCAGGAAATCTACGGACTCGAAACCATCGTTATTCCGCCCAATCGCGTGAGCAAACGCGAAGACCAGCTGGACCGCGTGTACAAAACCACGCGTGAGAAATACGAAGCAGCCATCAAGGATATTCGCGAGTGTTATGAGCGTGGCCAGCCGGTGCTGGTGGGAACAAGCTCCATCGAAAATTCCGAAATCATTGATGACCTGCTTGTCAAAGCAAACTTGCCGCATCAGGTGCTCAACGCCAAGCAGCACGCTCGCGAGGCCGACATCGTCGCGCAGGCGGGGCGTCCGAAGATGATCACGATTGCCACCAACATGGCGGGTCGCGGAACCGACATCGTGCTGGGCGGCAATCTAGAAAAAATGATCGAACCGATTGAAGCGGACGAGTCGCTGGATGCTGCCGCCAAAGAAGCTGAAATTGCCCGCTTGCGCGTCCAGTGGAAGCAAGAGCACGAACAAGTCACCGCATTGGGCGGTTTGCGCATCATTGCAACCGAACGGCATGAGTCGCGTCGTATCGACAACCAGCTGCGTGGCCGCTCGGGTCGCCAGGGTGACCCGGGTTCCTCGCGCTTTTACCTTGGGCTGGATGACCCGCTGATGCGCATTTTTGCCGGCGACCGTGTCAAGTCCATCATGGAGCGGCTGAAAATGCCCGACGGCGAAGCCATCGAAGCCGGCATCGTCACGCGCAGCATCGAATCGGCGCAGCGCAAGGTCGAGGCGCGCAACTTCGACATTCGCAAGCAGCTGCTTGAATACGATGACGTGTCCAATGACCAGCGCAAGGTGATTTACCAGCAGCGCAACGACATCATGGACGCCAGCGACCTGCAGCCGCAAATCGCTTCCCTGCGCGAAGGATGCTTTACCGACCTGGTGCGCCAGTACGTACCCGTCGAAAGTGTCGAGGAGCAATGGGATGTGGCCGGGCTGGAAAAAACGCTGCGTGAGGACTGGCACATCGAACTGGACTTGCGTCAGGAAATCAACGCTGCCACGGCGATCACCGATGAAGAAGTGCTGGACAAAGTTCAGGCCGCCGCCGAGGCCGCCTTTGCCGACAAGCTGGAGAGAATCGGCAAAGAAAATTTCACCCAGTTTGAACGCGTTGTGCTGCTGCAAAGCATTGACAGCCACTGGCGTGAGCATTTGAGCGCGCTGGACTACTTGCGCCAGGGCATCCACCTGCGCGGCTATGCCCAGAAGCAGCCCAAGCAGGAATACAAGCGTGAAGCGTTTGAGTTGTTCGGCCAGCTTCTTGACAGTGTCAAAAACGAAGTCACCAAGGTGCTGATGACCGTTCAGGTCCAGTCACCCGAGCAGCTTGGCGAAGCGGCCGAAGCCCTTGAGAGCCGGGCTGAGAACATCGCCAACGTGACTTACACCGCGCCTACTGAAACGGGCGAGGTGGAAACGACTTTCGATGAAGCAACGCAGCGCAAGCTGCCCGCAGTGGCTGAAAATGCCATGCCACGCGTGGGTCGCAATGATCCATGCCCGTGTGGATCGGGTAAAAAGTACAAGCTTTGCCACGGTAAATTGAGCTGATCCCTGCATCGCCTGCTGACGTAATCAACCCTGTTTTTCTGGAGTCAACCTACATGCCTGTCAATCTGGTGGCCACGCCTGCTGCGGATCTTTACCCTGTGCCCGGCGTTCGCTGGGGTATTGCAAAAGCGGGCATCCGCAAGGCCGATCGAAAAGACCTTGCCGTGTTGCTTTTGGATGAGGGCGCATCGGTCGGTGCTGTCTTTACGAAAAACAGGTTTTGTGCCGCCCCGGTGCAGATCTGTCGTGAGCATCTGGCGAAAAATTCAGGCCAGAATCACGGCATCAGGGCCATGCTGATCAACACCGGCAACGCCAATGCCGGCACCGGTCACGATGGCTTGATTCGCGCGCAGTCCACCTGTATTGAACTGGCCCGATTACTCAATATCTCGCCAGAGCAGATACTGCCGTTTTCAACCGGCGTCATCATGGAGCCTTTGCCGCATGACCGTATTGCGGCAGGGCTTCCGGCCGCGCTGGCTGATGCCAAGGCCGGCAACTGGGGCAACGCAGCTGAAGCCATCATGACGACGGACACGGTGCCCAAGGCATTTTCCACTCGCCTGATGTTGGGCGGTACACCCATCACCATCACTGGTATCAGCAAGGGTGCAGGCATGATTCGCCCCAACATGGCGACCATGCTGGGCTTTATGGCAACCGATGCCTGCGTGGCCCCGGACTTGATGGCGCAACTGGCCAAAGAACTGGCCGACGCCTCTTTCAACCGCATCACGATTGACGGCGATACCTCGACCAATGATTCCTTCGTGGTCGTTGCCAGTAACCAGGCCGCGCATGCGCCTGTCACGTCGCTGGAAAGCCCTGAAGGTCAGGCCTTGTGTGCAGCCATGATGGACATTGCGCAAAAATTGGCTCAAGCGATTGTTCGCGATGGTGAAGGCGCCACCAAGTTCATGACGATTCAGCTCGAAGGCGGAAAAACTGGCGAAGAGTGCCGGCTGGTGGCTTATGCCATCGCCCATTCCCCGCTGGTTAAAACGGCATTTTTTGCTAGCGACCCCAATCTGGGCCGCATTTTGGCCGCTGTGGGTTATGCCGGCATTACCGACCTGGACCCCAACCAAATCGATCTGTACCTGGACGACGTGCTGGTGGCCAAAAATGGGGGTCGTCATGCCGACTATGTCGAAACCGACGGCCAGCGCGTGATGAAACAAAGCGAAATTACCGTACGGGTGGTGTTGGGTCGGGGCGAAGCAACCGACACCGTCTGGACGTGCGACCTGTCTTATGACTACGTCAAGATCAACGCCGATTACCGCAGTTAATTCGCCAGGCCTTACCCCATGAACGAACAGTTTGAACGCCTGATGGCACGGGTCGAGTCGCTGATGACGCGCATCGAGTCGGTGCTGCCACAACCTTTGTCGGCCCCTGACTGGACCGCCTCAGTCGCTTACCGTTACCGCAAACGCAGCAGCGGCCACGGTGCGCTGGAGCCGGTTCGCCATCTGGGCACCATGCGACTGATCGACCTGAAAGAAATTGAAGACCAGAAAGATAAAATCCGGCGCAATACCGAGCAGTTTGTCAGTGGCAAACCCGCCAACAATGTCTTGCTGACCGGCTCGCGCGGCACAGGTAAATCTTCATTGATCAAAGCTTGCCTGAATGAATATTCGGAGCGGGGCTTGCGGCTGATTGAGGTTGACAAGGCCGACCTGACTGACTTGCCTGACATCGTTGATGTGGTGTCCGGCCTGCCCGAGAAATTCATTGTTTTCTGTGATGACTTGAGTTTTGAAGAAGGCGAGCCCGGCTACAAGGCGCTCAAGTCCATTTTGGATGGCTCCATCGCCGCCGCAACGCCGAATGTGCTGATTTATGCCACCAGTAATCGCCGGCATCTGTTGCCTGAATACATGACGGAGAACCTGACCTACACGCACAGCGAAGACGGCGAAGTGCATCCCGGCGAAGTCGTGGAAGAAAAAATCTCCCTGTCCGAGCGCTTTGGCTTGTGGGTCAGTTTTTATCCGTTCAGCCAGGACGAGTACCTGACTATCGTGGCGCAGTGGCTGTCTTCGTTTGGGGTGGACGCCGAAACCATCGCCGCAGCGCGCCCGGCTTCTCTGGTATGGGCGCTGGAACGTGGCTCACGCAGTGGCCGCGTCGCCTACCAATTTGCACGCGACTTCGCCGGGCAGCACACAGGCCTTGCGCGGTGACGCAGAAGTTGCTGGTTGCCGATGCGGCCCAGCCCCGTGAAGGCGGTGTCGGGCGCAAGGTCGTTGAAGTGGCCGTGGGGGTGTTGATCCGGCCCGACGGTCAGTTTTTGCTCACCTCTCGCCCTGCAGGCAAGGTCTATGAAGGCTACTGGGAATTTCCGGGCGGCAAGCTGGAGCAGGGGGAGAGCGTCGAGCAGGCCTTGCGCCGTGAGCTGCAGGAAGAAATTGGCATCACCCTTGCTGCTGTGCATCCTTGGAAAGTCGAGATGGTCGATTACCCGCACGCGCTGGTTCGGCTCCACTTTTGCAAAGTGTATGAATGGGCGGGCGAGTTGCAGATGCGCGAAAGCCAGTCGTTCGCCTGGCAGTCCTTGCCGATTCAAGTCGAGCCGGTGTTGCCGGGCGCGGTTCCGGTACTGCAGTGGTTTGCGCAGGAACGTGAAGCGTTGGCGGCTGGCAGCGCATAGCTGGGCACCCGCAGCTCCTGAAAATTTTTGTTGCCAGTATTCGCTTTGTGGGCGTTTGTGGCGGAATAAACCTACTACATCAAAGGCTTGTCAGCTGGCGCGCGCGCGTTTTGATCAGTAAACGGTCTATTAAACATAAAAAAGGCCTGTTGTGCATGCTGCATAAGCGCTAGCAGCTATTAATACAATAGCAAAAAATACTTGGTTTCTTGCGTCCTGTGGTTGCCAGTCAAACGGGTTGCCCTCTAAACTCATGGTTTCATAGGCCGCCTTTTGCGGCAGGCAAAAGTTGATTCCATGTCCCTGTACCAAAGTCTTTTTGTGATTGGCCTGCTGATTGCAGCCAGCGCATTTTTTTCTGTCTCTGAAATTTCACTGGCGGCCTCACGCCGCCTGCGTTTGCGCCAAATGGCCGATGACGGCAATCTGCATGCCGAGCGGGTGCTGCGGGTTCAGGAGCAACCGGGCGACTATTTCACGGTGGTGCAAATCGGCCAGAACGCTGTCGCCATTTTGGGCGGCATCGTCGGGGAAGGCGCACTGAGCCCGCATTTCAGCACTCTTTTTGCGCTTTGGCTGGACGCATCCACGGCGCAGACCTTAGGTTTTTTGAGCTCATTCCTGATCGTCACGTCGCTGTTCATTCTGTTCTCTGACCTGTTTCCTAAACGTCTGGGCATGGCGACGCCTGAACTGCTGGCCATTCGGGTTTCGTCGCCGATGGCGGTCTGCATGATGCTGATGCGTCCGCTGGTCTGGTTTTACAGCCGCTGGGCAGATGCCCTGTTTCGGCTGTTCGGCCTGTCTTCGCTGCGGGATGACCGCATCACGTCCGACGACATCCTTGCCATGATGGAGGCCGGCGCTGTGGCCGGCGTTCTGGCAGCGCGCGAGCAGCAGGTCATCACCAATGTGTTTGAGCTCGACACGCGCACGGTGGGCAGCGCCATGTCGCCGCGCGACCGTATTGCTTTTTTCTTGCGCGATGACTTGGACTCTGTAATCCGGCTGCGCATTGCCGCCGAGCCGTTTTCAACTTACCCGGTGTGTGAGGGCAACATCGACCATGTAGTCGGCTATGTCGATGCCAAGGATCTCTTTCAGCGTGTCCTTAACAGCCAGCCGATTTCACTGGCTGACGACAGTCTGGTGCGCAAGGTGCTGGTGGTGCCCGATCGGCTGACGCTGTCGGAAGTGCTTGAGCAGTTTCGCCAGGCACACGAAGACTTTGCCGTCATCGTCAACGAATACAGCATGGTGGTGGGTGTGGTGACGCTCAATGACGTGATGAGTACGGTGATGGGCGACCTGGTTTCACCGTTCGATGAAGAGCTGATCGTGCGGCGCGACGAAAACTCGTGGCTGATTGATGGTGTCACACCGATTGAGGACGTGCTGCGAACGCTGGGGTTGGATCACTTGCCGCACGATGAGGAATATGAAACCCTGGCCGGTTTCCTGATGGTGATGCTGCGCCGCGTCCCGCGCCGCACGGACAGCGTGACTTGGGGAGGCTTCAAGTTTGAAGTGCTGGACGTTGACAGCTACCGCATCGACCAGGTGATGGTGTCGCGCCTGACGGAAGGCATTACGACTGCGCCTGTTGCCACTGTTTAAAGTTCAGCAAAATACCTTGTATTCAGCCTAAGGCGCGATCACCGGGCAACCAGCTGCGTTGCGCTGCAAACACGGCTTCCGGATAGGGTGCCCGGCCGCGACTGCCGTTGTAGCGTCCCAGGCCCAGAAAATTGTCGCCGCGTTCCCGGTCGAGGTAATGGCGAAGGATCACGCAGCCAAAGCGCAGATTGGTCTGCATATGAAACAGCTTGCCGGGGTCGCCATCGCCAATCACGCGCGTCCAGAACGGCATGACCTGCATGTAACCGCGCGCGCCGACGCTGCTGACGGCGAACTTGCGGAAATTGCTTTCAACCTGAATCAGGCCCATGACGAGCGTCACGTCCAGGCCAGCACGCTTGCTTTCGTACCAGACCGTCTGCAAAAATTCCTGGCGGATTTGCAGCTCCGGCATCTTCTTTTTGAGCCGCTCACTCATCGCGCCCATCCAGCGCAAATACGCTATTTTGCTTTCAGAGTCCTTGAACTCGGGCACGGGCGGCGCGTGGTTGGCAATGGCTGAACCCAGCGCCGTGCGCACCGAGTCCATCAGCGGCTCTTCAAGCTGCCCGCCAGCGCTGGCATACTCTGAAAATAATAGCAACATACCCCCGCTGGATAGGCGTATGAGGCACTTTCTTCTTGAAATTTGCGCTGAAATCGAAGTAGGGGATACCGGCAGAGTCATGGATAAAAAAATAGTGCGCTGGCTTTACAACGCGAGTTTGGCCTTGAGGAAATCGAATGCGCCTGCTGCTTCCAGCTTGCTGCTGGCGGTGTCGCGGCGGTGCTGGTATTCGATATGGCCTTCTTTCAAGCCCCGATCTCCGATGGTGACACGGTGCGGAACGCCGATCAGTTCCCAGTCGGCAAACATGGCACCTGGCCGCTCGCCCCGGTCGTCCAGAATGACATCCACGCCGGCATCCAACAATTCGCGGTAAAGCTTTTCTGCCGCCGCCTTGACGTCCGGAAAACGCTCTGGCGTGATCGGGCAAATAACCACGGTGAACGGCGCAATGGCGTCGGGCCAGATGATGCCGCGCTCGTCGTGGTTCTGCTCGATGGCTGCGGCAGGCAAGCGGGTGATACCGATGCCGTAGCAGCCCATTTCCAGGAATTGCGGTTTGCCGTTTTCACCCAGAAAGGTGGCGTTCATGGCCTGGCTGTATTTGGTGCCGAGGTAGAACACATGGCCGACTTCGATGCCGCGCTCAATGGCCAGCACGCCTTTGCCGTCAGGCGAGGGATCGCCGGCAACCACATTGCGAATGTCGGCAATCAGGTCGGGTTCAGGCAGGTCGCGGCCCCAATTGACGCCCGTCATATGAAAATCGGCTTCATTGGCACCGCAGACCCAGTCGGCCAGCACGGCGACTTCGCGGTCTACCACCAGCTTGACCGGCTTTTTCAGGTTCAGCGGCCCCAGATAACCCGGTTCGCAGCCAAAGTGTTCGTCAATCTCGGCCAGGCTGGCGAACCTGAAGCCGGCCAGGCCAGCGACCTTGCCCACCTTCACTTCGTTCATGCTGTGGTCGCCACGCAGCAGCAGCAGCCAGACCTGGGTCTTGATGGCTTCGCCTGCTTCATTGAGCTGGTCGGTGGCCAGAACCAGTGACTTGACGCTGGTTGCCAGCGGGATGCCCAGCAACTCGGCCACATCGGCGCACGTGGCTTTGCCGGGTGTGGCGGTTTTGGTCAGCGCTTGCGTTGCGGCGGGGCGTGGGCCTGCCGGTGCCAGCGCTTCGGCTTTTTCCATGTTGGCCGCGTAGTCGCTGGTCGGGCAGTACACGATGGCGTCTTCGCCCGTGGCGGCAATCACCTGAAACTCTTCGCTCAGGTCGCCGCCAATCGCGCCGCTGTCAGCCGCGACAGCACGGTAAGTCAGCCCAAAGCGATCAAAAATTCGGCGATAGGCCTGTGCCATGTTCTGGTAGCTGACTTTGGCGGCGGTGGAGTCGCGGTCAAAACTGTAGGCGTCTTTCATGATAAATTCGCGCCCGCGCATCAAGCCAAAACGTGGACGGCGCTCGTCACGGAATTTGGTCTGGATCTGGTAGAGGTTTTTAGGCAGCTGCTTGTAGCTGCGAATGTCCTGACGCATCACGTCGGTGACGACTTCCTCGCTGGTCGGCTGCACCACAAAATCGCGGCCATGACGGTCTTTGATGCGCAGCAACTCGGGGCCCATCGATTCAAAGCGACCAGTTTCCTGCCAGAGTTCGGCCGGTTGAATGACCGGCATGCTCATTTCAATGGCACCTGCGCGGTTCATTTCCTCGCGAACAATCGCTTCGACCTTGCGGATCACACGCAGGCCCATGGGCATGTAGTTGTAAATGCCGGCGCCCAGTTTTTTAATCAGGCCGGCACGCATCATCAACTGGTGGCTGACGATTTCTGCGTCGGCAGGGGCTTCCTTGAGGGTGGAAATGAAGAACTGAGAGGCTTTCATGGGCTATTTTTCTGGGTTTGGAGACTGTCGTCCGACCGTGCGCTTGGCGGGGCCGCCTTCGCTGTGCATAATGGACTCAGTTTAAAAAATTTGAGGTTTGATTATGCTTGACAGGGACGGTTTTCGGCCCAATGTCGGCATCATCTTGCTCAACCAGCGAAGTCAGGTATTTTGGGGCAAACGCATCCGTACCCACTCATGGCAATTTCCGCAGGGCGGCATTGATCGGGGCGAAAACCCTGAACAAGCCATGTTCCGCGAGTTGCATGAAGAGGTCGGTTTGCACCCGCAGCACGTTCAGGTGCTGGCCCGTACCCGAGACTGGTTGCGCTATGAGGTGCCTGACCGGTTTATCCGCCGCGATGCGCGTGGACATTACAAAGGCCAGAAGCAAATCTGGTTTCTACTCCAGCTGGTCGGTCACGACTGGGATCTGAACCTGCGCGCCACAAACCATCCCGAGTTTGATGCGTGGCGCTGGAACGATTACTGGGTGCCGCTTGATGTGGTGGTCGAATTCAAGCGGGGCGTTTATGAAATGGCGCTGACCGAGTTGTCGCGCTTCGTGCCGCGCTGCGATTTCAGGTTTGACGGACGTCCTGAACAACGCAACCGCTATTTGCGCGGTGGCTTGCACCAGCGCGATCTGCTGGCCAGCCAGACCGCCGAATCAAACCCCTACGTTTCAGGGCCCTTGTCTTATTCCTTAAGGCCGGGCGTGCCCTTTGAGTTGCCGCCCGGCGCCACTTTTGAGCCCGATCCACAAACCAATTTCGGTGCAGATACCCCGGTGAAAAAACCATGAAATTCAAGTCGGCATCCCTGTTTGTTTGCGGACTTTTATGCTGCTTTTCCAGTACAGTCTGGGCGCAATCCGTACCCGAAGAGCCGGAGTGGAAAGAGTCCAGTGTGCCGCCACCGCCGGCTTTCAATATCGAAAAACTGGTGACGTTTGACGTATCGTCCAACTCTTCGCTGGTCTTTGGTGTTGATCCGGAGGCCATCAACATCTCGCAAAGCGACGGCGTAGTTCGCTACGTCATGGTGGCTGCCAATGCAAGCGGCGCACGCAACGTGATGTATGAGGGGATACGGTGTGAAACCGGAGAATTCAAGACCTACGGTCGTTATTCGCCCGAAGGGCGCTGGAACATGGTCGACAACGCGGAATGGCGCACCATGTTTGGCAATATGCCCTCAAAACACGCCTTGCGTTTTGCACAGGCGGGCGCTTGCGACAATGCGGGGCTGCCTTCGTCAGTGAATATATTAGTCAGCCGATTGAAAAATCCTAACTTCAGGACAGCACAATAACGGGACGTGTCATGTGATTGCGGCACTGGCAGCCGCATCACGATCCTGCTTATCTGCTAAGGATCAGGTTGGTGCGGTGGACCATTTCGGCCTCGCCCGTATAGCCGAGCAGTTTTTCGAATTCCGATGACATTTTTCGGCAAATCAGCCGGGCTTCGGAGCTGGAATAATTGGCCAGTCCCCGCGCAATTTCAAAACCCGAAGCATCCTTGATGGCAATGACATCGCCGCGTGAAAAATCACCCTGAACTGCCGTCATGCCGATAGGCAGCAGGCTTTTTCCGCCGCCTTGCACCATGCTGGCAGCGCCGGGGTCTACAGTTACCGCGCCGCGCAACTGCAAATGATCGGCCATCCACTGCTTGCGTGCCTGCATTTTCTGGGTTTGTGCCACCAGCAGCGTGCCAATGGCTTCACCTTGCGTTAAACGGATCAGCGCCTGCGGTTCGCGGCCCCAGGCAATCACGGTCGATGCGCCGGAACCTGCCGCCCGCTTGGCCGCCAGAATTTTGGTGATCATGCCGCCCCGGCCAATGCTGGACCCCGCGCCGCCCGCCATTGCTTCCAGAGACGTATCACCGGCTTTGGCTTCATGCACGAAACGGGCATCAGGGTCTTTGCGCGGATCGGCTGTATACAGACCCATCTGGTCGGTCAGGATGATGAGCGCATCGGCTTCAACCAAGTTGGCCACCAAGGCACCGAGCGTGTCGTTGTCGCCAAACTTGATCTCGTCATTGACGACGGTATCGTTCTCATTGATAACGGGCACGATGCCCAACTGCAGCAAGGTCAGCAGGGTAGAGCGGGCGTTCAGGTAGCGCTCGCGGTCGGCCAGGTCGGCATGCGTCAGCAAAACCTGCGCGCTGCCAATGCCGTTTTCTCGCAGCTTGGTTTCATACATCTGCACCAAGCCCATCTGGCCGACGGCAGCCGCTGCCTGCAGTTCATGGATGGCCTTGGGGCGTGTGTGCCAGCCCAGGCGCTTCATGCCTTCGGCAATCGCGCCGCTGCTCACCATGATGACTTCGCGCCCGTCCTTGACCAGGGCCGCCAATTGCTCAGACCATTGGCCGATGGCCTCGGCATCCAGGCCACGGCCTTCGTTGGTCACAAGACTAGACCCGACCTTGACCACAATACGCCGGGCGTTGCGCAGAACAGGAGAGCCTGAGGGAGCTTGCATTTTTCAGTGTTTTAAGGCGCTGGCGCAAGGTGGGCGGGCGCAGCCAGCTATTATTTACAGAGCAACCAGAGTGCTTTGGCTGCCGGAAGAGGGCAGCAATCAGTCGGAAGAAGCCGGGCTTTTAGGCTCGGGCGGCAGTTCCACAAAGCGTGGATCGATTTCTTCTTCGGGTTGCTCGCTTTTCTGGACTTTCTTGACGTGCTGGTAAATCGTCTTGACGAGTTGCTCGCAGCCTTCGCGCGTCAGTGCAGAAATTTCAAAGACCGGGCCTTTGAACTTGAATCGTTTGACGAAATCCTTGACGAGCGCCTCACGCTTGTCGGCATCGACCATGTCGAGCTTGTTGAGCACCAGCCAGCGCGGTTTTTTATACAGCGCTTCATCGTATTTTTTGAGCTCACCGACGATGGCCTTGGCCTGGGCGACCGGATCGACATTTTCATCGAACGGGGCCATGTCAACGATATGCAGCAACAGGCGGGTGCGCTGCAGGTGGCGTAAAAACAAATGTCCCAAGCCCGCGCCTTCAGAAGCGCCTTCAATCAGACCGGGCAAGTCGGCGACGACAAAGCTTTGCTCGGGTCCGACCCGTACTACGCCCAGGTTCGGATGCAAGGTGGTGAACGGATAGTCGGCAATGCGCGGCCGGGCATTGGACACGGCCGAGATAAACGTGGATTTACCGGCATTGGGCATGCCCAGCAGGCCGACATCGGCCAGCACCTTCAGCTCAAGCTTCAAGCTTTTGCGGTCACCTGGCCAGCCGGGTGTCTTGCTGCGCGGTGCGCGGTTGGTCGAGCTTTTGAAACGCAAATTGCCAAAGCCGCCATCACCGCCCTTGGCGATCAAAACCTGCTCGCCCGGCACCAGCATTTCAAAAAGAACTTCGCCGGTTTCGCCATCGGTCAGGATCGTGCCGACCGGCATTTTCAGGATGATGTCGTCGCCTTTGGCACCGAACATGTCGGAGCCCATGCCGTGCCCGCCATTGCGTGCTTCATGCCGGCGCGAAAACCGGAAGTCGACCAGCGTGTTCAGGTTGATGTCGGCAACTGCATACACATGGCCGCCACGCCCGCCATCGCCACCGTTCGGGCCGCCGAACTCTTTGTATTTTTCATGGCTGAACGAGACGCAACCGCTCCCGCCATCGCCAGCGGCAATGTCAATATAAGCTTCGTCAACAAATTTCATGGTGGTGTGGGACGCAGGTAAATCAGTGAGGTTAATGCAGGCAGCCGGGCGACAAACAAAAAAGCCCCGACAGGTCGGGGCTTCGATGCCATCGAAGTGATCAGCTTACGCCGAGGTCACATTGACAGTGCGCTTGTTCATCGAGCCCTTGATCGAAAAGGAGACTTGACCGTCAACCAGTGCGTACAAGGTGTGGTCTTTGCCGATGCCGACATTGACGCCCGGGTGGAACTGGGTGCCACGCTGGCGCACGATGATGCTGCCTGCGTTGATGACTTCGCCGCCAAATTTCTTGACGCCAAGCATCTTGGGCTGTGAATCACGCCCGTTTCGCGTTGAGCCGCCGCCTTTTTTCTGTGCCATTTTTAGTTACTCCTGGTGCTGAACTGATTAACCGACGATCGCGCCGATTTGCAGTTCAGTGAAGTTCTGCCGGTGACCCTGGCGTTTCTGATAGTGCTTGCGACGGCGCATTTTGAAAATGCGAACCTTGTCGCCTCTGCCGTGAGACAGCACCGTGACAGTAACAGTTGCGCCGGAAACCAAGGGCGTACCAACCTTGATTGAACTGCCTTCGCCGACAGCCAATACCTGGTCAATAACGATCTCTTGGCCTACGTCCGCAGCAATCTGTTCTACTTTAATTTTTTCTCCAGCAGCAACTTTGTATTGTTTGCCACCGGTTTTTATGACCGCGTACATGTAAACCCTCGTAAATTGAGTTCTGCGGACGGATTTCCACAGAGCCCAAGATTCTAGCATCATGCATAAAAAATGTCGAGTACGGCTTGTTTTTGCGCGATTTCTGGCGTAATGAAGGGACTGCTGGGCTTCCTATAATCTGCGCACACTCAACCTCTGGACTTTCTCTTGTCTGCCAACTCTTCAAGCACCGCTGCTGCCCTGTCCCTGATTGCTGACGACATGCGCGCCATGGATGCGGTCATTGCCCGCCGGCTTCAATCTGAAGTTCCGCTGGTGGCCCAAGTGTCGCAATACATCATTGCTGCGGGCGGCAAGCGTCTGCGGCCTGCGCTGGTGCTGCTGATGTGCGGTGCCTTGGACTACCGCGGTGACCAGCGCTTCAATCTGGCGGCAGTGGTGGAATTCATTCACACCGCGACTTTGCTGCATGACGATGTCGTCGATGAGTCCACCTTGCGCCGGGGGCGCTCGACCGCCAATGAAGTGTTCGGCAACCCGGCCAGCGTGCTGGTGGGTGATTTTTTGTATTCCCGGGCGTTTCAGATGATGGTGGAAGTCGGCGACATGCGCATCATGCAAACGCTGGCGGAAGCCACCAATGTGATTGCCGAGGGCGAAGTTTTGCAGCTCATGAACATGCATGATGCAGCGTTGTCCGAAGACGGCTATTTGCGCGTCATCCGCTCCAAGACGGCCAAGCTGTTTGAAGCCAGCGCCCGGCTGGCGGCCCTGCTGGCGCAATCTTCCCCGTCCGTCGAGCAGCATTGCGCCGATTACGGGCAGGCGCTGGGCACGGCCTTTCAGGTCATTGATGATGTGCTGGACTACGACGGCGAAGTGCTGGAAATGGGCAAGAACCTGGGCGATGACCTGCGCGAAGGCAAGGTGACGCTGCCGCTCATCATTGCGATGCAGCGCGGCACCGACGCCGAGCGCGCCACCATCCGGCAGGCCATTGAAACCGGGCACACCGGGGAAATGGCACAGATCATTGCCATCGTGCAACAAACGGGCGCCATGCAAGCCACGCGCGATGCTGCCGCAGCAGAAGCGCAACGGGCGCTGGACGCCTTGCAAACCTTTCCCGAAAATCCTTACAGTGACGCCTTGAAGCAATTGGCGTCCCAACTGCTGACGCGGCGCTCTTGAGCTTCAGAGCGCATGCGTTCTGAATAAAAAACGATCATTTTTTCATCAAAAAGACAGCTTGCGCATGGCGGACTCAAATCTGAAGTGCAACACCTTTATTCAACTAAGGTGTGAAGATGAAAAAACTCCAGCAGTATCAGCAACTTCAGCTGCAAGAACGC
>NZ_JAXCHR010000014.1:0-96042 GCF_035984465.1 Polaromonas sp. CG_9.5
TGCGCGTTCTCGAACCTCGGGTGAAAACTTGTTTGACTTCTTCATGGCTCAATCCTCTCAGAGATTTGAGCCTCCTCAAAACCCGGGGCGATTCAGTCTGGAAGGGCTGGATTTGGCGGAGTATCAGATACTGAAGCCTGGAGGAAAGGCGGTGTGCCAACATGCAAGCCGCAAGGCGGGATTCAATCAGGCGCAGAAAGAGTTGGAACCCCTGCTCCTTCAAAGGCAGGAGCTAAAAAAGCTGAAAAAGCGTGAAGACCCCAGATTGCAATTGCGCGCCGCCAAGGTGCAAGAGAAGGAAGGCATCACCTTTATTGTGCAAGGCGACTATGTTAAAGGAAACAAAACGATGAACGACGGCAACAGCATTCATATTGGCGGCAACGTAACCAACAGCCAGGTCGGCCAGACTCTGACGAACTGCACGAACATGGTGCAGCAGCAAGCACCGGGAGAGCGAAAAGACTTGCTGGAAGCATTGCAAAAGCAAGTGGCCCAGATCATTGCGGCACTGCCTGAGGATAAAAAAGACAAGGCTGCGGAGGTGGCTGACAACCTGGAAGTAGTCGTTAAAGAAGTGACCAGTGCCAAGCCTCGGCGCAAATGGTATTCACTTGGTGCGGCAGGATTGTTGGAGGCCGCCAGTTATGTGAAGGACTTCGGCGGGAACATTACCGAAGTGCTGAAAAATCTGGAAAATTTACTTTAGCCAACGTATTTTTTCTCGACAGCGACGGCGAATATTTTTACATCGTTAGCGGCGAAAAACGCCGCCGTCTTGAATTGTCGTAGTCCCGGCGCTGGCATCAAGCCTTGTTCGATTGCACCATTTTCATGGCCGACGTGATCAGCGCTGACACTTCGGTCATGTTGCTGGGCACGATGAGCGTGGTCGTGGCGTCGCTGGCGACCCGCGAATAAGCCTCGACGGCTTTTTCGGCCACCTTGAGCTGCACGGCCAGTTCGCCGCCGGGTTGGCGAATGGCGATGGCGACCACTTCAATCGCGCGCGCATTGGCTTCAGCCACCGCTAGAATCGCGGAGGCTTCGCCTTGCGCATTGTTGATGGCGGCCTGCTTTTCACCTTCTGAGCGGGCGATAAACGCTTCGCGTTCGCCGGTGGCGATGTTGATTTGCTCTTGCTTGCGGCCTTCCGAGGCGGCAATCAGCGCGCGCTTTTCACGTTCAGCGGTGATTTGCGACTGCATGGCGTGCAGGATTTCCTTCGGGGGCGTCAAGTCCTTGATTTCGTAGCGCAGCACCTTCACACCCCAGTTCAGCGCCGCTTCGTCAATGGCGGCCACCACTTGGGCGTTGATGATGTTGCGCTCTTCAAAGGTCTTGTCCAGCTCCAGCTTGCCGATCACCGAACGCAGCGAAGTTTGTGCCAGTTGCGTGACCGCCACGATGTAGTTCGACGAGCCGTAGCTGGCCCGCATCGCGTCAGTCACCTGAAAATACAAAATGCCATCGACTTGCAACTGCGTGTTGTCGCGCGTAATGCACACCTGGCTGGGCACATCGAGCGGAATTTCCTTCAGGCTGTGCTTGTAGGCCACGCGGTCGACAAAAGGAATCAGGAAATTCAGGCCTGGCGTCAGGGTGCCGTTGTATTTGCCCAGGCGTTCCACGACCCAGGCGTTTTGCTGCGGCACCACCTTGATGCTTTGCACAATAAAAATGCCAGCCAGGATGAGGATGACGAGTGCTATTTCCATGAAATCTCCGTTGCTTAAAATTAAAGGCGCTTGAGTAGGTGGCCAAGGATTCAACCCGTGTGCTTTTTACAGCCTTTCGATGACCAAGCGATTTCCGCGCATTTCCTTGATCCGGAAATTTCCCGGGATTGATATTGCGGCTGGATCGGCTGCAACGGCCGTCCATTGCGCGCCGCGAAAATACACACTGGCCGTGCCGTCAGCATTCCACCGTACCACGTGAACTGTCTCGCCAATGTCCAGATGGACATCGGGATTGGCGTTGGCCGCCAGAGGGGCCGGGCTTTGGCTTCGGCGCCAGTGCCACACAGCGACTGCACCGCCGCCAATGGCCGCCGCCAGCAGCATCTGGCCTATAACCGCCAGTCCCATGTACGCGCCCAGCGCACCGGCGGTGAAGCCCAGCGCCAGCATGAGCAGGTAAAAAGTGCCTGTCACCAATTCAACGGCGACTGCGCAGCCGGCCAGAATCCACCAAACGGTCGATGTATCCATAGTTTTCCCTTTTCCGATGTTGTCCCCTATTCTCAGTCACGCAGGCGTTGGGCAAGCCCGCTGACGCACGACATCCTTACACTTCGCAGTCTGAAAAAAGTCTTTGTCCTGCCAGCCCATCGCCTGGCTTCAGAGATAGGTGAAAATTGCAGATTGGCTAATCTGAAAATTGCCCAAAAAAATTGATATTTATCCGACCGTTCGGGCTCAACCTGCCTGGGTTTTTGAACGTTTTTCCATGCCCTCCGACAGGTTCGGGCTAACCAGATTGCACATGCCATGAAATTTCGCTTTCCAATTGTCATCATTGACGAAGATTTCCGTTCCGAGAACACCTCGGGCCTGGGGATTCGCGCACTCGCCCAAGCCATAGAAAGCGAAGGCTTTGAGGTGCTGGGCGTCACCGGTTACGGTGATTTATCGCAGTTTGCGCAGCAGCAAAGCCGCGCCAGCGCCTTTATTTTGTCGATTGACGACGAAGAATTCACACCCGGCCCTGATCTGGACCCGGCCGTGCTGGACTTGCGCAACTTCATCACCGAAGTGCGGCGCAAAAACCTCGATGTGCCGATTTACGTGTATGGCGAGACCAAGACCTCGCGCCACATCCCGAACGACATCCTGCGCGAACTGCACGGCTTCATCCACATGTTTGAGGACACGCCCGAGTTCGTGGCGCGCCACATCATCCGCGAAGCCAAAAGCTACCTCGAAGGCGTGCAGCCGCCGTTTTTCAAGGCCCTGCTGGACTACGCGGAAGACGGCTCTTATTCCTGGCATTGCCCCGGTCACTCCGGCGGCGTGGCTTTCCTGAAAAGCCCGGTCGGCCAGATGTACCACCAGTTTTATGGCGAGAACATGCTGCGCTCGGACGTGTGCAATGCGGTGGAAGAACTCGGCCAGCTGCTGGACCACAACGGCGCGATTGGTGCCAGCGAGCGCAATGCGGCGCGCATCTTTAATGCCGACCACTGCTTTTTCGTGACCAACGGCACGTCAACGTCGAACAAGATGGTCTGGCACCACACCGTGGCGCCGGGCGATGTGGTGGTGGTCGACCGCAACTGCCACAAGTCGATCCTGCACGCCATCATCATGACCGGCTCGATTCCGGTGTTTTTGAAGCCGACGCGCAACCATTTCGGCATCATCGGCCCGATTCCGCAAAGTGAGTTTGAGCCGGACGCCATCCGCGCCAAAATTGCCGCCAATCCGTTGCTGAACGGTGTGGATGCCGCTACGGTCAAGCCGCGCGTGTTGACGCTGACGCAGTCGACCTATGACGGTGTGCTGTACAACACCGAAACCATCAAGGGCATGCTTGACGGCTACATCGACAACCTGCATTTTGATGAGGCTTGGCTGCCGCACGCAGCGTTTCACCCTTTTTATGGCACTTACCACTCGATGGGCAAGAACCGCATCCGGCCGAAAAACGCGGTGGTATATGCCACGCAGTCAATTCACAAGCTGCTGGCCGGCATCAGCCAGGCCAGCCATGTGCTGGTGCAGGATTCGCAAAACGTCAAGCTCGACAGGCACCTCTTCAACGAGGCCTACCTGATGCACACCTCGACCTCGCCGCAATACAGCATCATTGCCAGCTGCGACGTGGCCGCTGCCATGATGGAGCCGCCGGGAGGCACCGCACTGGTCGAAGAAAGCATTGCCGAAGCGCTCGACTTCCGCCGCGCCATGCGCAAGATCGCCGAGGAATACGGCAGCGACTGGTGGTTCAAGGTCTGGGGACCGGACAAGCTGGTCGAAGAAGGCATTGGCGAGGCCAAGGACTGGATCATCAAGGGCGAGTCGCGCAGCGCCAAGACGTCCAAAAACGGGGCCAATAACTGGCACGGCTTTGGCCAGATGGCGACCGGCTTCAACATGCTGGATCCGATCAAGTCCACCATCGTCACGCCGGGGCTGGACTTGAACGGCAAGTTTGCCAAGACCGGCATTCCGGCCAGCATCGTGACCAAGTTTTTGGCCGAGCATGGCGTGATCGTTGAAAAAACCGGCCTCTACAGCTTTTTCATTCTGTTCACCATCGGCATCACCAAGGGCCGCTGGAACACGCTGTTGACGGCGCTGCAGCAGTTCAAGGACGACTATGACAAGAACCAGCCGATGTGGCGCATCCTGCCCGAGTTCTGCCAGAAGTTTCCGAAGTACGAACGCATGGGGCTGGCAGATTTGTGCCAGCACATCCACACCCTGTACGCCAAATACGACATTGCCCGCCTGACGACCGATGTGTACCTGAGCGACCTGACGCCAGCCATGAAACCGAGCGATGCGTTTGCCCACATCGCCCACCGCACCACCGAGCGCGTGGAAATTGACCACCTCGAAGGCCGCATCACCGTCGGGCTGGTGACGCCTTACCCGCCGGGTATTCCGCTGTTGATTCCGGGCGAGGTGTTCAACAAGAAAATTGTTGATTACCTGAAGTTTTCCCGCGAGTTCAACGCCCAGTGCCCTGGGTTTGAAACCGACATTCATGGCCTGGTCGAGCAAGTCGATGCGAAAGGGAAAGTCCGTTATTACGCCGACTGCGTCAAGAACTAAGCAGGGCGTCAGCCCGCAAGCCGGTGCAGGCAGGTTTGCGGGCGCGGCGTCAGCAGGTCAGTCTTCGCGGATTCGCACGAAGCTGGCAAAACGCGGAATACCGCTGTCGTTCACGCCTCTGAAGCGATAGGTCACGCGCTGGCCCACCGCCGGTGGATTCTGTCGCTGGGCATCGCTGAAACCGGTGCCCAGTTTGAAGCGCTGCGCGGGCTTGCCGTTAACGGCGGGCATTTCAAGCAGCAGCGCGCCCAGCTTGCCAGCGTATTTGCCTTGACCCGGAATATGCGCCACTACGGTGGCTTCGGCGTCTTCGTGGGTCTTGAGCTTGAGCAGGTCGTCAGTGCGCAGGCCTTTGTAAAGCGAAGCGCCGCGATGCAGCATCAGACCTTCACCGCCATTTTTGACGGTTTGGGCCAGTAAAAGCTGCAGCGCCTGGGGGCTGGCCACTTTCAGCTGCACTACGGCCTGAACCCACTGCTGGTCAATCTGGCTCACCACCCCATTCAAGACCGGAATCCGGTCGGTGAACGGGCCGCTTTGCGCGGGCAGGTCGAACACCATGAAACGCATCACACGCCAGGCGGAATCGTTGGGCGTTTGCTGGCGCACCGTGGACAAGGCCTTGCCAAACTGGCCCCGGCCGGCCCAGAGTTCGCCGTCCATCGCGACTTGGGGCCAGCCCGCCGTGAACCAGGCAGGTGCCGCGACGCGTTCGCCTCCGCGTGTCCAGAGTTGCTGGCCGTCCCAGTAGCCGCGCACGCCATCGAATTTTTCGCTGACCCAGTAGTCTGCCAGCACGATGCCCGGACGGTAGACATTGGCCAGCATCAATGGCGGCGGGGCTTGGGGAGCGGGAAGCGCCGCCAGCTTGCCCGCGATGGCCGGATGCAACGCGCCCGCGAGCTCCAAGCCAATCAGGGACAGGAAAAAGCGTCGCTGCATGATGAATCGTTCAGGAAATTTGCTATTGAATAAATAGCTGCATGCGCCCGTGGAATATGCGCAAGCGGCACTTTTTATATAAAATCAGGCGACGGATTCGCTGTCGCGGCTGGCACCAGCGGTGCTGCTGAAACCGCAGTCCACGTAGGTGATTTCAGCCGTCACGCCTGAAGCCAGATCGCTCATCAGGAACGCTGCCACATTGCCCACATCTTCAATCGTCACGTTGCGGCGCATGGGTGATGCGGCGGCCACCATGCCCAGCAGCTTGCCGAAGTCCTTGATGCCGCTGGCGGCCAGTGTCTTGATGGGGCCGGCGCTCAGGCCGTTTGCCCGCATGCCCTTGGGGCCGAGCGATTCGGCCAGGTAGCGCACCGACGATTCCAGGCTGGCCTTGGCCAGGCCCATGGTGTTGTAGTGCGGAATGATGCGTTCAGCGCCGAGGTAAGTCAGCGTCAGCACGGCGGATTTTGGGTTGAAGTAGGGCAGGGCCGCCTTGGTCATCGCCGGAAAGCTGTAGGCACTTATCTCATGCGCGATGCGGAAGTTTTCACGCGACAGGCCGTCCAGGAAGTCGCCGGCAATCGCTTCGCGCGGTGCGTAACCAATGCTGTGGACAAAGCCGTCAAAGGTGGGCCAGGTCTTGGCCAAGTCCACAAACAGTTTGTCGATCTGCTCGTCGGAGCCGACATCGCAGTCAAAAATCAGGCTGGAGTCAAAGTCGGCTGCAAATTCGGTGATGCGGTCTTTGAAGCGCTCGCCGACGTAGCTGAAGGCCAGCTCCGCGCCTTGCGCGTGGCAGGCCTGGGCAATGCCGTAAGCGATGGATCGCTTGGACAGCACGCCCGTAATCAACAATTTTTTGCCGGTGAGAAAACCCATTTTTGATGCTCCAGTGTGTGCGTGTGATGCGGCAACGGTTTTGCGCAGGCTGGCGGTTTAGTGCTCCGCAGACTGCAAAATCTTGCCAACTTAAGTAGTGCAGAATTGTCGCATGCGGGATTTGATTTTTTTACGGGCCTTGACGATGGTCGGCATGGTGTGCCTTGCCCCAGCCAGCTGGGCGGGCCACGCTTATGCGCAGTTTGGCGACATCAAGTACGCGCCCGGCTTTACACACTTTGACTACGTCAACCCGGACGCCCCCAAAGGCGGCGAAATCCGCATGGTGCCGCCGACCCGGCCCACCAACTTTGACAAGTTCAACCCGTTCACCTTGCGCGGCACCGCACCGTATGGTTTGGGCTTGCTGCTGATCGAAAGCCTGTTGACCGGCAACTCGGAAGAACCGACCACCGCTTACGGGCTGCTGGCCGATGACGTGACGCTGGCACCTGACAAGCTGTCGGTGACGTTTCACCTGAATGACAAAGCCCGTTTTCACAATGGCGCGCCCGTATTGGCCGCCGATGTGCTGCATTCCTACACCCAGCTCACCAGCAAACTCGCCGCGCCGCAGTACCGCACGATTTACGCTGAAGTCAAAGGCGTCACCGTGCTGTCCGAGCGCATGGTGCGGTTTGATTTTTTGACGCCCAACCCCGAGTTGCCGCTGGTGGTGGGCGGTATGCCGGTATTCAGCCGCGATTGGGGCCAGGTCAACGGTCAAGCCAAGCCGTTTGACAAGATCGTCTCTGAAATTCCGATTGGCTCCGGCCCTTACAAGGTGGCCAGCCCCGCCATGGGGCGCGACATCACGTATGTACGTGACCCGGCTTATTGGGGCGTCAACCTGCCCAGCCGCAAGGGCCAGTTCAACTTTGACCGCATCAGCTTCAAGATTTACCTTGATGAAACCTCGCGCTTTGAGGGGCTGAAGGCGGGCGAATTCGATTTTTTGCGTGAATTTATCTCGCGCAACTGGGCGCGCCAGTACACCGGCAAGGCCTTCACCTCGGGCGAACTGGTCAAGCGTGCTTTTGAAAACCGCAACCCTGGCGACTTTCAGGGCTATGTGTTCAATCTGCGCAAGCCCAAGTTCCAGGATGTCCGCGTGCGCAAGGCGATTGGCCTGGCGATGGATTTCGAATGGATGAACCGCCAGCTGTTTTACGGGTTGTACAAACGCGTCAACGGCTACTTTCCGAACAGTGAATTTCATGCAGAAGGCCTGCCCAAGCCTGACGAGCTGGCCTTGCTGGAGCCGCTGCGCGCCAGGCTCAAGCCTGAAGTGTTTGGGCCTGTGCCGTTATCACCCAGCACCACCCCGCCCGGCAGCCTGCGGGACAACATGCGCCAGGCCCAGGCGCTGCTGCGTGAGGCCGGTTGGACTTACCGCGATGGCGCATTGCGCAACGCCCAGGGCGAAGCCTTCACGATGGAGTTCCTGAATGACCAGCCTTCATTGGTGCGCATCGTCGGGCCGTTTCAAAAAGCGCTGGAAAAGCTCGGCATCACCATGACTTATCGCATCGTCGATTTTTCGCTGGGTAAACAGAAGATGGACGCTTTTGATTTTGAGATCACCACGCTGCGCCTGCCGGGCAGCACTGCGCCGGGCGGCGAGTTGCTGGAGCTTTTCGGCTCGAAGGCCGCCACCACGCACGGATCTTCGAATGTCTGGGGCCTTGCCGACCCGGCGGTGGATGCGCTGTTGCAAAAAGTGGTGACCGCCAAGACCCGGCCTGAACTCAGCGCCGCCATGCGCGCGCTGGACCGGGTGCTGACGAACGGCTATTACTCGGTGCCGCAGTACTACGGCGACGCGTTTTTGATTGGCTACCGGCCACGGCCATTTGTGCTGCCGGCCACCATTCCGCCGTATTACCAGCCCGACACTTGGGCGATGAGCACTTGGTGGGCGTCCGCGTCCAACAAATAACGGAAAACCAGAACCTCAAGAAAACGACATGGCCAGCTACATCCTCAAACGCCTGCTGTTGATGATTCCGACTTTGTTCGGCGTGCTGCTGCTGACTTTCGCCATGGTGCAGTTCGTGCCGGGCGGGCCGGTCGAACAAATGGTGGCGCAACTGCAGGGGCGCGATTCAGGTGGCGAACGTGCTGCCACTGCGGGCGCGGGTTATCGGGGACGCCAAGGCGTGGATGCCGAGCGCATTGAGGAAATCAAGGTGCTGTATGGCTTTGACAAGCCGGTGCATGAGCGATTTTTTCAGATGCTGGGGCGCTTTGCCCGCTTTGATTTGGGCAACAGTTTTTACCAGCACAAGGATGTCTGGCAACTGGTCAAGGAAAAGTTGCCGGTGTCGGTCAGCCTGGGGCTGTGGACTTTTTTCATCAGCTACCTGATTGCCGTTCCGCTGGGCGTGGCCAAGGCAGTGCGGGCCGGCTCGCGGTTTGACTTTTTAACCACGCTGATTGTGCTGATCGGCTACGCCATTCCGGGCTTTGTGCTGGGCGTGGCGCTGCTGGTGGTATTTGGCGGGCAATTGCAATGGTTTCCGCTGCGCGGATTGACCTCGGCCAACTGGGAAACGCTGGGTTGGGGCGCGCGTATTACCGACTACCTCTGGCATATCACGCTGCCCATCATTGCCATGGTGTTGGGCAGTTTTGCCGTGACCACGGTGCTGACAAAGAATTCGTTTCTGGAAGAAATCCGCAAACAGTATGTGTTGACGGCCCGGGCCAAAGGGCTGAGCGAGCGGCAGGTGCTGTGGAAGCATGTGTTTCGCAACGCCCTGATTCCGATCATCACCGGCTTTCCGGCGGCCTTTATCGGGGCATTTTTTACCGGCTCGCTGTTGATTGAAACGCTGTTTTCCCTCGACGGGCTGGGCTTGCTCAGCTACGAAAGCGTGATCCGGCGCGATTACCCGGTGGTGCTGGGCACCCTTTATTTGTTTACCCTGATTGGCCTTGTCACCAAGCTCATCAGCGACCTTTGTTATGTGTGGGTGGATCCGCGTGTCAAATTCGATTGAAGCCAGAGACGCCGCTGACGCCGTGAGCAGCGCAGTACGCGAAGCGACAAGCGTAGGGGCCTCAATTTCGCCTTCACGCCGTGCCTGGCAGCGGTTTCGGCGCAACCGGCTGGGCTACTGGAGCTTGGTGCTGTTTTGCCTGCTGGTCGTGTTCAGCCTGTTTGCCGAAGTGCTGTCAAACGACAAGCCGCTGGTCGTGCGTTACCAGAGCACGCTGTACTTTCCGTTGCTGAAAGACTATTCAGAAAAAACTTTCGATGGCGACTTTGATACGCCGACCGATTACCTCGACCCGTTCATTCGCAGCAAACTGAGCCAGGGCGGTAACTGGGCCATTTATCCACCGAATCCGTATGGCGCGCGCACCATTAATTACTTTGCCAAGGAGCCCAACCCGTCGGCTCCATCGCGCGACAACCTGTTGGGCACCGATGACCGGGGCCGCGATTTGTTGGCGCAGCTGATTTACGGTTTTCGGCTCAGCGTGCTATTTGGACTTGCGCTGACTTCCATCGGCGTTGTGATGGGGGTGATTGCCGGTGCCGTTCAGGGCTATGCCGGCGGCAAGACCGACCTGATTGGTCAGCGTTTCATGGAAATCTGGGGCTCCATGCCTGAGCTGTACCTGTTGATTATTTTCAGCGCCATTTTTGCGCCCAGCGTGGGCGTGCTTTTGTTGCTGCTCAGCCTGTTTGGCTGGATGGGGTTGTCGGACTACGTGCGCGCCGAGTTTTTGCGTAATCGCCAGATGGACTATGTGCGCGCAGCCAAAGCGCTTGGCGTAAGTAATCTACAGATAATGTGGCGACATATATTGCCGAACAGTTTGACGCCCGTGGTGACTTTCTTGCCATTTCGCATGAGTGCGGCCATTTTGGCGTTGACGTCGCTGGATTTTCTCGGGTTGGGCGTGCCGCCGGGAACGCCTTCGCTGGGCGAACTGCTCAGCCAGGGCAAGGCCAATATCGACGCCTGGTGGATATCGATGTCGACTTTTGCCGTCCTGGTCATCACCTTGCTGCTGCTGACTTTCATGGGCGATGCTTTGCGGGACGCGCTGGATCCGCGAAAGGTGGATGCATGAGCCCGATACCTGTCGCTTCGCCCAGACTGCTGCTGGAAGTCAAAAATCTGCGCGTATCCTTTGCCGGCAAGGAAGTCGTGCGTGACATCAACTTTTCCATCGCGCCCGGAGAAAAGCTGGCGCTGGTGGGCGAATCGGGTTCGGGCAAGACGGTGACGGCGCTGAGCCTGCTGCGGCTGGTTCAGGATGCCGAGATCAGCGGGCAAGCGTTGTTTGAAACCTCGGGTAGCTTGGGCGATTTGCTGTCTTTGCCTGAGCAGGCGCTGCGCGGCATTCGTGGGCGGGACATCGCCATGATTTTTCAGGAGCCCATGACGGCATTGAACCCCCTGTTTACCGTGGGCGACCAGATTGCTGAAGTTTTACAGCTAAAACAGGGCCTTGTGCAGGCTGCATCGGCGCAAGCAGCTATTAAGTTAATAGCAGATACCGGCATCACCGAGCCTGAACGGCGGGCCAATTCCTTTCCGCACCAGTTGTCAGGCGGCCAGCGTCAGCGCGCCATGATCGCGATGGCGCTGGCCTGCAGTCCCAAACTGCTGCTGGCTGACGAGCCGACCACGGCGCTTGACGTCACGCTGCGCAGCCAGATCCTGGACTTGCTCAGTGACTTGCAACGGCGCAACGGCATGGCGGTGCTCCTGATTACCCACGACCTGAATCTGGTGCGCCGCTTTGCGGATCGGGTCGCGGTCATGGAAAACGGCCATATTGTGGAGCAGGGCAGTGTTGCCGACGTGTTTGCGCGGCCCCGGCACCCGTACACGCGTAAATTGATTGACAGCAAACCGGTGCGCGACGTGGTGTCAGCCAGCCTTGCGCCGGATTCTGTGCCGGTCATGCAGGCCCGCGACTTGCGGGTGGGCTATCCGGTGGCTATTGCCGGCATCCGGGGCTGGTTTAAAAGCGGCGAATTTGTCGCCGTCAAAGCGGCCACGTTCACTATTCTTCCCGGCAGAACGCTGGGCGTCGTCGGTGAATCAGGTTCCGGAAAATCGACCTTGGCGCTGGCCAGTTTGGGGCTGCTGAAATTTTCCGGACAATTGCAGGCGGCAGGGCAATCCTGGAGCCTTCAGGCCGCCGGCAACAAGGCGATTCGCCGGGTGGTCCAGGTGGTGTTTCAAGACCCGTTTTCGTCGCTGTCGCCGCGCATGACAGTTGAGGCAATTGTGGAAGAGGGCCTCTTGGTGCATGAACCCTTGCTGGGGCCGGGCGAAAGAAGGCTGCGCGTTGAGCAATCGCTGACGGATGTCGGCATGAGCGAGGCGCAGTTTCCGGGCTTGCTGCGGCGCTATCCGCATGAGTTTTCGGGCGGGCAGCGCCAGCGGCTGGCGATTGCGCGGGTGCTGATCATCAACCCCAGCTTGCTGGTGCTCGATGAGCCGACCAGTGCGCTCGATGTGACGATTCAAAAGCAGGTGCTGGCGCTGCTGCAGCGGTTGCAAAGGGAGAGGGGCCTGAGCTACTTGCTCATCACCCACGATATGGATGTCATTCGCGCCATGGCCCACGACGTGATGGTGATGAAAGACGGCGAAATCGTCGAATCTGGCAGTGTCCAGGAGGTGCTGGACACGCCGCGCCATCCTTATACGCAAATATTGGTAGCCCAGGAATGACACGGGCCGTGGACTACAAGTATTTGCGGCTGCCAGCCCAGGTTTTGGGCACGAAAATTGTTGCAATGCAGGGCAAGCTGCGCTAGAATACGCGCTTCACACGACCAAATGGGCGGGTTTTCACCGCCCATTTTTTTTGGGCGTTTGTTTTTGCGTATGGGCAAAAACAAGAGATAGAAAATAAGGAACGAAAGACTGAATGGCTTTGCAAGAGACGATTGAACAAACGGTAACAGGACTTGGCTACGAGCTGATAGAGGTTGAGCGCACCAGCGGCGGCTTGCTGCGTGTCACGATTGACATGCCTTATGTTGCCGGCACGGCGCCTGAAGCGGTGCAGTTCATCAATGCCGAGGACTGTGAAAAAGTCACGCGTCAATTGCAGTTCGTGCTTGAAGTCGAAGGTGCTGAATATTCGCGGCTTGAAGTCAGTTCCCCAGGTATTGACCGGCCCCTGCGCCATGAAAAAGATTTTGAACGGTTTGCCGGGGAGTTGATTGACATCACTCTGAAGGCACCGATTGGCGTGGCGGCAACCGCAGGTTCGACGGTCTCTGCCAGTCGCAAGAAATTCCGCGGCACGCTGGAGCGCGCTGAGCCGGTAGACGGCATTGCGGGCTGGCAAATCGTCTGGAGTGATGAGCCTGCCGTCAAGCTTGGCCAGAAAATAAGCAAAAAAAGAATTCCCGCGCCGCTGCAAGCGCTCGGCTTCACGCTCGATGAAATCCAGCAGGCGCGTTTGGCGCCGGTTGTCGATTTCAAGGGCCGCAGACCCAAGCTGGCTGCTGATAAATCCATTGAGAATTAATTTAGAAAGGCAGGCTTGTGAAATGAATCGCGAACTGTTGATGTTGGTTGATGCCATCTCGCGTGAAAAAAACGTTGAGCGTGACGTCGTCTTTGGTGCCGTCGAGCTTGCGCTTGCCTCTGCCACCAAGAAGGTGTATCCCGAAGGTGTGGATATTCGTGTCGCGGTAGACCGTGACAGCGGAACATATGAAACCTTTCGCCGCTGGCTGGTCGTGGCTGACGAGGCCGGACTGCAAAACCCGGAAGCTGAAGAGTTGGTAACCGATGCCCGTGATGAAATCTCCGACATCGAAGAAGGCGACTACATCGAAAAGCCGATTGAGAGCCTGCCGATTGGCCGCATTGGCGCGCAAGCCGCCAAGCAGGTCATTCTGCAAAAAATCCGTGATGCCGAGCGCGAAATGCTGCTCAACGACTTCATGTCGCGCGGCGACAAGATTTTTGTCGGCACCGTCAAACGCATGGACAAGGGCGATTTGATCGTCGAGTCAGGCCGGGTTGAAGGTCGACTGCGCCGCAGCGACATGATTCCGAAGGAAAACTTGCGCACCGGCGACCGTGTGCGCGCCATGATCATGGAAGTCGATACCACGCTGCGTGGTGCACCCATTATTTTGTCGCGCACCTCGCCCGAATACATGATCGAGCTGTTTCGCCAGGAAGTGCCTGAAATCGAGCAAGGCTTGCTCGAAATCAAGACCTGCGCCCGTGACCCCGGTTCGCGCGCCAAGATTGCCGTTCTGTCGCATGACAAGCGCGTCGATCCTATCGGCACCTGTGTTGGCGTTCGCGGCACCCGTGTCAACGGCGTGACCAACGAGCTGGCCGGCGAGCGTGTCGATATCGTGCTCTGGAGCGAAGACCCGGCGCAGTTCGTGATTGGTGCTCTGGCACCAGCCAACGTGTCGTCCATCGTGGTTGACGAAGAGCGTCACGCCATGGATGTGGTGGTGGATGAGGAAAATCTCGCTATCGCCATTGGTCGTGGCGGCCAGAACGTGCGCCTGGCGTCCGAGCTGACCGGCTGGAAGATCAACATCATGGATGCCAATGAGTCGGCCCAGAAGCAGGCTTCTGAGACCGACAGCAGCCGCAAGCTGTTCATGGAAAAGCTCGATGTAGACCAGGAAATCGCCGATATCCTGATTTCCGAGGGCTTCACCAGCTTGGAAGAAGTGGCCTATGTGCCCTTGCAGGAAATGCTCGAAATCGAGACTTTTGACGAAGACACGGTCAACGAGTTGCGTATGCGCGCCAAAGACGCCCTTTTGACAATGGAAATTGTCAAGGAAGAAGATGCCGGTGGCGTCTCGCAAAATCTGCGTGACGTTGAAGGCCTTTCGCCCGAGCTTATTGACAAATTGACCGAAGCGGGTGTTGCCACCCGTGACGACCTGGCCGATCTGGCCGTGGATGAGCTTACCGATATAACCGGCCAGTCTGCGGACGAGGCCAAAGCCCTGATCATGACTGCACGCGCCCATTGGTTTACCGATGACGCTGGCGACGCTGCTGCACCCGCAGCAGCCCAAGAGTAATGATCATGCAGGCCAGTCAGGAAAACAAAATATGTCCAGTACCACTACCGTCGCTGAATTCGCAGCTGAATTGAATAAATCACCCGCTACCCTGATCGAGCAATTGACCAGCGCCGGCGTTGCCAAAACGCAGGCCAGCGATCCCTTGTCGGAGTCCGACAAGCAAAAGCTGCTCGGCTATCTCCATGCCAGTCATGGCACTGTCGCGGCAGATCGTAAAAAGATCACGCTGGTGAAAAAATCGACCTCTGAAATCAAGCAGGCCGATTCCACCGGCAAGGCCCGCACCATTCAGGTTGAAGTGCGTAAAAAGCGTACTTTTGTCCGCCGCGAAGACGAAGCTGATCAGCCCGAAGAAGTTCGGGTGGATGCAGCGGCTGCCCTGCAGGCACAGGCTGCTGAAGATGCCGAACTGGTTCGCCGCGAAGAAGAAGCCAGTCGCCATGCGGAACTGCTGCGCCGTCAAGAAGAAGAATTGACTGAAAAACGCCGCTTGCTGGATGCGCAAGCTGCCCAGGAAGCAGCGCGTGAACGTGAACGCGAAGAAGCAGCTGCCCAAAAGGCGCAAGCTGAAGCTCAGGCCGCAGCAGCGGCTGCGGCAACTGCTCAGGCTGCCGCGCTGACCGCAGAAGCAGCCAAAAAAGTCAAGCCCACCATTGGAAAAATCTTCAAGCCTGCACCGGCCGCACCCGTAACGCCCGCCGCGCCAGCTGTGAATGTCGATGCGCAAAAGGCGATTGATGCAGCCGCGGCAGAAAAGGCCAGCAAGGCCGCAGAAGCTGCCACCGCCAAAGCCGCAGAAACTGCTTCCCTGCAGGCTGCTGCCAAAGCCAAGGCAACGGCTGAATTCCAGGCCGATGCGGCCAAGGCCGTAGATTTGCAGGAGCGTCGCCGCAAGGCCGAGGCCGAAGCCGCTGGCATTCGCGCCATGCTGTCAGCGCCCAAGCGTGTCTTGGTTCCGCATGTGGATCCGAAGATTGCGATGAAGGGAACGCTGCACAAGCCAGTTGTAGCCCCTGGCGCTGTCAAGCCAGGCGTGCCCGCTGCTGCGCCTGCTGCCCCCGGCGTTGCAGGCAAGAAAGAAGTCAAGTCCGAGAACTTGTCGTCCACCTGGAAAGATGACGCTGCCAAGAAAAAAGGCATTCCGAGCCGTGGCGCCCCGGTGGTTCCTGGTCGTGGTAATTTCCGCCCTGGCGCACGCGGCCGCCGCAGTTCTGGTCGTGATGTGCGTCCTGAATCCAACTTTGTGGCGCCGACTGAATTCAAGGTGATTGAGGTTCATGTGCCCGAAACCATCACCGTGGGTGAACTGGCGCACAAAATGAGCGTGAAGTCGTCCGAGGTCATCAAGCATTTGATGAAATTGGGCCAGATGGTCACCATCAACCAGCCGCTGGACCAGGATACCGCCATGATCGTGGTGGAAGAAATGGGCCACAAGGCACTCACCGCTGCGCTGGATGATCCGGAAGCTTTCACCGATGACGATGTGCAAGGCCAGCAGGCTGAAGCGCTGTCGCGCGCACCGGTGGTGACGGTCATGGGTCACGTTGACCACGGTAAAACCTCACTGCTTGACTACATTCGTCGTGCCAAGGTGGCAACCGGTGAAGCTGGCGGCATTACCCAGCACATTGGCGCCTACCACGTGGAAACCCCGCGCGGCATGATCTCTTTCCTGGACACTCCGGGCCACGAGGCGTTTACCGCCATGCGTGCCCGTGGTGCGCAGGCTACCGACATCGTGATTTTGGTGGTTGCAGCGGACGACGGCGTGATGCCGCAGACCAAGGAAGCCATCAAGCACGCCCGTGCCGCTGGCGTTCCCATCGTCGTGGCGATCAACAAGATCGACAAGCCCGGCATCAACATGGAGCGCGTCAAGGGTGAGCTGGTCACCGAAGGCGTGGTGCCCGAAGAGTTTGGCGGTGACTCACCGTTTGTGCCGGTTTCGGCGCACACCGGTGCCGGTATTGACGAACTGCTTGAACAGGTGTTGCTGCAGGCCGAAGTGCTTGAACTCAAGGCTTCGGTCGATTCCCTGGCCAAGGGTCTGGTGATCGAAGCGCGCCTTGACAAGGGCCGTGGCCCGGTGGCCACCGTGCTGGTTCAGTCCGGTACGCTGAAGGCGGGCGATGTGGTGCTGGCAGGTTCGACCTATGGCCGCGTGCGCGCCATGCTCGACGAAAACGGCAAACCGATCAAGACGGCAGGCCCTTCGATTCCGGTCGAAATTCAGGGCTTGACGGAAGTGCCGCAAGCTGGCGACGACTTCATGGTCATGACCGACGAACGCCGTGTCCGCGAAATCGCTACTTACCGTGCAGGTAAGTTCCGCAACACCAAGCTGGCCAAGCAGCAAGCGTCCAAGCTGGAGAACATGTTCTCCGATATCAACGCTGGCGAAGTCAAGCTGCTGCCGATCATCATCAAGGCCGACGTACAGGGTTCGCAGGAAGCGCTGGCCCAGTCGCTGCTCAAGCTGTCGACCGACGAGGTCAAGGTGCAATTGGTGTACTCGGGTGTCGGTGGTATCTCCGAATCCGACGTCAACCTGGCGATTGCTTCAAAGGCGGTGCTGATCGGGTTCAACACCCGCGCTGACGCCCAGGCGCGCAAGCAGGCTGAGAACAACGGCGTTGATATTCGCTACTACCAGATCATTTATGACGCGGTGGACGAGCTCAAGGCTGCCATGTCCGGCATGCTCACGCCCGACAAGAAGGAAGAAATTATTGGCAATGCCGAGATTCGCCAAGTCTTCAAGGTCAGCAAGATCGGCTCGATTGCCGGCTGTATGGTCACCGCCGGTGTGGTTCGCCGCACCGCCAAGCTGCGCTTGCTGCGCCAGAACGTGGTCATCTTTACCGGTGAACTCGACTCGCTCAAGCGTTTCAAGGACGATGCCAAGGAAGTCAAGGAAGGCTTCGAGTGCGGCTTGAACCTGAAGAACTACAACGACATCGAAGTCGGTGACATCCTGGAGTTCTTTGAAATCAAGGAAGTGGCCCGGACTTTGTAAGCACACGGTCGATCGTCAGCCTTCGGGTTGGCGATCGATCTGCTTAAAACAAGGACTGCAACTTCAGACCTCATTCCATGCGTAAAAAATCATCTACTCCCAACCGCAGTTTTCGTGTTGCCGACCAGATCCAGCGTGACCTGACGGAACTGATCGCGCGCGAGTTGAAAGACCCGCGCGTTGGTATGGTGACGGTTCAGGCGGTTGAAGTCACGCCTGACTATGCCCATGCCAAGGTGTTTTTCAGTGTGCTGGTTGGTGACCCGAAAGAGTGCGAAATTGCGCTGAATCAGGCTGCCGGCTTCTTGCGCAACGGCCTGTTCAAGCGTCTCATGACGCACACCGTGCCTACCCTGCATTTTCACTTCGACCAAACCACCGAACGTGCCGCCGACCTGAACGCCTTGATCGCCAAGGCCGTTTCTTCCCGCGCCCAGGACGACTGAGTTCGCGCCGTTCCCCTTTTGACAGGTTCGGGGATAACGGTGCCCACCAGCGTTCGGGCAGGCCCGGCGCAGAGCCTGTCGGAGCCTTATGACGCAATCCTCTTCTCCTCGCCAGAAAATCCAGCGACGTCCCGTTCACGGCGTGCTGCTGCTCGACAAGCCCTTGGGCCTGTCGAGCAATCAGGCGCTGCAAAAGGCCAAATGGCTGCTGCGCGCCGACAAGGCAGGTCACACCGGCACGCTCGATCCGTTGGCGACCGGCGTGCTGCCGCTGTGCTTTGGCGCGGCCACCAAGTTCAGCCAGTTGCAGCTTGACGCCGACAAGACCTACGAGGCGCTGCTGCTGCTGGGCCAGAAGACGACGACGGCCGACGCCGAAGGCGAAGTGATTGAAACCCGGCCCGTGCCCGAGATCACGCCCGAGTTGCTTGAGAGCATTGCGCAGCGTTTTACCGGCCCGCTGGCACAGATTCCGCCGATGTATTCCGCCTTGAAAAAAGACGGCAAGGCGCTTTATGAATATGCACGCAAGGGCATAGAAGTAGAGCGTGAACCCCGTCACATCACTATATTTAAGCTAAATATGGCTGTGGCGCATGACCCACGCGCGCAAGCAGCTATTAAAATCATAGTAAGCTGCAGCAAGGGAACTTACATCCGCACACTCGGCGAAGACATCGGCGAAGCGCTGGGTTGCGGTGCGTACCTGGGCGCGTTGCGGCGCATCGAAACCGGCGGCTTTGTGGCTTCACAGTGCATCACGCTGGCCGCGCTGGAGGCAATGAGCGAAGCTGAACGTGATGCTTGCCTGTTGCCGCCGCAGTCGCTGGTGGCTGCTTACCCTTCGGTCACACTCGACGCTGATAATGCAGGACGTTTTTTGAGCGGCCTGCGGCGTCGGGGTGAGTGGGGTGCTGATGCGCCGCTGGTGCAGGTCTATGGCAGTGCGCCGGCTGCATTTCTGGGTTCTGCCCATATCACTGGCGATGAGCTGATTCCCCAGCGTTTGCTGAGCCTGATTGAAATCCAGGACATGCTGCAATCGGCGCAGCGTTCTGCTGAAGTTTTAACGCCGGTTTTCACGGCCGCCCCCTCCGAAACAACGGAGAGCGGCTCTTTTCAATATTCATCAAGTCCCGTTTTCAAGTTCCCAGAAAGTCAACCATGAGCCCTAAACAGATACGAAACATCGCCATCATCGCCCACGTCGACCATGGCAAGACCACGATGGTCGATCAATTGCTGCGCCAGTCCGGCACCTTTGCCGACCACGAAAAAGTGGTTGACACCGTGATGGACAACAACGCCATCGAAAAAGAGCGCGGCATCACCATCCTGGCCAAGAACTGCGCCGTGACCTGGGAAGGCACGCACATCAACATCGTCGACACCCCCGGCCACGCCGACTTCGGCGGTGAAGTCGAACGCGCCCTGTCCATGGTCGATGGCGTGGTGCTGCTGATTGATGCGCAAGAAGGCCCGATGCCACAAACGCGTTTCGTGACCAAGAAGGCGCTGGCCCTGGGCCTCAAGCCCATCGTCGTCGTCAACAAGGTTGACAAGCCGGGTGCCAACCCGGACAAGGTTGTCAATGCGGCGTTCGATTTGTTCGACAAGCTCGGCGCCAACGATGAACAGCTCGATTTCCCCGTGGTGTACGCCTCGGGTATCAACGGCTGGTCGTCACTGGTAGAAGGTGCGCCAGGCGAGCAGTGGGGCCCCGACATGTCGGCCCTGTTCAATACTGTGCTCAAGCACGTACCGGCCCAAAAGGGTGACCCGGCTGCGCCACTGCAACTGCAAATTTCGGCACTCGACTTTTCGACCTTTGTCGGTCGGATTGGCGTGGGCCGTATCAGCCAGGGCACCATCAAACCCATGATGGACGTGATGGTCATGGAAGGTCCGGATGGCAAAGCCGTCAAGGGCCGTATCAATCAGGTCTTGACCTTCCAGGGTCTGGAGCGCGTGCAGGCGCTTGAGGCCGGCCCCGGTGAAATCGTGCTGATCAACGGCCTGACCGACATCGGCATTGGCGTGACCATCACCGACCCGGTCAACCCCATGCCGCTGCCCATGCTCAAGGTCGATGAGCCGACCCTGACCATGAACTTTTGCGTCAACACCAGCCCGTTGGCTGGCCGCGAAGGCAAGTACGTCACCAGCCGCCAGATCTGGGACCGCCTGCAAAAAGAACTGCAGCACAACGTTGCGTTGCGCGTCAAGGAAACCGACGAAGAAGGCATTTTTGAAGTGATGGGCCGGGGCGAGTTGCACCTGACCATCTTGCTGGAAAACATGCGCCGCGAAGGCTTTGAGCTGGCCGTGTCCAAGCCCCGCGTGCTGATGAAGGACGTGAACGGTGAAAAGCATGAGCCCATCGAGCTGGTAACGGCTGACATCGAAGAAGGCCATCAGGGCGGCGTGATGCAGGCGCTCGGCGAGCGCAAGGGTGAGCTGGTGAACATGGATCCGGACGGCCGTGGCCGCGTGCGCCTTGAATACCGCATTCCGGCGCGTGGCCTGATCGGTTTCACCAACGAATTTCTGAACTTGACGCGCGGCTCCGGCCTGATCGCCAACATTTTTGACTGCTATGAGCCGCACAAGGGCGACATCGGTGGCCGTAAAAACGGCGTACTGATTTCCATGGATGCGGGTGAAATATTCACCTACGCGTTGGGCAAGCTCGACGACCGTGGCCGTATGTTCGTCAAGCCGAACGACCCGGTGTACGAAGGCATGATTGTCGGCATCCACAGCCGAGACAACGACCTGGTGGTCAACGCCACGCGTACCAAGCAGCTGACCAACTTCCGCGTCAGCGGCAAGGAAGACGCGATCAAGATTACGCCGCCGATTGAATGCACGCTGGAATACGGCGTCGAGTTCATCGAGGACGACGAGCTGGTCGAAATCACGCCCAAGTCGATCCGTCTGCGCAAGCGTCACCTGACCGAAAGCGAGCGCAAGCGCGCTGGCCGTTAAATGCCTCCACGCTCCCCACTTCGTGGGGTTCGCTGCCCCAGGGCGCGGCCCCTGCTGGTAAAGACGGGGAGCAGTTAAAAATCAGGCCGTTGCGCGTAAAAATCGCCAGCGGCCTTTTTTTGACCTGGTTACAGGGGTTGTAATGAAATTCGCGCGCTGGTAGTGAATGAATGAATGAATTAATTGGATGGAGACAAAGACCATGACGACAGAAACGATGACGATGAAACAAACCGAATCTGCCCCGGACGTACTCGCCGAGCGATGCGGCAGTGCCGGGTTGATCACGCTGAACCGCCCCAAAGCTCTCAATGCCCTGTCGCTGGGAATGGTGCGCGAGCTGCTCAGTACCTTGCGCGCCTGGCGTGACGACCCAACGGTATTGGTCGTGGCCATTCGCGGAACCAATAAAGTTGGCCGCCCTGGAACGCCGGAGAGTCTTTTTGGCGGTTTTTGCGCAGGCGGAGACATTCGTTTTTTCCACGAAGCCGCGCTGTCGGGTGATGCGTCACTGGAAGACTTTTTCACCGAGGAATACACCCTCAACCACCTGATCCAGACCTATCCCAAGCCGTATATCGCCTTCATGGACGGCGTGGTGATGGGCGGCGGCATGGGCATCAGCCAGGGTGCCCGTGTGCGTATCGTCACTGAGCGCACCAAGATGGCGATGCCCGAAACCAATATTGGCCTGTTCCCTGACGTGGGCGGCGGCTACTTCCTGAGCCGTTGCCCCGGCCATGTGGGCGAGTATCTGGCGCTGACGGGCGAGGTGATTGGCGCTGATGAGGCGGTCGGCTACGGCCTGGCCGATGTCAAGCTGGAGGCCGCGCGCTTGCCGGCACTCTGGGCCGAACTGGGTGCCGCACCGTTTGCTTGCGCGGCAGATGTTGATCAGTGGATTGCTACTGAATTAGTAGCTGATAGCGCCCGTCCAGCGTGCGCTACAGGCCAGATTGATACTTATTTCTCGTTGCTGCGCGTCAAACACATCGTTGATGCGCTGGAAGCTTCGACCGATGCCTGGGCGATCAAGACAGCAGCGACTTTGCGCAAGCGCTCGCCGCTAATGCTGCATGTGGTGCTGGAGCAGATTCGCAAGGCACGCGGCATGACGCTGGCCGATGACTTGCGCATGGAGCGGGACATGGTGTATCAGTGCTTTCACCTGCGCCCCGGTGCGCAAAGTGAAACCGTGGAAGGCATTCGTGCGCTGGCAGTTGACAAGGACTACAAACCGCAATGGAAGCCGGCACGCATTGAAGACGTGAAACCCGGCATGGCAGATGAATTTTTTGTCAGCCCGTGGACTGCGCAAACGCATCCCTTGCGCGACCTGTAGGAAAGTCAAGCTGAGGGTCGTTTTCAGCCCTTTGCCAGGGCTGAGTCAATCCGCTTTTTCAGCGATTTTTTGATTTCATGGCGCGATCGACCTCGCGCTTGCCTTCACGGTCTTTGATGGTGTTGCGCTTGTCGTGCTCAGCCTTGCCTTTGGCCAGGCCGATCTCACACTTCACCTTGCCGGCTTTCCAGTGCATGTTGAGCGGCACGATGGTAAAACCTTTTTGCTCGGTCTTGCTGATCAGGCGCTGAATCTCTTCCTTGTGCATCAGCAGCTTCTTGGTGCGCACGGAGTCTGTACGAATATGGGTCGATGCCGTTCCCAGCGGATTGATCTGGCAGCCAATGATGAAAAGCTCGCCATTGCGAATCACCACATAGCCGTCGGTGAGCTGCACCTTGCCTTCACGCACGGATTTGACTTCCCAGCCTTCGAGCACCATGCCCGCTTCAAAGCGTTCTTCGATGTGATAGTTGAAGGTCGCTTTTTTGTTGTCGGCAATGCGCACGGCAGCGGCAGCAGCCTTGGGAGACAAATTGCTGGCGGGTTTGCCAGTCGGTTTGCCTGAAGAGGCGGCGGCGGATTTTTTGGAGGAGGATGCTTCTTTGGTGGCCATGGCTAAGATAGTGAAACGAAGGGGCGAAGGCGCACTTGTGGCTCATACAATTGCCCCCAGCCTTTGATTGTATGAAAACCGTTCACAAGTCCGTTCTTATCTGGTACAGCGCAGCTGAAATGTTTGCCCTCGTCACCGATGTCGCCAGTTACCCAGCGTTTTTGCCCTGGTGTGACCGTGCCTCCGTGCAGGCTACGCATGTCGATGGCGTAACCGCCAAGGTCGGCATTTCCATTGCCGGCATCAAGCAAAGCTTCACGACGCGTAATCGCCACGAACAAGACCAGAAAGTCAGCCTCAAACTGGTCGACGGCCCTTTTTCCAGCCTTGAAGGCGAGTGGCGCTTTTTGCCCTTGGGCGACGGCAGCCAGCGCGCCTGCAAGGTGGAGTTCACCCTTTGCTATGACTTTGACAATATAGCGCTGGCTGCGCTGGTGGGTCCTGTTTTTGACAAAATAGCCGGCAGTCTGGTCGATGCTTTTGTCAAAAGAGCGTCTGTTGTTTATGGCGAAGCCTGAAAACTCTCAAGACAAGCCGCGCATCCGGGTCACGCTGGTTTATTCACCGGCGCCCCGGCAGGTTCGTGACTGGACGCTGGAATTGGCACAGGATGGCACCGTAGCGCAGGGGCTTTCAGCGTCTGGTTTGTACGACGAATTTCCGCAATTGCGGCATCAGACGCTGTCAGTGGGCATCTGGGGTTTGAAAAGCGGGCTGGATCACCGGCTCAATGACCGCGACCGGATCGAAATTTACCGGGAATTGCGTGTAGACCCCAAGGTGGCGCGGCGTGAGCGCTTCAATCGCCAAGGATCAAAAAGCGCAGGACTTTTTGCCAAAACCCGGCCCGGCGCAAAAGCCGGCTATTGACCCGGATCGCCAGCCATTTATTTTTGACAGTCGCTGTCGGCAATGCCCTGCAGACGCTTGGTTTCTTTTGCGCGCTCGTTGTCATCCATGAATTCGCGTTCGCCTTTGGCATTAATGACGCTCAGCCGCGTGCCTGATTGAACCGCGACCAGCCCTTTTTTGGCGCGCTCACAATTGTCGGCTCGGGACTTTGCCAATTTTTCTTCTTCCGCTTTCTTCTTGGCGTTTTCCTCATCCTCCGCCTGTTTTTTTCTTGCTTCCAACTGGGTGTCCTTGCCCGGGATTTTGGGCGTGCCGGCTTTGTTGGCTACCAGCGGGGCGGCGGCCGCAGGTGCCGCATCTGCATCGGCTGCCGGCAAAGGCGCTCTCAAACCGGGCTGTTTCAGGATATTTTTTTCTGGAATTTCGGCGGGCGGCGCGCGGTCGCTGAAGACTTTTCGGCCGTCCTTGTCAATCCATTGCCATTGCGCCAGCGCAGCGTGCATGCATGAAGTGCTGGCAACAAGCAGAATCAGGTTTCTTGTAAAAGATTTGAAGTCCATCGCGAAAGTGTAGCGCTGTGTGCCAGTCGTATGGGTGGTCTTTTAACAAAACGGCTTGCCTGCAAACCCGGCGTACGGTCTGGATATCACTAGGGATGCAGCGACTGGGAGCGTCTTGTACAAAGGTACAATCGTGTTTTTGGAGCTTTCTCTATGCGCCTACTCGGCAAAGCGCTCACCTTCGACGACGTATTGTTGGTGCCAGCGTTCTCCCAAGTCCTTCCCAAGGACGCCCTGCTTTCCACCCAGTTCTCCCGAAACATCCGCCTGAATTTGCCGCTGGTCTCAGCGGCGATGGACACGGTCACCGAGGCGCGTCTGGCCATTGCCATCGCGCAGGAAGGTGGCATTGGTATCGTCCACAAAAATCTCACGCCTCAGCAGCAGGCGGCAGAGGTCTCCCGAGTCAAGCGCTACGAAAGCGGTGTGCTGCGTGATCCGGTCGTGATCACCCCGACCCACACCGTTCGTCAAGTCATGGCGCTCAGTGAACAGCTTGGTATTTCCGGCTTTCCGGTCATTGACGGCGGCAAGGTGGTCGGTATCGTGACCGGGCGCGATATGCGCTTTGAGTCGCGCATGGATGTGCCGGTCAGCACCATCATGACGCCGCGCGAGCGCTTGATCACTATGCCTGAAACGGCAACCTTGGCCGATGCCAAGGCGTTGTTAAACAAACACCGGTTGGAGCGCGTCCTGCTGATCAATGACAAGTTTGAGCTGAAGGGCTTGATTACTGTCAAGGACATCACCAAGCAGACCACCTTTCCCAATGCCGCGCGTGATTTGCATGGCAAGCTGCGCGTGGGCGCAGCCGTCGGGGTGGGCGAGGGCACTGAAGAGCGCGTCGAAGCCCTGGTTCGTGCCGGGGTGGACGCTATTGTGGTGGACACCGCCCATGGCCACAGCAAGGGCGTGATTGACCGGGTTCGCTGGGTCAAGCAGAACTATCCGCACATTGATGTGATCGGCGGCAATATCGCCACCGGCGCAGCGGCCTTGGCGCTGGTAGATGCTGGTGCTGACGCGGTGAAGGTCGGCATTGGCCCCGGTAGCATTTGCACGACGCGCATCGTCGCTGGCGTGGGTGTGCCGCAAATCATGGCCATCGACAACGTAGCCACCGCCTTGCGCGGCACCGGCGTGCCCTTGATTGCAGACGGCGGCATTCGTTACAGCGGCGATATTGCCAAGGCCATCGCGGCTGGCGCTGGAACCGTGATGATGGGCGGCATGTTTGCCGGCACCGAAGAGGCACCCGGCGAGGTTATTTTGTTCCAGGGCCGCAGCTACAAGAGCTATCGCGGCATGGGCAGTATTGGTGCCATGCAGCAGGGCAGTGCGGATCGCTACTTCCAGGAGTCCAGCACGGGCAACCCGAATGCGGACAAGCTGGTTCCTGAAGGCATTGAAGGCCGTGTCCCGTACAAGGGCTCCATGGTGGCTATCGTTTTTCAGATGGCCGGTGGACTGCGTGCAAGCATGGGATATTGCGGCTGCGCCACGATCGAAGAAATGCACAACCTGTCAGAGTTTGTCGAGATCACCTCTGCCGGTATCCGCGAGAGCCACGTGCATGACGTACAGATCACCAAGGAAGCGCCGAATTACCGCGCAGACTGATCGAGTCTTCGCATCCTGGGCGTCTGGCAGCAGACGCCCTTTTCTTTTTTGACTGAACAATTGCCCCTACGTCTTTCATGAAGCACCAAAAAATCCTCATCCTAGATTTCGGCTCACAAGTTACCCAGCTGATTGCCCGCCGCGTACGCGAAGCCCATGTTTTTTGCGAAGTTCATCCCTGCGATGTGACTGATGACTGGGTTCGTGAATACGCCAAGGACGGCAACCTGAAAGGCGTCATCCTTTCAGGCAGCCATGCCAGCCTCTGGGAAGACGAAACCCTTCGTGCGCCCCAAGCGGTGTTTGAACTGGGGATTCCGGTGCTCGGCATTTGTTTTGGCATGTATGCCATTGCCGAGGCCTTGGGCGGCAAGGTCGAAGGCGGTCACAAGCGTGAATTTGGCCATGCCGAAGTTCGCGCCCGTGGGCATACCAAGCTGCTGGAAGGTATTCAGGATTACGCTACGCCCGAAGGCCAAGGCATGCTGCATGCCTGGATGAGCCACGGCGACAATGTCACCGAATTGCCGCCGGGCTTCAAGATCATGGCGTCGACCGATTCTTGCCCGATTGCTGGCATGGCCGATGAAGAGCGTAAATATTACGCTGTGCAGTTTCACCCCGAAGTCACGCACACCCCCCAGGGCAAGGCGATTCTGGAGCGCTTCGTGCTTGACATCTGCAGCGCACGTCCGGACTGGGTCATGGGTGACTACATCACTGAAGCGGTCGAAAAAATCCGCCAGCAGGTCGGTAGCGAAGAAGTCATTCTGGGCCTGTCAGGCGGGGTCGATTCATCGGTCGCAGCGGCGCTGATTCACCGCGCCATTGGCGACCAGCTCACTTGCGTGTTTGTCGATCATGGTCTGCTCCGCCTGAACGAGGGCGACATGGTGATGGAGATGTTTGTCGGAAAACTCCACGCCAAAGTGATTCGGGTCGATGCCGCCGGTCAATTTCTTGGACACCTCGCTGGCGTGAGTGATCCGGAAGCCAAGCGCAAGATCATTGGCCGTGAGTTTGTCGAAGTTTTCAAGGCTGAGGCTGCCAAGCTCAAGGCCGGAAGCGGCGGGCACCAGGGAGCGACATTTTTGGCCCAAGGCACGATTTATCCCGACGTGATCGAGTCAGGTGGCGGCAAAAGCAAAAAAGCAGTTTCTATTAAAAGCCATCACAACGTCGGCGGTTTGCCTGAACAGTTGGGCCTCAAGCTGCTCGAACCCCTGCGCGAACTCTTCAAGGATGAAGTGCGTGAACTGGGCGTGGCGCTCGGCTTGCCGCACGACATGGTGTATCGCCATCCCTTTCCCGGACCGGGGCTGGGCGTGCGAATTCTGGGCGAAGTCAAAAAAGAATATGCCGATCTGTTGCGCCGGGCAGACGCAATTTTTATTGAAGAGTTGCGTAATTTCAAAGACGCTGAAACAGGTAAAACCTGGTACGACCTGACCAGCCAGGCATTCGTCGTGTTTTTGCCGGTAAAGAGCGTAGGCGTGATGGGCGATGGTCGTACCTATGAGTACGTGGTGGCGCTGCGTGCAGTCCAAACCAGCGATTTCATGACGGCTGACTGGGCCGAACTGCCTTACGCACTGCTCAAGAAAGTATCAGGCCGAATCATCAATGAAGTGCGCGGCATCAACCGTGTTACCTACGATGTCAGCAGCAAGCCGCCAGCGACTATTGAGTGGGAATAAGTAAGCAGCTGCCTGTGATATTGGGCTTGAATGAGTTCGATGCCGCCATGTTTCTCACCAAACACGCACGGCCTTCTTAAATCTTCAAGGGGGTTGAGATGCGTGCAGTTTTTGGTTTGATCAGTTTATTGATCGTACTGTTGGTGGTGCTGGGGCTGGCTAAAAAGCAGCTGGCATCAACGCCCGCCGTACCCATTCACGTACAGAATCCGGCGCTTGTTGATCCGTCGGTGACTTTGCCGGTCGTTCCTGCTGGCGCAACCCCCCAAGCTCAGCGCCAGCAAATCGAGCAACAAATCAAGCAATCGCTTGACGCCGCCATGCAGCAAAGCCATCCAGTCCCTGATGACGCAAAATAATAGTCAAACAAGGCGCTGGCGCATTTCTGGCAAGTGTTGATAGCTATTAATTTGGTAGCAAATGAGTGACGAAGATTTCATGTGGCTAGCCCTTGCCCAAGCCCGCCAAGCTGCGTTGCTGGGCGAAGTCCCGGTGGGTGCGGTCGTCGTACGGCACGGTGAAGTGATTGCTGCGGGCTGTAATGCAATGATTGGCACGCATGATCCGACGGCCCATGCCGAAATTGTCGCTTTGCGCGCCGCTGCGATGGTGTTGGGAAATTACCGGCTTCACGAATGTGAATTGTTTGTCACGCTTGAGCCCTGCGCCATGTGCAGCGGCGCGCTGCTGAACGCACGGCTCAAGCGCGTGGTGTATGGGGCGTCCGAGCCAAAAACTGGTGCAGCTGGCTCGGTGATTAACCTGTTTGCACAACCGGAGTTGAATCACCACACCCAAGTACAGGGCGGAGTTCTACCTGCGCAAGGTCGTGCGCTGATACAAAAATTTTTTCGCCAGCGCAGGCTCACTTTGCGTAAAGAGTCTAGCCAAAGTTATTTGTTACGCGAGGATGCGTTGCGTACGCCTGATGCAGCCTTTCACGGTCTGCCTGACTATCCCTGGCAGCCTCATTACGTCAACGATTTACCTGCGTTGGATGGCTTACGAATACATTATCTGGACGATCAGGGTGCAAACCTGGGGCAGGGCGGTGATTCGCTGACTTATCTGTTTTTGCATAATGGAACGGGCTGGAGTTACGAGTTTCGCCATTTTCTGCAGCCCCTGATCAATGCAGGGCACCGTGTAATCGTGCCGGATTTGATTGGTTTTGGAAAAAGTGACAAACCCAAAAAAGAGGCTTTTCACACCTTTAGCCATCATCGTCAAATACTGATCGAACTTGTTGAACGACTGGACTTGAAGAATATTGCGCTTGTGGTATCACAAGCCAACGCATGGCTTTCTCTTACGCTGCCAATGGCTGCACCCAAACGTTACCGCTATCTACGGGTTCAGGAGGACGGACTGGTTAACAGTAATTTACCAATTTCTGCAGGGCATGGACTATGGGAAAAGCTGATTGCACATATGCCTGCTGATAGTAATGAGGTGTCGCCGTATTTGTGTAGCGATAAACAGATGAACATCGTCAATGACAGGACGGTTGCTTGGAATGCGCCTTTTCCGGATCAGGGACATCGCGCTGCCATTCGAGCTTTTGGGCGAATAGCAGGGGAAGCTGGAATTACAAAATGCAGCGTCATCTCACATGAAGTTTCCGGGTATTGGCGTGAACAAATGGCAACGACTAAAGTTAACGTCGAATAAAAGGCGTTACACATCAGGATAGTGCCCCATGCATTTCAATGTAATTTACACATTTTAATTTTAAATAATTACTAAAAAAGTAAAAATGAAAAAACATATATATATTTATTCGCCTTCAAGTGCTGTACGTGATAAAGCCAGCTTCAAACGTGGTCTGAAAAAACTAAGTGCAATGGGCTATGAAGTCGAAGTCGATGAAGCTGCACTGACAACTCACCAAAGATTTGCCGGCGATGACAAAACACGATTAGCTGCAATCCACAGAGCCGCAAGTAGCGGTGCTGACATTGCGCTTATTTCACGTGGAGGTTACGGACTCACGCGAATTTTGCCCGATATTGATTATCGTGCTGTCGCAAATGCAATTTCAAAAGGCACTCAATTTGTTGGGTTTAGTGATTTCACCGCATTTCAACTGGCTGTTTTAGCTAAAACCGGTGCAGTTACCTGGGCGGGGCCTTCATTAGGTGAAGACTTTGGTGCCGCCGACGGAGCAGATGACATCATGGAGGCCTGTTTTGATGATCTGGTAACAGGGCAGGGTGAAGGCAGTGGATGGCAGTTGCCCAAGTCTGCTGGTAAATTAGTAAATGATATTAAGAGTAATGAAAACACAATAATTGCAGAGAGTATTCATAATATAAGTAATTCAATACTGTGGGGCGGCAATCTGTCCATGTTGACTTCGCTGGTGGGAACGCCTTATATGCCTGTGGTCAAGAACGGAATTCTATTCATAGAGGATGTAGGCGAGCATCCTTATAAAGTTGAACGAATGCTTGCCCAACTGCTTCAGGCAGGCATTCTTGCCCAGCAAAAAGCCATCATTTTTGGCCAATTCAGTAACTATAAACTTGTACCGCATGACAAAGGCTACAAACTTGCAAGCGTAGTAGCTTGGCTAAAAAGTAACGTCAAGGGGCTGGTCTTGACCGGACTGCCATTTGGTCATATAGCTACCAAGGTACTTTTGCCTGTTGGACTCTCAGTTACTTTGGCTGTAGAAAAAAGAGATGCTTTTTTGTTATGGGGTCATCAACATTGATCCAAGAAGACAAGTAATTAGTCAGTTTCTCGTTGACTGTTGTCAAGATTTGCTTGGCGGGTTTGTGCTTTTTCAACCGACGGCCAAAGCGCCCGGTGGTGGACTCATGGGCAGGCTGCCAAATTCGGCGAGATGGGAAAACTCGCGGTACAGCGGGGTGACTAAGAACGCCTCTTGCGTGCCCGGGTTCGACATCGCGAACCACTGCTGCTATGCAAGTGAATGCGCAGTACCGTCTGCAGAATAAAAGGTGTCTGGCCATTTTTCCTCCCTGGACAGTACGGGGCAATGAGCTCGATCAGCGCGCTCCATCTTCTCCAGGAACTCACACTTGCGGGTCTTCTTCACACTCAAATTGAGATTCAGGACGGCTTGTTTCATAAACAAAATTACTTTAAATCAAACTGATTTAAAGCACAAAAATATGGGAGTTAGGCAGAGTTTGCTTAAGCAATACTGCACTTTTTGATTTCGATCAATAACTTGAAGCGGAATGGGCTTAATATGAGATATCTGCAACCCGATCCAACATGAAATTTTTTTCTAACATCTGTGCCAAGCGCAACATCATATTGATGGTGTTGATGGCATGGGTGTTTGCGTTGGCTTCAGGGGTTGTGAACGCTTGTTTACTGGAAGCGCGTGAAACGAATTTATACACAGTTACAGTCGAATCTTCTGAAGCTGCGCATGAGTCTGTGATGTTTCCGGGTCACCCCGGAGCCGTGGCCGATGGCGTTGGTGAATCGCACTCCAAGGCGCCATGCCTGAAGGTTTGTGATGACGGCTCACGCTCTTTCCCCAAGCAGGATTTGACGGTCGCCCAAAACGATCCCGGGCCAGCGCTCCTCGTTGGAATTCTCTGGGGCACCGCTGCGCCGGTCATTCCGACACTTCATCACATGGATGACGAGCAGCCGGCCAAGCCTGTGCTGCCCATCCGTATTCGCTTCTCGCGACTGGCAATTTAGCCGCCCTTTGACGTTTAAATCCCGAGCTTTGTGCTCTGCGGTCTGCGTCCATATCCGAATTGAATTCAGTTTGCTTTTGTGCCGAGCGCAGAACGCAGATTACGACATCAAAGCAGCGCTGTGCTTTCCCACAGCACCCCCCGTAGTTAATTTTCTGTCAACTAAACAGGAGTCTGCCATGACCAATTTTCGATTTATTCCGCTTACCGTCGCCTTGATTGCCACCAGCGCACTAGCCGCCTGTAATACGGCTCCGGCGATGCCCATGGGCACTGCGTCTAACAACAGCATGACCACACCAGATCAGACGGCCAAGATGGATGCGCAGATGGAGACCATGCAGCGCATGCACGACAAGATGATGAACGCCAAGACTCCGGAAGAGCGAAGCAAGCTGATGGCCGAACACATGAAAACCATGCAGGAGGGGATGGCCATGATGGAGGGCATGCCCAGCGCTGGCATGGGCGCTATGAAAGGCATGCCCGGGATGGCGGGTGACATGAGTTCACATCATCCGATGATGGAAAAACGCATGGAAATGATGCAGTCCATGATGAAAATGATGATGGACAGGATGCAGCCTACACCAGCGAAATAACGCACCCAATCCCACAACATTTCTTTACACGGGTGTCGCGCTGGCCAGCGTCGGATTGTTCGATGCCCTGTGTGCGCTGACTTGAACTGTGGAGCCTTGATCGTTTCTCGATTTTTTCATAACCAATCAGTTCCATAGCATGACCTAGATGTGACTGTTTGCATGCACACGCACCTAAAGCGATGTTCGTGTTCAACAGGACATGGTGGTTATTCAAGGCATCGGCAACAGAACCGGGCCACACAAGCCATAACAAGGAGTAACCCCATGGATATGAAAACGCATCAGCATCAGAGCAGCAACCCGTTAGCTACGCCATCCTCGCCCACCGATCTGAAGGATCCAGTGTGCGGCATGACCGTCACAGAGCAGTCTGATCACAAGTTGACGCACGAGGGTCGGCCTTACTATTTCTGCAGCACCAAGTGCCAGGGCAAGTTCGCGGCCAATCCGCTGCAGTACCTTACGCCCATAGCGCCGGTAGACACCGCTCCGGCGGCGGTGGGAACGATCTACACCTGCCCAATGCATCCGCAGATCCGCCAAGACCATCCCGGCAACTGCCCCATATGCGGCATGACGCTCGAGCCGTTGCTTCCAGACCTCGATGATGATGAAAACCCCGAGTTGCGCGACTTCGAGCGGCGCTTCTGGTGGACTCTGCCGCTGACCGCCATCGTTTTTGTGCTTGCCATGTTTGGTCATCGCTTCCAGTGGATGGACATGACCGTACAAAGCTGGGTGGAACTGGTACTGGCAACTCCCATCGTCCTGTGGGCCGGTTGGCCATTTTTCGCGCGTGGCTGGCAATCCGTGGTGCATCGCAGTCCCAACATGTGGACGTTGATTAGTCTGGGCACGGGCGCCTCCTATGTTTACAGCGTCGTGGCGACTCTGGCACCGCAGGTATTTCCGGATTCGTTCATCTCCATGGGGCGCGTGGCCGTGTATTTTGAAGCAGCGGCCGTCATCATCTCGCTCACGCTGCTGGGCCAGATGCTCGAACTCAAGGCCAGATCACAAACCTCGGCCGCCATCAAGTCTCTGCTGGGCCTGGCGCCCAAGACCGCGCGCCGGATCCGGGAGGATGGCACGGAAGAGGATGTTCCATTGTCCCATGTTCATGTGGGCGACCAGTTGCGCGTGCGCCCTGGCGAAAAAGTTCCAGTCGACGGCATCGTGACAGAAGGCGGTAGCTCGGTGGATGAATCCATGCTGACAGGCGAGCCGATGCCGGTTGCCAAACGTGTGGGCGATAAAGTGATCGGCGCCACGCTCAATACCAGCGGGGCCCTGGTCATGCGCTCAGAGCACGTTGGCGCGGCCACCATGCTGTCGCAGATCGTGCAGATGGTTGCCCAGGCGCAGCGTTCCAGGGCGCCGATGCAGCGCATGGCCGACGTGGTGGCGGGCTACTTTGTCGTCACTGTCGTTTCTGTTGCGTTGCTGACGTTTTTAATCTGGGGATTTTTCGGGCCTGAGCCCAGCTGGGTGTTTGGCCTGATCAATGCCGTGTCGGTGCTGATCATCGCCTGCCCGTGCGCTTTGGGCCTGGCCACGCCGATGTCGATCATGGTGGCGACAGGCCGCGGTGCAACGCAGGGCGTGTTGTTTCGCGATGCAGCAGCCATCGAGAACTTGCGCAAGGTCGACACCCTGATCATCGACAAGACCGGCACCCTGACGGAAGGCCGTCCGACATTTGACCGCGCTGTTCCAGCCGCTGGCTTTGAGGCCGACGAGGTATTGCGCCTGGCCGCCAGCCTGGACCAGGGCAGCGAGCACCCACTGGCCGAAACCATTGTGCGTGCTGCCCGCGAGCGTGGCATGCAACTCGACAAACCGGAGAATTTCGATTCCGGCTCGGGCATTGGCGTGCGCGGGCAAGTTGGGGGCCGTCAGCTGGCGCTGGGCAACACCACGTTGATGGAGCAAATTGGCGTGTCGGTCGCCGCCATGGTGGCGCAGGCCGAGGCTTTGCGCGCAGAAGGCGCCAGCGTGATGCACCTGGCGGTGAATGGCCAGCTGATGGGTCTGCTGGCCGTGTCTGATCCGGTCAAGGCCAGCACGCCGGAAGCGCTGGCAACCTTGAAAGCGGCCGGACTGCGCATCGTGATGGCGACCGGCGACGGTTTGACCACAGCAAAAGCCGTCGCCGCCCGCCTGGGCATTGACGAGGTGCACGGCGAAGTCAAGCCAGCCGACAAACTGATGCTGGTAGAAAAGCTGCAAAAGGAGGGCCGTGTGGTGGCCATGGCTGGGGACGGTATCAACGACGCACCGGCACTGGCCAAGGCCGATGTGGGCGTGGCCATGGGCACAGGAACCGACGTGGCCATGAACAGTGCGCAGATCACGCTGGTCAAGGGCGATCTGCGCGGGATTGCGATTGCGCGTGCGCTGTCGGAAGCGACCGTCAGTAACATGAAGCAAAACCTGATGTTTGCCTTTTTGTACAACGCGCTGGGCATCCCGATTGCGGCTGGTGTGCTGTATCCGCTGACCGGCTGGCTGCTGTCGCCCATGATTGCGGCGCTGGCCATGAGTTTCAGCTCGGCATCCGTGATCGGCAACGCTTTGCGCCTGCGCAACAGACGTGTGTGAGTCCGCTGGTTTACTTGTCTCGCCGACAACTACTTTTGTTGCCAGAGGCATGAAATAGCAGGCACGGCGACTTTGATCGTCGCTGGTGTCAATTACTCGCCATTGAAGGTTCAAGCCTGGCGACAGAAGTGTTATTGCTCCGGCCCATTGAAGTCATAAGTTTTGCGGCTTTGGTCCCAAGAAAAATAGTCAATTTTTGTTCAAACTTCAGAGGGCCGGATCAATAGTACCCAACAAGGATTGATTGATGACTACAAGTAAAAATAAATGGTTTTTGACGACGCTGCAACTCAGCCTGCTGGCCTGGTCTGGCGCTACCTTGGCCGCCGACAAGGTGTATGTGGCCAACGAGGGCGCTGACACGGTGAGCGTGCTCGATGCCGCGTCGTTCAAAACGCTCGCAAACGTGCGCGTCGGCAAGATGCCGCACAACGTGCAGGTATCGCCCGACGGCAAGCTCGTATGGGTGACCAACAACGGCGAGCCCGATCAGACGGCTGACGCTTCTGCGCACAAAAATATGACCAAAGGCAGCCATGATGCGATGGGAAAGCCGGGGGCGGTCTGGGCTATCGATACCAGTAGCGACGCAGTCGTCGCCAAGGTGCCGGTTGGCATGCACCCGGCCCATGTGGTGGTGTCGCCCGATGGCCGCTTCGCTTATGTCACCAATGGTGGCGACAACACGGTCAGCGTTATCGACACATCCGCGCAACGTCTTGTGGCGACAATTCCGGTCGGCAAGTTTCCCCACGGCCTTCGGTTCAAGCCAGACGGCAAGCAGGTCTGGGTCGCCAACCTCAAGGGCGGCACGGTGTCAGTCATCGATACCGCCAGCCAGAAGGAAATTGCGCAAGTTCCGGCAGGCAAGGGGCCGGCTCAGGTCGGCTTTACGCCGGACGGTCGTCTTGTCTTGGTCTCGCTGTCAGAGGAAAACGCCGTCGCAGTGATCGACCCGGCCACGCGCAAGGTGATTCGCAAGGTGGCGGTCGGAACAGTCCCCATCCAGCTGTATGCCACGCCTGATTCACGCACACTGGTAGTGGCCAACCAGGGTACGCGCAAGAAGCCTGGCAAGACCGTCAGCCTGATCGACCTGGAGAGTTTCAAGGTCACCAAGACTGTGGTGACCGGCGCCGGAGCCCATGGCGTGGTCGTTGACCGCGAAGGCCGGTACGCCTACGTGACCAACAGCTACGCCAACTCAGTCTCCGTGGTCGATGTGAAAGACCGCAAGGTCGTGAAGACCGTTCCTGTCGGCAAGGGCCCCAACGGCATCAGCGTGACGCCTTGATGCTCGCCCGGCGTTTGCCGCTGTCCGCCCAAGTGTTCGTTGTGTGCGGCCTGCGGCATGTCGCGCTGGACTTGTATTTTTAAGGTCTAGTGTGACTGCCAAGAATGGTGACCAACACCCTGAGTCAAACGCACTCGCAGGTGCCAGGCGCTGCGCTCAGTGCGAATGACGATGATGCACGTCCGGGAAATGCGCATGGGTGTGCGTGATAGGGGTGTGACGATGTGAATGGGTATGGCGCGTACCAGGCGTCACCACATCGTCGTGAGCATGATCGTGGTGGGTATCGCCTGTGCCGTGCGTATGCACATGGGTGTGCTCAAGCGGCTCGTGGGTATGTGCATGCTGATGGTTTTCTGTCAGATGAAGCCAGACACCCCACGCCATCAAGACGCCTGCCATGAGTAACTGCGGCGTGATTGGCTCGCCCAGGATTGCAATGGCCAGAGCCGCACCCACAAAAGGCGCGATGGAAAAATAAGCACCCGTGCGGGCTGCCCCGAGGTGGCGCAAGCCCAGGACAAACAGGGCCAAGCTGGCCCCGTAACTGGCAAAGCCCAGCACTGCGGCAGCCACTACGACGGGGAATTCAGGCCATGTGGCGCCCAACAAGAGCGCCAGTACAAGATTCGTTGCACCGGCTGTTAACCCCTTGACCATGGCAATGAACGATGCGTCAGACAAGGAAACCTTGCGTGTCAGGTTATTGTCGATGCCCCAGGCCAGGCATGCACCGACCACCGCCAAGGCGGGCCACAGCTCCCCAAATCGTGCTTCGCCCGGCCACGACAGCACCGCGCCACCCGCCACAATCGCCAGCATTCCCAGCGCGATGCGTCGATCGACGTTTTCGCGAAATATGACCCAGGCGATCAGCGCAGTCAGTACGCCTTCGGCATTGAGTAGCAAGGATGCGCCGGAGGCGGGCATGCCCGACAACCCAACCATCAACAGCACCGGGCCGACCATACCTCCTGCAAGCACCGCACCAGCCAGCCACTTCCACTCCCCCGGAGGCAATTGAACCGATGGTGCATTGCGCAGAAAACGTAAAGCGAGCAGGCCCACGCCTGAGCCCAGGTAGAGCAAGGCCGCCAGCAGCCAGGGACTGGTTTGCGCCAAGAGTAGTTTGGCCAGTGGGGTGCCGCCGCCGAACAGGAAGGCGGCTGTCAAGGTGGCCAACACGCCTGGCTGTGTAAGCAATCTCAAGAGCTACTCCTTTGGTGATGCATCCGCTGCACTGCACAGTATCGCTGTCCCATGTCTCCTGCGATGTGAAAGACTGCACGGGAATTTCCTGCGTCGCCAAAGATGGGCTTGAATAAAAGCTTGACTCGGAAGATGGATCGTCCGGGGCGCATGCGCCTCTCCCCGGAGTTGCCCGCGATTAATTGGCAGGTTTAATGTCCGTTACCACCAGGGCACCGCCGGACTTTTCAGCCTTGAAGAGAACCTTGTCGCCGACCTTTGTTTTTTCCAGCAGGACAGGGTCTTTGACCTGAAACACCATGGTCATGCCCGGCATGTCCAGGTTCTTGATCTCACCGTGCTTGATGGTGATTTTCTTGTTGTCCATATCGACTTTTCGGATCTCGCCTTGTGCCATGTCGGCTGATCCGGCCATGGGCATGGCACCACTGCCCGAAGGCATGGCCGTTTGAGCGGAAACAGTACCGGCCAACAGGGCAGTGAGAAGCAGTAAGGCGTTGAATTTTTTCATGATGTTTCTTTCAGGATTTGACAGAAGATTGAGAAGGGTAGGACTGGTAAACGCGCGAGCTGCCATCGGCCAGAACCAGCAGCACGTCGTAGGCATCCCGGGTGTTGCCCATTTCCATGCCCGGCGAGCCCATCGGCATGCCGGGTACGGCCAGGCCCAGCGCCTTGGGTTGCTCACGCAGCAATCGGCGCAGCTCCTGCGCCGGAACATGGCCTTCCACCACATAGTTTCCCAGACGCGCAGTATGGCAAGACCCAAACTTGGCATTCAAGCCAAATTTCTGACGAATGGGTGCCGTGTCTTCAACGTCATGGGTCGCCACCTCAAAGCCGTTTTTGCGCAGATGCGCCACCCATTCATGGCAGCAGCCACAGCTTGGCGTTTTCCAGACGGCAATCTGGTTGGCGCTGCTCGCTGCCAGCGCACGCAAGGGCTGCGTCAAGACGGCAGCACCCATGAGCGCAAGCGGCAGCTGCCATGCGAGGCGACGGGAAACCGTATCAATGCTTGTTGTCGGCATGGCCATGTCCTTTGGACTGCGCCTTGCCGCTGGCCACATTGACCACGCCTTTCATACCCGCGTCATAGTGACCAGGCTGCAGGCAGGCAAAGTCAACGTTGCCGGCCTTGGTGAAGTGCCAGATGATTTCGCCGTTTTTTCCCGGAGCCACCGTGACCATGTTTTCGTCGGCATGTTCCATCTCGGGATTTTTCTTCATCACTTCGTAGTGTTCCTTGAGTTCCTTTTGGGTTCCCAGCACCATTTCGTGTTTGACTTGCCCCGAGTTTTTAGCGACAAAGCGGATGGTTTCGCCTTGTTTGACGGCGATTTTTGAAGTCCCAAAGCGCATGTCGTCGGTCATGTCGACGTTGACGGTGCGCGTCACATTGGCGGCGATGCCGGGTTTTCCGATCTCCTCGACACCGCCGTGGCCACCGGCGTGGGTGCCTGAGGCCATGGCGCTGATAGCGAGAAGAAGTCCGGGAATTGCGATCAGGAGGTTGCGTGATTTCATGAAATACCTTTCAAGGGTGAGAGTGGAAAAATTGTGGTTGCCGAGCTAGCGTCAGCTTGCAAGCGGCCCACATGACTGAAAATTTGACAAAAAGAGGCTGCTGTGCACACCCATATTGCGCTATCAGCTATTATTTTGATAGTGAATATATTTTTCATCGGATGCTTTTTTTGAGCGACGACTTGCTGGCCGTCAGTGCTTCATACCGCCCATACCGCCCATACCGCCCATGACGGGCTTGCGCACCTGAACTTCGACTTCTTTCATCGGCATGTTCTGCGCTTTCATGGATTGACCACCTTCGGCTGCAAAGCGTGCCGGATTGGGCAGGGCACCTGTCCATTCATAAGCCACTTCGCCCGCCGGATGCTTGTACCAGCCCGGGTCTTTGTAATCGCCCGGTTTCTGGTCTTTGCGCACCTTGACCATGCTGAACATGCCGCCCATCTCGACCGAACCAAATGGGCCGGCGCCGGTCATCATGCGTTCGGTGTTGTCGGGCAAGGGCATCTCCATCTCGGCCATGTCGGACATGCCTCGCTCCCCCATCACCATGTAGTCCGGAATGACGTTGGTGATGTCCCGGGCGACCTTGCGGTGGTCTACGCCGATCAGCGTGGGCACATCGTGGCCCATGGCATTCATGGTGTGGTGGCTCTTGTGGCAGTGAAAAGCCCAGTCGCCTTCCTCGTTGGCCAAAAACTCGATTTGCCGCATCTGGCCTACAGCCACGTCGGCAGTCACCTCGGGCCAGCGGCTTGACTTGGGCGTCGGGCCGCCGTCGGTGCCTGTCACTGTGAATTCATGGCCGTGCAGGTGCATGGGGTGGTTGGTCATGGTCAGGTTGCCGATTCGGATTCGAACCTTGTCGTTTTTGCGCACCACCAGCGGGTCAATGCCTGGAAAGACGCGGCTGTTCCAGCTCCACAGGTTGAAGTCGAGCATGGTCATGATCTTGGGCGTGTAGGCGCCGGGGTCAATGTCGTAGGCGTTGAGCAGAAAGACAAAATCACGATCGACCTCGTCGATCAGCGGGTGCCTGACTTTGGGATGCGTGATCCAGAAACCCATCATGCCCATGGCCATCTGCGTCATCTCGTCGGCATGCGGGTGGTACATGAAGGTACCGGGCCTGCGCGCGACGAACTCGTAGACAAAGGTTTTACCAACCGGAATGGCCTTCTGGGTCAGCCCCGTCACGCCGTCCATGCCGTTGGGCAGGCGCTGGCCGTGCCAGTGCACGCTGGTGTGCTCAGGCAGTTTGTTGGTGACAAAGATGCGCACCCGGTCGCCTTCAACGACTTCGATGGTCGGGCCGGGCGACTGGCCGTTGTAGCCCCACAAGTGGGCTTTAAAGCCGGGCGACATCTCGCGCACCACGGGCTCGGCCACCAGGTGAAATTCCTTGACGCCATTGTTCATGCGCCAGGGAAGCGTCCAGCCGTTGAGCGTGACAACAGGGTTGTAAGGCCGGCCGGTGTTGGGCACCAGCGGTGCCATCGTGTCGGGCTTGGTCTGGAATACGGGCTCTGGCAACGCCGCCATGGCCACCCGGCTCACCGCAGCAGCAGCCACCGCTGTAGTGATAGCGCCTGCACCGGTCAAAAATTTTCTTCGGTTCGTCATAGGAATTTACTCAATGTGTTTCGTGAGTTTGGGCGTGATTGGACTCAGTGGCCAGCGGCGTCGCTACCGCCAGTAGCAGGCGCGGTCATCATGGTGGAAGTGGGTTTGCCCGTCATGGAGGCTGCAAGTGCGGCGTCCGCCAGCCAGAACTGCTGGTAGGCGTTGAGGGCAGCGGTGACGCTGGCAATTTGGTCGCGGTTGTCGGCCAGCAACTCGAACACGCCGATCAGCATGCCGTTGTAGCGCAGGATGTTTTCATCGGCCATGGTTTTGCGCAGCGGCACGATTTCATCGCGGTAATGCCGCGCCACGTCGTAGGCGGTGCGGTAGGCCGAATAGCTTTCGCGCAATTGCGACGATGCACCGCGAACCGTGCTTTCGTAGCGGTTGGCCGCTGCCAGCGATTGCGCATTCATGGCATCGCGCTTGGCCGTGCCCCAGTCAAAGATCGGCAGGCGAATGCCCAGCTCGTAGCCCTTGCGCGGGGTGCTGGTCCCTGCAGCGTTGTCGAACACGGTGTCGCGGCGCACCCCAAGCTCCACATCTACCAAACTGGTGACGAGGTTCAAACCTTGCGATTTGCCTGCCATCTCCAGCTGGTTGCGTGCAAGCTGCACATCAAGGCGCTGCTGCGGCGCGTTGTCATTGACCACAGCGGCCTGCAAAGGCTCTTTGGGCAAGTCGGGCAGGCGCTCGGGCAGCTTGAGCTGACCGGCTTGCGTGTCGGTCAAACCGAGTTGCCGAATCAGCTCTTCCCTGGCAGCAGTACTGGCATGCTGGCTGGACGCCAGCTGGGCTGCGCTGTCGGCATAAAAGCTTTGCTGGCGCGCACGCTGCAGCTTGGTGAAGTTACCCACCTGCTGCATGCGCTTGGCCAGCTCGCTGCCGGCCTGCGCGCTGCGGTTGACTTGGGTTGCATACGCCAAAGACTGCTGTGCGGCGACAGCGCGTACCCAGGTCTGGCGAACCTGCGTGACCTGCTCGACCACATTGGCGCTGAGCTGTACCCTGGCCTGGGCCATCTGACTCTGTGAAATCTCCATGCGCCGTGGCAGGGTCAACAAGTCCAGCAAGCCAAACGACAGCAGCCTGCCCAACTCCAGTTCATCAGCAAAGCGAATTCGCTCGAACGAGAAGACCGGGTTGGCAATGCGGCCGGTCTGGTTGGCCTGCGCCATGTCAGACCAGCTTTGCGCCAGCAGGGTTTGCACCGCCGGACTGTTGGCCAGCGCCAGCTGTACGGCGTCATCCATGCCCAGGGGTTTGGCCAGCAAATCGTTGCTCAGCCTGGCCCTGGCTTGGGTTTGCTGCTCGGTGCGGCTGAGTTCGAGTTTGCCTTGGGTGAACGTGCCTGCGGTGTTGTTGGTGTCCCGCACGGCCTGGTCCATGTTGACCGATGCGCAGCCCGCCAGCACCAGGCTGGCCGCAGCCAGCGCGCTCAATCGAAAAATCTTTTTCATGGGGGTTCTCGTCACGGTTTGGCTGGCATTACGCCGGAGTTGGACTTGTCGGTGCCTTCTGGCGCCTGCGGTTGACTGGCTTCCTTGGCGTACGCGCGCCAACCGCCAATCCGCGCGGTGGCGTCGTTGGCGTCTTTCCAGTTGACGGTTTTTTCTTCGGTGTAGCGCTGGTAGCCCTCAAGCGCCGAGCGGTAAGCGGGCACAGCAGCTTGTTCGGTGGCTGCTGGACTCGCAATGTTTGATGGTGTAGAAGCAGAAACTTGTGCGCTGGCCTGGGTGGCCCACAGGGACACCACCAATAAGCCCACGGCAGCGGACAGTTTTGAATAAAGACGAATAGTCACGAAAATCTCCTGAAATACAAGCGGGGCGATGGGAAAAATCGCGGTTGTCCGGGCATCGCATGCGATGCAAAGGCCACAAGGGGCCATGCGGTCAGCAAGTACAGACCCAGTACGGGCCTGGAAATCAGGAAATCGGTGGTTTTTGGCCCAGTGCGTGTTCGGCACTGACATATTGGGCAATGACTGCGTGGGGCAGTGTGCGTGGATTGAAAGCGGTGATTACATTGACTGTCGATGGAGACAGCGCAACCGTGTGGCAGGCCTGGCAGGCGCTGCAGGTATTGCAGTGTGCGTCCTCTGCATGCTCATCTTCTCCAAAGGCATGGCCTGAGCAGTCGGCGGCAGTTCGAGCTGCGTCAGCCATCACAGTTTCGGTATCCTGATGCGCTTGCATCCCTGCTTCATGCGCGTGGGTGGCTGATGTGGGTGCAGCAGTTTGCTGGTGTTGCACCTGAGCCGTGACCATTGCCGTTGCCATCGCGTCACTGGCCCAGCCGCGCAAAGGCAGCAGGGCGATCATGAGGATGAGGAAAAGGTGACGCATGGGGAGGTGAAAATACCAGAAATTTTTAGTAGTTTATTTTATAGGGCATTGCAAGTAGCCGTTAACGGCAGCAATAGGCAATCATCGGCTCTACCTGTTTTTGTGGGCAACCGCTGCAGTCGATTCAAATGGCTATGACCAGCGTTTATTGCAAAAAACCCAGGCAAAAGTGATGCAAAAACCAATTTTCAAGGCCTCATATGTGACCGTATCGCGTTGGAAAGTCTGGCAACTTCATCGCCCTTCATCGCAATTGATTTGCCATTCGTCGTTTCCATGACTTCACCGTCTTTCATACGGTAAGGGCGCCCGAATTTGCTTTCCATGGCCATTTTTCCATCTTTGAACTGGTGCACCGTTGATCCATCCTTGAGTTGAACGGACTTTTCGATGTTTCCTTGATCGATGGCGAAGGCTGACAGACTTGAAAAAACAAGACCGAATCCAACAATGGCTTTGAAAATAGACATAACAAAAATCTTTCTTTGTAATAGGTCCCAGTCAATCTATGCAGCCTGTGACACAATTTTTTGTATCACTGAGGGCAATGTAGAGGACACCGGCATACAGTGGCCTGACCGAAACATTACGATTTTGTTATCCTCGATTCAATCAACAACCAGTGCAAATTTCGACTCAATCATCCATGCTGGATACCGTCGCAGATTTGGGCATATTTAGGCAAGGAAAATTTTTTACTGGAAATGACAGTGTGAAAGTTGTTTTGCCATTTACCAGACTCTTTGCGCTCACCTGTCCTTCATGCGCCGACATGATGGATCGCACAATTGCCAGGCCAAGACCTGCCCCACCGTCAAGACGCGCTCTGGCCGCGTCAGCACGGTAAAAGCGATCAAAAACGCGTTCCAAATTCTCCGCTGCGATGCCATCCCCTTCATTGACGACTGCCAACGTGGTGTTCTCATTTTCAAACGCTATCAGCAAGTTCACTTCAGAATTTGCATGCGCATGACGAATCGCGTTGGACAGCAGGTTGGTAATTGCGCGCTGCACTAGCAGCCGGTCGCCCAAGATAGTTGCACTGCCAGTTACCTCAATGGTCAAGCCTCGCTCTTCTGCAATCAGCGATAAATACTCCGCTACCTGCCGAGCCTCTTTGCCCAGATCGACGGGTGCACATTTGAGGATATTTTCGTTGTGGTCTGCGCTGGCAATGAAAAGCATGTCAGCAATCAAGCGAGACAGGCGTTCGAGTTCTTCCACATTGCCTTCGAGTACATTTCGCAGGTTGGCAACTGTGCGGCATTGGGAAAGGGTCACCTGAGTTCTTCCCAAAAGCGTTGCAATGGGGGTGCGCATTTCATGGGCAAGTTCGCCCGAAAATTCCTGCAGCCTTTGATAACCGTCATCGATTCGGATCAGCATGCCGTTGAACGCTTCGGCAAGCTCATGAAGCTCCTTGGGTAATCCTGAAGAAGATACTCGGTGGCTCAGGGACTGCGTTCCGATTGATGCGGCCAATTGATGAAATCGTCGCAGCGGCGCCAAACTGGTACGCGCTATGAGCCATGCGCCCAGTGCCACAACAAGCAGCATTATTGGCAACGCAACCACCGTGGTGTTGATGAAACCACTCAGCAGCTTGCGGTCATGGCGCCGGTCCAGAGAAAGGTAGTAACGCACTGCTTCGCCATTGGCGACCGGACCAATGCCACGAATGGCATTGAGTTGACTATTGTTGGGCATCCTCCATGCGGCGATGGTTGTATTGATCGCTGCACTGGCGTCCAGCGCAAACACTGATTGCTTTGCGACTTCGGAAAAACTCGCCACCCATTGGCCGGTGGCGGGGTCAGTCAGGGCCAAATGCAGGTCATCATGACCAATCAACAAATCCTCAAACCGGTGCTTATTTTGAGCGATTGCTTCAGGTGAGGGTATTTCAGACAACATGTGCAGCAGCAAGTCACGCTTTCCTTTAAGCTCTTCGGCCGCACGTGTATCGAGCTGTTGTGAAAGCGCATAAAAACCGACCACGATGGCCCCACCCGTGAGAATGAGACCGAAGAATGCGCTGGTGAGCGCAATTCGAACTGCCAGTGATTTCTGAGTCCAGAAATCGAGCAGTGCGCGCGGCGTCACGACGCTTTCCGGCGTTCAAAAACGTAACCCACGCCACGCACCGTGTGAATCAGTTTTTCATCAAAAGGATCGTCAATTTTGGCGCGTAGCCGTCTGATCGCCACTTCGACAACATTGGTGTCCGAATCAAAATGGATGTCCCATACAAGCGATGCAATCTGTGTTCTTGAAAGTACCTCACCCGTTTTCTGGGCTAACAGAGTCAGCAAGGCGAACTCTTTTGCGGAAAGATCGATCCGCTGGCCTGCCCGGGTTGCCCGGTGACGAACTGGGTCTATTTCAAGATCTGCTGTCCTTAAAACGGAATCATTTGTTGCTGGCTGGCCGCGTTTGACCAGTGCGCGCACCCTGGCCAACAGCTCGGGAAACTGAAAAGGCTTGACCAGGTAATCATCGGCGCCCAAGTCAAAGCCGCGCACCTTGTCATCGGTCTGGCCACGGGCGGTGAGCATCAAAACAGGTACTTGTTTGGAAGTACGCAGTGCTGACAGCACGGTGAATCCGTCAATACCTGGCAGCATGATGTCCAGAATGACCAGCGCATGATCGCCGTTGATCGCCACGTGAAGGCCGTCCGTTCCATTGTGGGCCACCTCAACGGCATAGCCACTCTCCGTCAGGCCCTGGCGTAAATACTCGGCAGCCCTGGGTTCGTCCTCAATCACCAATATCTTCAAAATAGGTTCCTGTCGAACATGTCATATTTGTAATCTGCAGGTCAGCATTGTGTTGCCCTCTGGCTTCTACATTGGGAACCGTGATGCAGCAGTTGCATCCAGGTTGCTCCCAGGCTTGGGACAACTCCGTCGATATTAAAGGAGCTTGATCATGTCCATTCGTAAAACCATTGTTGCCCTGGCCCTTGTGGCCGCTGCCGTTCCTGCCGCTTTTGCCAGCAGCCACACCGGCTGGGCAGGCAACGAGCGCGGCGTTAGCCTCATTGAGGCCAACACCGGCACCAGCACCAAAACCCGCGCTGAAGTGATGCAAGAGTTGCAAGCCTTTCGCAACAACCCCGTTGCCGCTGACGGCAGCAGGTTCATCGATAACGAGCGAGGCTTTGTGCCTGCCCAGCACAGTTATGCGTTTCAAGGAGGCACGCTTGTTCACACGGACACCATTGCGCACAACACTGTCAAGCCAAGCGTGGTGTTGACGGACGCCGACAAGCGCCGCAACCGTGAACTGTACCGCCGGTAAACACCTGGTCGTCCATTGATCAACCACACTTAGGATTTTTATGAAGACAAAAATAAATGCTTTGCTGATTGCTGCAGCTCTGTTTGCGGGGAGTTCAGGGATCGCAATGGCTGCCTCTGACGTGCAGACTTCACCCTTGAGTGAAACTGCAACGCTTGCCGTGTTCGCAAAGTTGACCTCTGGAGAGGTGCGCAAGGTCGACACCGAGCAGGGCAAACTCACAATCAAGCACGAGGCAATTGAAAACCTTCAAATGCCAGGCATGACTATGGTCTTCAAAGCAACCGATCCCGCAATGCTTGAAAAATTGCAGGTCGGAGACAAGATCAAGTTCGCGGCTGAAAAAGCCAATGGTGCTCTGGTTATAACGACTATTCAAGCGGCCAAGTAACCCTGGCTCGTCACGATAGACGCACCCTACGGCACCAGCGACAGATGAGTAAACGCCCGCCAAAAGGACTTGTCTCATGCTCGGTGCATTGTTCAGGCGGTGATGCCAAACTTTTCAAACTCTTAATAGCATTGGAAAAATAACTATGCAAAACATGATGCACGCCATGGCGGGTGGCCCGATGATGTGGGTCATGGGGCTTTTATGCCTGTTGCTTTTTGTGGTGTTGGCACTTGCAGCCATTTCGTTGGTTAAATACCTGTTTTTCAGCGGCAGGCACGCCAGCAAAGACAGGTTTTAAATTTTTTCAATCCGCTACGCCAATTGGCAATGCCTCATGGTGGCTTCATTTAAGTTAGTCCACCACAGACAGAACTGGGCACTCTTTCACGCTTATCAAAAACTGGTGGCGAAAAACCAAAGCCTGACTGGTTTCCTGATGTTTCAACACTCTTGGCTGGCTGCTTGCCGATGAACGCTTATCGTGCTGCTTTGAACTTCAGAGCGACCGATTAGTATGGGGATATTTAAAGACCCATGAATATTCCTTCACCCTCGCCGCAACTCAGCGCGCAGCCTGAGCATTCTGACGTCCTCAATCGCAGCTGCTTTTGCCTGACGCTCGACCCAAACGCGCTGTCGCTTGCGCTCGATGCTGAGGTCGGTCAGCCTGTCCTGTCGGAAATGATTCGGCAGCGTTGCCCTTACCTGTTCGCCGCGCAACCTGTGTTTGTGCCTGCAGTGCAGCTGCAAGCCATGGCGCAATTGGTGCACGCCGTCGAATCGGTCGTGGCGCTTTCCACGTACCGTGAGCAGGTCTTGGCCACCTCGCCCGCCATTGCCCGCTTCGAGACCAGTGGTCCCCGAGGAGCCTTTTTTGGCTACGACTTTCACCTTCATCAAGGCAGTCTGGGCCTCATCGAGATCAATACCAATGCAGGCGGGGCCATGCTCAATGCGTTGCTGGCGCGGGCGCAGCGGGCTTGTTGCACGGCGATGGAAGAGATGGCACCCAGTCTCAAGGGGGCAGCCAACTTTGAGCAGCAAATAGTTGACATGTTTCGCCATGAATGGCATCTCAGCGGCCGAACCAATGCGCTGTCGAGTATTGCCATCGTCGACGAGGGGCCAGAAGACCAGTATCTCTACCCCGAGTTTTTGCTTTTCCAGCAGTTGTTCGAGCGTCACGGTATGCGCTCGGTTATTTGCGGTCCTTCTGCGCTGGAGTGGCGCGGCGGCGTGCTGTGGCATGGTGAACTCGCCATCGATCTGGTTTACAACCGGCTCACTGATTTTTATCTGGAGGAAGCCAGCAGCAGCGCGCTGCGTGAAGCCTACTTGAACCGTGGGGTTGTGCTGACACCGCATCCACAGGCCCACGCGCTGTATGCCGACAAGAGGCGGCTCGCAGTGTTCAGCGATGCGGCGCAATTGCAGGCGCTGGGCGTTCCCCAGGCGACGCAAGAGGTACTGCTCAAACATGTTCCCCGCACCGAAGTGGTTGATCCCGACGATGAGCAACGCCTTTGGGCCGCACGTCGAAGCCTCTTTTTCAAGCCGGTCGCCGGTTTTGGAAGCCGGGCCGCCTACCGTGGCGACAAGCTGACCAAGCGTGTCTGGCAAGATATTCTTGCGGGTGACTATGTGGCACAGAGCATCGTTTTACCTGGCGAGCGCATGGTCGACAAGCTGGACCCCAAGGCCATGAAATTTGATCTGCGCGCCTACACGTATGACGGCGCAGTCCAGTGGGTGGCAGCGCGGATGTATCAGGGCCAAACCACCAACTTTCGTACGCCGGGCGGTGGCTTTTCACCGGTGTACAGCACCGTGGATGTGTCAGCCCAAAACTGCTGCGTGCCAGACGGGCAGTGTGCAGATGAAGACAAGTACGCGTCCTATGTTTTCTTGCTGGACGCAGAGCAGGGTGTCCACCCTGTCCCGCATGCGTTGTACGTGGCGCTGGCACGTGGCCAAGCAGTGGCCGAAACACTGGCTGGTCAGACCTTGCGCTTGGCAGACTGGTACGTGCGGATGAAAAATGGCGCTCCTGACACGGTGGTCAACGAAACTTATACCGAGATCCGGTTTAACCAGGAAGGGCGTGTTGACTGGACTTCAACGCCGTCTACCCCTCTTGGTAGCGCCGCTCCTGCATCCGTGCCACAGGATGCCAATTGGCCCAGCATTGCTGAACGTGAGAGCATGCAAGCGCTGCTGTTTTCGGTAAAAAATGCGTAAACATGGTGTCATTTTTGCAAGAACAAAATTCGCGTTTGGTTTTTCGCTTCATTTTGACAATCCATCTATCGAAAAAAACAGGATTCATCCCGACCGGTGCATTTGGGTTTTGAAACCGTTATGGGCAAGAGCGGTGCCAGCCCCTCATCAAAGCCGCACTGGCGTACTCACATAAACAGCCGGGGATCAAAAACGAAAGGATTTTTTTCGCATACCAGCTCAATGCGCAGGTAGTCGGGATGCGCCGGGTTGAGCAACAGGTTTCGCTCCGCAGGCTCGACATACGACGGCACCCACAAGCCCAGGCTGGCTTGGCTGTCCAGCCATTGCATGCCGACCGACTGGGTCAGCCCCTTGTCTTGCCGCCAGTCGGCAGCCAGCGCCTGGCCCGCCCATTGCTCAACGTCAGGTAAAGCGGCGGAAGCCGGAATTTCCAGCCGCATCAAGGCCATGTTTTTGGGCATCGCTCCGTTGCAGTGGACACGCTTTTCAAGCTGGCACAACGCCCGGCTTGCGCCGCAATAGACCAGTTGACGCGGCCCTGCGCATCCGGTGTGCCAGCGGCCATCGCCCAGTGTTGAGCCAAAGCCCAGATCGGCCAGCCGCAGCGCGCCGGAAAAGGCGATGCGCCAGACCGCGACAACGCTCAAGCCACACCGCCGTATTGAATAGCCAGCAAAATTTCGCGCACCCGCCGCGAGCCAAAAGACGTGGCGGCTGATTCGAGCGGGCTTTCGCCGTCGAGCATCGGATGCGGGCGGCGCATCCAGTCCAGCGCCATGGCTTCGGTCTCGAAGGTGTCGATGGCGGCGTCCTTGAGTTCTAGCACGCGCAGCACGTTTTCTGCGGAATGCGTGGGCAGCGGCTGGTCTTTGCTGGCGCGGCGCAAAAGCGTCGTCCGGTCAAGGTCCAGAATATTTACCAGTTCACCCTTGCCGACCGCTAGGTAATCAGACAAAGGCTCGATGACCTTGCTGGAAATGCCGCGCTTGAGGATCCGAAGCGCCTGTTCGTTGGTAAAGGGCGGCACCGGCAGGCGTGCGGCTGAAGACCCGGTGGTGGAGGGCTCGATGATGTTCCAGACCGCACCCAGTGATTTCATGCGCTGGGCCGTCGCAGGCAGGGAAGATAGGGTTGTCATGATTCAATTGCATCATAAAGGCGATGCAATTGCAACTCGTAGGGCTATGTTAGTCCTGAATTGATAGCGGCTTTCGCACGCTGTACGTGCGCTACAGCCACTTTTCTTGCTGTATCAGCTCTATTTGTTTATCAACAGGCTGTTTTGCCCAATCAGGAAGTCCTTGAACGCTGGCCAACGCGTGGGGAGCCATCTGAAAAGGGTGACGTCTTAGATATGCCGCGAATTGGGACCACTCTGCATTCATCAAGATCGCTCAATAGTCCCATTAGACGATGGCTTGTGACTGGTGGCTGTCTAAGCTTTGCGCATCAGATTGACCCCATGATTCGTAAAGGAACAACAGATGAGACTCGCAGACAAAGTGGCATTGGTGACCGGTGCAGGGCAGGGAATGGGGCGCGCCATTGCGCGCTGTTTTGCCCAGGAAGGTGCCATTGTGGTGGCGCTGGACCTGAATCTGGAAGCGGCGCAGGAGTCGCTGGCCGGATTGAAAGGGCGCAGCATCGCGCGCAGCCTGAACGTCGCCGACAGCGCCGCTGTCGCCGCCGTAATAGATGAAGTCGTTGCCACTTTTGGTCAGGTCGATGTGCTGGTCAACAACGCCGGCATTGGTTCGGTCGATGCCTTTGCCGATATCAACGACGAAACCTGGGCGCGTGTCATCAATGTGAACCTGAACGGTGCTTTTTACTGCGCCCGCCAAGCGGTGCGCGCCATGCTCAAGGCCGAAACGCGCGGCGTGGTCATCAACGTGGCCAGCACGGCAGCGGCCAGCGGCGACGGCCCGGCGCATTACTGCGCGTCGAAAGCTGCGCTGATGGGCCTGACACGCAGCATGGCCAAAGAGCTGGCGTCCAAAGGCATCCGCGTCAACACGCTGGTGCCCGGCCCGACCAACACGCCCATGATGCAAAGCATTCCGCAGGAATGGACGGACGCCATCATTGCCGGCGTACCGATGGGCCGCATGGCCGAACCCGAGGACATCGCGCGCGCCGCGCTGTTCCTGGCCAGCGACGACAGCGGTTTTGTGACTGGCCAGAACCTGGCGGTCAACGGCGGCAGCGCCTTCCTTTAATTCATTCACCTTGCGGCACAGACCGGAGCGCAACGTCGCCCTGTGCCCACTGAAAAAGACAACCATGACACAAGCAAGAATGCAGGGCAAGGTCGCTTTCGTAACCGGCGGCGGCACGGGTATTGGCGCAGCAACGGCGATCCGCCTCGCCCAGGAAGGTGCGACCGTGGTCATTTGCGGTCGCCGCCAAGCGCCGCTGGACGAGGTGGTGGCGCAAATCAAGGCGGCCGGTGGCCAGGCCGAGGCAGTGCAGGCCGATGTCAGTGACGAAGACGGCTTTACGGCTGCCATTGAGGCCGCAGCGCAGCGCCACGGCCGTCTTGACGTGCTGGTCAACAACGCGATGGCCTACAGCTGGGGCACCATTGAGGAAACCAGTACCTCCGACTGGCACAGTAATTTCAGCACCTCGGTCGATGGCACTTTCTGGGGCACGCGCACGGCGATGAAGCTGATGAAGGAACGCGGCGGCTCCATCATCAACCTGTCGTCAATCTGCGGCCTGCTGGGCACGGCCCACATGGCCGGCTATTCGGCAGCCAAGGCAGCGATCATCAATTTTTCACGTGCGGCAGCGGCTGAAGGCGCGCTCAGCGGCATCCGCGTCAACGTAGTGATTCCAGCCGTGGTCGAGACACCCGGAACCGCCGGCATGCTGGCCGACGAAGCCTCGCGCCAGAACACCGAAAAGCTCATTCCCATGGGCCGCGTCGGCCAGCCCGAAGAACTGGCCAACGCCATCTTGTTTCTGGCCAGCGACGAGGCCAGCTACATCACCGGCGCGGCGTTGCCGGTCGATGGTGGCCGCTCGGCCGTGCTGGTCACTGCGCTGTGAAAGGCGACCAACCCATGACCTGGCCTGCCAACCTGGAAGAGCGCATCGACCGGCTCGAATCCATCGACGCGATTCGCCAGCTGGCCGGCAAGTATTCGCTGTCGCTGGACATGCGCGACATGGATGCGCATGTCAATTTGTTTGCGCCGGACATCCGCGTGGGCCGCGACAAGGTGGGCCGCGCGCACTTCAAGGCCTGGCAGACCGACACGCTGCGCGAACAGTTCACCGGCACCTCGCACCACCTGGGCCAGCACATCATCGAGTTTGTCGATGCCGACCACGCCACCGGCGTCGTTTACTCCAAGAACGAGCACGAGTGCGGCGCCGAGTGGGTGACCATGCAGATGCTCTACTGGGACGACTACGAGCGCATCGACGGCGGCTGGTATTTCCGCCGCCGCCTGCCGTGCTACTGGTACGCCACCGACCTGAACAAGCCGCCGATTGGCGACATGAAGATGCGCTGGCCCGGCCGCCAGCCTTACAACGGCACGTTTCACGACCTGTTTCCGAGCTGGACCGAGTTCTGGGCCAAGCGCACCGACAAGGACACGCTGCCCGAAGTCGCCGCGCCCGCGCCGCTGGAGCAATTTTTAGTCACGATGCGGCGCGGTACGCCCGCGCCCAAGATGAAGGTGCGTTGACATGAGCAAACTGTTTGAACCGCTGCAACTGGGCGAGCTGCGTCTGGCCAACCGCATCGTGATGGCGCCGATGACGCGCAACCGCGCCGGCGCTGACGGCGTGCCCGGCGAGCTGATGGCCGATTACTACGGCCAGCGCGGCGACGCCGGCCTGATCGTGGCCGAAGGCACCTGGCCCAGCGCGGTTGGCCAGTCCTATTGCCGCCAGCCCGGCATTGCCACGCCAGCGCAAATCGCCGGCTGGAAGCGCGTGACCGACGCCGTGCATGCGCGCGGCGGCCTGATCGTGCTGCAGGTCATGCATGGCGGGCGCATTGGCAGCCGGCATGTCAAGCCCGAGGGCATAGAGACCGTGGGGCCGTCAGCGCTGCAGGCGGCGGGCGAAGTCGTCACCGACAGCGCCGGCATGCAGCCCTACGACACGCCGCGTGCGCTCAGCACCGAAGAAGTTCGTGCCATCGTGCAAGAGCATGCCCAAGCCGCGCGCAATGCACGCGAGGCAGGTTTTGACGGCGTCGAATTGCACGGCACCAGCGGCTATTTGCCGATGCAGTTCCTCAGCTCGGGCACCAACCAGCGAACCGACGAATACGGCGGATCGGCGGCCAATCGCGCGCGCTTTGCCTTTGAATGCCTGCGCGAGATGGGTGCGGCGATTGGCGCTGGCCGCGTCGGCTTGCGCCTGAACCCCGGCAACACTTACAACGACGCCCGCGACGAGGACTCAAGCGCCACGCACGCCGAACTGATGCGCCAGGCGGCGACGCTGGGCCTGGCCTATCTGCACGTGATGCGCGCGCCGATGCCCGAAGTCGATGCCTTTGCGCTGGCGCGTGCGAACTTTGGCGAACGGCTGATCCTGAACGACGGCTTTGGCGCAGACAACGCCGAAGCCGCGCTGCGCGACCATCCTGGCGCTGCCCTGTCGTTTGCGCGACATTTCATCGGCAACCCGGATCTCGTGTCCCGGCTGCGCGCCGGCCAGCCGCTGACACGCTTTGACCGCAAGACGCTGTACACGCCAGGCGCCGCCGGCTACACCAGCTACGACAGCTACTGCACCGACCCCGCCACGGCTTGACGCCTTTTGGTGGCGCTGGTTGAAGCGCCCGCATACAGGGCGTTTTCACGCCTTTTTTCGCTTTCTCGTGCGCTGTGTTTCCTGCCCGTTCGGCCTCGCCATTGCGAGGCCGAAGTGCGTGGCAAAACGACTCTGCAATTCTTCTCTACGCGCCAGAGCGGAGGCGGTTTGGCAGCCCATCACGCCAGCAAAAACCCAGCATTTTGCTATTAAATAAATAGCTGCCAGCGCATACGCAGCATGCGCAAGAGGCTTATTTTATGCTGAAACCTGGTTTTTGGCCCAGAACGCAGGCCGCTGGCGTGGCGATCCAGCTTTGATAAGGCGCAGCTATGGATTACCGCACTGCGCCCGCCATCACGCAGCGGTGCGCTGTCCGCCTGTTGATTTCGTTAGTCTCAACGGACGATGCTTGCAGGGGGTCGGCTGACCAGAATCAACCGCAGCGGCTTCATTGGTGCAAAGCCCGGAGAAACAAACAATGATGAACATCAGCGGACTGGCTTACGTGGTGGCTGAAACCACCGATCTGGCCAAGTGGAAAAATTACGCCGAAGGCGTGCTGGGCATGATGACAGCGCCCGCACCCGACGGCGGCCTGTATGTGCGCATGGACGAGCGGCAATACCGCTTTGCCGTGCAATCCGGCGCACGTGACGCCTATGTGGTGTCAGGCTGGGAAGTGACTGGCCGGGCCGACTTCGACCACGCGCTGCAAGTGCTGAAGGACGCTGGCGTTGAAGTCGCGATGGGCGACACCGCCCAGTGCCGCTTGCGCTGCGTGCAACAGGTGGCGGGTTTCAGCGATCCCTCGGGCAACCGCCACGAACTGGTCTGGGGCTTTCGCTCGGACTTTGCGCACTTTGCCTCGCCGATGGGCGTGTCGCGCTTTGTCACCGGCAACATCGGCATGGGCCACACCGTGCTGCCCGCGCTGGACTTTGAAAAGACGGTTGAATTTGCCACCCAGGTGATGGGTTTTGGCCTGTCGGACATCTTCAACTTTCAGCCCGCTGGCCCGGATGGCCCGACGCTGCCGATCCACTTTTTCCACTGTAACAACGCCCGCCACCACAGCCTGGCGTTCGCCGGTTTCCCGTCAGAAAGCGGCTGCGTACATGTGATGGTCGAGGTCGAGAACATGCCCGAAGTGGGCCGCGCGCTGGACCGCATGTCCGCGCACCAGGTGCAGCAGACCGCCACGCTTGGCCAGCACACCAACGACAAGATGATTTCTTTTTACATGCGCAGCCCGTCGAACTTTGACATCGAGTTTGGCTACGGCGGCGCGGTGGTGGACTGGCGCGAGCACATCACCCACGAATTTACCCGCGTGAGCCTTTGGGGCCACGATTTCAGCGTCGGACAGCGCAGCGCTGTCAACGCAGTTGCTTGACCAGGAGAGCGAAGCAGTGATGGCCAATAAACAAATGAGCGCCGCAGAAGCGGTTGCGCAGATCAAGGACGGCATGACCGTGGGTTTTGGCGGCTGGGGCCCAAGGCGCAAGCCGATGGCGCTGGTGCGCGAGATTTTGCGCAGCCCGGTGAAAGACCTGACGGTGGTCGCCTATGGCGGCGCTGACGTGGGCATGTTGTGCGCTGCCGGCAAGGTCAAAAAGCTGATTTTTGCCTTCGTGACGCTAGACTTCATTCCGCTCGAACCCTACTTTCGCCAGGCGCGCCAGAGCGGCAAGCTGGACGTGATGGAAATCGACGAAGGCATGATGCTGCTCGGCTTGCGGGCCGCCGCCATGCGCGTGCCCTTTATTCCTTCGCGTATTGGTCTGGGCACCGACGTGCTGACGCGCAACCCTTCTATCCGGCTGGTCGATTCGCCTTACGACGACCGCCAGTGGGTGGCCATGCCGGCGCTGCCGCTTGATGTGGCGCTGGTGCATGTGGATAAGGCGGACACGCGCGGCGTGTGCCAGGTCAACGGCCCTGACGTCTACATGGACGAGCTGTTTGTGCGCGCTGCCAAGCAAAGCTTCGTGAGCTGCGACGAGATGGTTGACAGCAGCCATTTTGAATCTGCCGAAGCCTCGCGCCAGGTGTTCTGGGAACGCGCCCACACCACCGGCGTGGTGCACATCCCTGCGGGCGCACACCCAAGTTCGTGCGCACCCATGTATGGCTTTGATGTCAAGCACTTCAAGGAATACGCGGCCACGGCCAAGGAAGAGGGCGGCTGGCAAAAATATGCCGATCGCTTTGTGAATTGGACCCACGAAGAGTATTTGGAGCGGGTCGGGGGTATCGATGCGGTGCGCAAGCTGCCGCTGCCAGTGTTTTGACGGGAGCTTGTCATGAGTGAATTTTCTTTGGTAGACCGAATCATCTGTGCGGCTTCAAACGCGTGGAAAGACGACGGCGAAGTGTTGGCCACCGGCATTGGCATCGTGCCGCGCCTGGCAGCCTCGATCAGCATGCTGTCGAGCAACCCGGCCCTGATGATGACCGATTCAGAAGCCTGGCTGGTCAGCGAGCCGGTGCCGATTGGCCCGCGCAACGGCTACGAGCCCAAGCGCGAAGGCTGGATGGGTTTTACCCGCATTTTTGACAATGTCTGGAGCGGCAAGCGCCACGCGATGGTCGGGCCCACGCAGGTTGACCGCTTTGGTCAGGCCAACATCTCGATGATTGGCAGCGATTACCAAAAACCCAAGTCGATGATGCTGGGCGTGCGCGGCTTTCCGGGCAACTCCATCAGCCATGCCAACTCGTTTTTCGTTCCCAACCACAGCACCAAGGTGTTTGTGGCCGGCGAAGTCGACATGGTGGCGTCGGTCGGCTACAACCCGGCGCGGCTGGCACGCGGCTGGAGCCTGGACGACATCGATGTGCGGCAGATATTCACCAATCTGGCGGTGTTTGACTTTGGCGGCCCCGATCGCCAGGCGCGGCTGGTGTCTCTGCACCCCGGCGTTACCGCCGCGCAGGTGCAGGAAGCCACCGGCTTTGAGCTGCATGTTCCGGCCGATGTGCCCGAGACTGCAGCGCCCACCGACGAGCAACTCGCCTTGCTGGCGCGGCTTGATCCCCACAACCTGCGCGCTTCGGTGCTTGCTTAACTGAGTACTTTCCATGAGCCATACAGACCCGGGTGACAACTTCGTGCAGCGCGAGGACAAATCAGTCTACGAAACCGACGAGCCGGTGCTGTACCAGGCCGTGGACGGCATCGCCACGCTGACGATGAACCGCCCTGACTTCAACAATGCGCAGAACTCGCAGATGACCTACGCGCTGGACGCGGGTTTTCGCCGTGCCGTCGACGACGACAGCGTCAAGGTGATCGTGCTGCGCGGCACCGGCAAGCACTTCAGCGCCGGCCACGACATTGGCACGCCGGGGCGCGACATCAACAAGCCCTTCGAGCGTGAAACGCTGTGGTGGGACCACACCAACAAGCCCGGTGCCGAGCAGCTGTTTGTGCGCGAGCAGGAGGTGTACCTGGGCATGTGCCGGCGCTGGCACGACATCCCGAAGCCGACCATTGCCATGGTGCAGGGCGCCTGCGTGGCCGGCGGGCTGATGCTGGCCTGGGTCTGCGACCTGATCATTGCCAGCGACGACGCTTTTTTCCAGGATCCGGTGGTGCGCATGGGCATTCCGGGCGTCGAATACTTTGCCCACGCGCACGAGCTAAATCCGCGCATCGCCAAGGAATTCCTGTTCCTCGGCGACCGCATGAAAGCCGACCGCGCCTACATGATGGGCATGGTCAACCGCGTGGTGCCGCGCGATGAGCTGGAAGCGCAAACCTATGACATCGCCGCCCGCATTGCCAAGCAGCCACGTCTGGGCCTGGCACTGACCAAGACCGTCATCAACCGGGTCGAAGAGCTGCAGGGCCTGCGCACCACCATGGACGTGGCCTTTGGCTACCACCACTTTGCCCATGCGCACAGCCAGATTCTGGGTGCCGGGCACCTGGGCGGGCACGACGCCAAATCAATGGCACAGGCCAACAAAAAGGACGGCAACGCATGAGCGCAACTTCCACGATCCGCACGCCCCTGTGCGACCTGCTGGGCTGCCGCTATCCCGTGGTGCAAACGGCCATGGGCTGGGTGGCGGGTTCGTCGCTGGTGGCGGCTACCACCAATGCCGGCGGCTTCGGCTTTCTGGCCGGTGCCACGATTGCTGCTGACCAGATTGAAGCCGAAATCGTCCGCATTCGCGAGTTGACAGGCGACCAGCCCTTCGGCCTGAACTTTCACATGTTCCAGCCCAACGCGCAGCAGCTGCTGGACCTGGCCGTCAAACACAAGCTGCGCGCTGTCAGCTATGGCCGTGGGCCGGACAAGAAGGTGATTGGCCGACTGCGCGATGCCGGCATCGTCTGCATGCCGACGGTGGGCGCGCTCAAGCATGCGCAAAAAGCCATCGAGATGGGTGCCAACGCCATCACCATTCAGGGCGGCGAGGGCGGCGGCCACACCGGCTCGGTGCCCACCACGGTGCTGCTGCCGCAAGTCGTCGATGCGGTCAGTGTGCCGGTCGTGGCGGCGGGCGGCTTTTACGACGGGCGCGGTTTGCTGGCGGCGCTGGCCTTTGGCGCGCAGGGCATCGCCATGGGCACGCGCTTTTTGATGACCAGCGATTCGGGCGTGCCCGAGGTGACGCTCAAGCGCTACCTGGCCACGCGCGACGCCGAAAAGATCCAGATTTCGTACCTGGTGGACGGCATGCCGCAGCGCATGATTCCCAACGAATACCTGGCCATGCTCGAAAAAGCTTCGCCACTCAAGCGCTTGCGCATTGCCGTCAATCTGGCACTGCAATTCAAAGCCCAGACCGGCATGACCACGCAGCACGCCATGGGCGTGATGTGGAAAGGCCTGCGCGAAGACCCCGGCAGCGCCGCGCAAACCGTCATGGCTGCCAACGCGCCCATGCTGCTGCAGCGCTCGATGGTCGACGGCAAGCCCGACGAAGGCGTGATGTCCGCCGGCCAGGTGGCTGCGCTGATTGGCAAGCTCGACTCGTGCGAGCAGGTGATTGCCGGCATCGTGGCGCAGGCCTGCGAACGCCGCGCCGCGCTCAATGCCATGACGAACGCGCCAGCCGCCCTGGCTGCCATGCCCAGTGCGCAAGTCGCCTGAACCCCCAGAACAAAGTCAAAGAACAACACGAGGACGAGCAAGCATGACACAGCAATTTTCTTCCCTGGTGCATGACAACGGCGTAGCCGAAGTCGTGCTCAACCGCCCGCCGGTCAACGCGCTGAATGCCGCTGGCTGGAACGGGCTGGCCTCCGAAATCGCGGCGCTGGGCGAGCGCCCTGAAGTCCGCGTTATCGTCGTGCGCGCCGAAGGCCGGGGCTTTTGCGCCGGCGTCGACATCAAGGAACTGGCCGCCAACGACAAGCTCATCCTGGACGTGAACGCTGGCAACTACGCCACCTTCAAGGCCGTCCACCTGAACAAGGTGCCGGTGATTGCTGCCGTGCAGGGCTTCGTGCTGGGCGGCGGCATTGGTATTTGCGGCGCGGCTGACATCGTGATTGCCGCTGACGACGCTACCTTTGGCCTGCCCGAAGTGGACCGTGGTGCGATGGGCGGCGCGGCGCACCTGCAGCGCATGTTTGGCGTGCAAAAAACGCGCTACCTGTTTTTTACCGGCGACATGATCGGCGCGCCTGAGGCGCTGCGTCTGGGTGCCATCGAGCGAGTGGTGCCACGCGACCAGTTACGCGAAACCGCGCTGGAAGTGGCCGGCAAGATTGCCGCCAAAAGCCCGGCCATGATCCGCATCGCCAAAGAGGCGTTGACCGGCATCGAGGACGGCGACCTGGAAGCCAAGTACCGCTGGGAGCAGGGCTTCACGCTGCAGGCCTACATGAGCCCCGATTCCAGCGAAACCCGCGCCGCTTTCGTCGAAAAACGCGACGCCAAGTTCTGAACCCGAGGACGCCAAGATGGACCTGACCTACACCCCCGCGCAAAAGGCCTTCCGGGCCGAAGTGCGCGACTGGCTGCACGCCAACGTGCCGCAAGAAAAATTTGCCAGCTACGACACCCGCGAAGGCTTCGAGCAGCACCGCCGCTGGGAGGCCACGCTGGCTGAAGGCGGCTGGAGCAGCGTGACCTGGCCCAAGGAACTGGGCGGGCGCGGCTGCGACCTGATCGACTGGCTGATTTTTGAAGAAGAATACGCCGCCGCCAATGCGCCGTTTCGCGTTAACCAGAACGGCATCTTGCTGCTCGGCCCAACGTTGATGGAGTTTGGCACCGACGAACAAAAAGCCAAATTCTTGCCGCGCATGGCGCGCTGTGACGACATGTGGGCGCAGGGCTGGAGTGAGCCCAACGCCGGCTCGGACATGGCCGCCATCAGCAGCCGCGCCATCCGGGACGGCGACCACTATGTGCTCAACGGCCAAAAAACCTGGTCGACGCGTGCCGTGTTTGCCAACTGGCTGTTCGGCCTGTTTCGCAGCGACCCGGCTTCAAGTCGCCATCACGGCCTGAGCTACATGATGGTGTCGCTGGACACGCCGGGCATCACGATTCGTCCGATTCAGGCGCTCAACGGCAAGGAAGCGTTTGCCGAAATATTTTTCGACGACGTGCGCGTGCCGGTGGAGAACTTGCTGGGCGACGAAGGCCAGGGCTGGAACGTCGCGATGGCCACCGCCGGTTTCGAGCGCGGCCTGCTGCTGCGCTCACCGGCGCGCTACCAGCGCACCGCGCAAAAACTGGTGCAGCTGTACCGCAAGCACCAGGCCAGCGCCGACCGCGACCCGTCGATCCGCGAAGCCGTGTTGCGCGGCTGGATGGGCGCTGAAGCCTACAACCTGGCGTCGTACCACACGGTCAGCCGGGTGCAGCATGGCGCGCGCATTGGTGCCGAGGCCAGCACCAACAAGATTTTCTGGTCCGAGCTGGATCTGGACATGCACGAGACTGCCATGCGCATTTTGGGCCCGCGCGCCGAGTTGTGCGACGACCCCGAGACGCACGACTGGCTCGAAGGCTTTTTGTTTGCGCAGGCCGGCCCCATTTACGCCGGCAGCAACGAAATCCAGCGCAACATCATTGCCGAGCGCCTGCTCGGCCTGCCCAAGAATTAAGCGAGGCCGACCATGGATTTCACCTTTAACGAAGACCAGCAAGCGCTGCGCGACTCGGTCGGCCGCTTTTTGATGGTCGAGGCCGCACCGGAAAAACTCCGCGAAGTCTGGCAGACCGATGTGGGCCGCTCGTCCGAGCTGCGCGGCAAACTCGCCGCGCAAGGCCTGACCGCACTGTCAGTGCCCGAGGCCGATGGCGGACTGGGTATGGGCGACGTGGACTGGGCCTTGATGACCCAGGAACTGGGTTACTTCGGCATTCCCGATTCGCTGGCCGACACGGCTTACCTGGCCACCGGCCTGCTGACGGCGCTGCCCGAGGGGCATGCCTTGCGCAGCGCCTGGCTGGCGCGCATTGCCGACGGCAGCGCCCGCATTGCGCTGGGCCATCCGGTCAACCCGTGGGTGGCTGACGCCCACCTGGCCAACTTGTTGCTGCTGGCCAACCCGACCGACGGCGGCACCGAGTGGCACGCCTTGACGCCGCAACAGGTGCAGCTGACGCCCTGCGCCAGCATCGACGCTTCGCGCCGGCTGGCCACCGTGGCCTGGACGCCTTCAGACGCCACGCGCATCGTCGACGCAGTTGCCGGCCAGCTGCTCGCCAATGACCTGCTGGATCGGGGCGCACTCAGCGTTTCGGGCCAGTTGATCGGCCTGGCGCAGCGCATGCTCGACTTGACGGTGGACTATGCCGCGCAGCGCAAACAGTTTGGCAAGCCGATCGGCTCGTTTCAGGCGGTCAAGCATCACCTGGCCGATGTGGTCACCAAGATCGAATTTGCCAAACCGGTGCTCTACCGCGCTGCCAGCGCGCTGGCCAATGGCGAGGCGCAGCGTTCGGTGCGCGTCTCGCACGCCAAACTGGTGTGCGCTGACGCCGGCTGGTTCTCGGCGCGCAAGGGCATCCAGGTGCATGGCGCGATGGGCTACACCTGGGAAGTTGACTTGCAGATGTTCATGAAGCGCGCCTGGGTGCTCGATGCGTCCTGGGGCGACCGCGCCTTTCACAAGCAGCGTATCGCCGATGCCTTGCTGAGCGACGACACGCTGCTCGGCCCCGGCGCCACTTTCCACACCACTTGATTCGGAGTTTTCCCATGGCAGAAGCTTTTATTGTTGATGCTCTGCGCTCGCCCACCGGCAAGCGCAATGGCGCACTGGCCGCCGTGCATGGCGCTGATCTGGGTGCGCATGTCATCAAGGCAATGGTCGAGCGCAACGGCGTTCCGGCTGAAGACTACGACGACGTGATTTTTGGCTGTGTCGACACCATCGGCTCGCTGGCCGGCGACATTGCCCGTACCTCGTGGCTGGCCGCCGGCATGCCAATGTGCGTGCCCGGCACGACCATCGACCGGCAGTGCGGCTCGTCACAGCAGGCAGTGCATTTTGCCGCGCAGGCGGTGATGAGCGGCACGCAGGACGTGATTCTGGCCGGCGGCGTGCAGACCATGAGCGCCATCCCGATTGGCTCGGCCATGCTGGCCGGCCAGCCGCTGGGTTTCACCACGCCGTTTGCGCAAAGCGTGGGCTGGCAGGCGCGTTTTGGCGATGCGCCGGTCAACCAGTTCTATGCCGCGCAGCGCATTGCCGACCATTGGGGTCTGTCGCGCGAAGACATGGAAGTGTTTGCCAAGGAAAGCCACGACCGCGCGCTGCGCGCTATCGCAGAAGGCCGCTTTGACCGGGAAATCGTGCCGTTTGGCGACTTTCGCATGGACGAGACAGCGCGCGCCAGCACGCTGGAAAAGCTCGCCACGCTCAAGCCGGTTGACCCAACGTATCCAAAGATTACCGCTGCCGTGTCCAGCTCGACCTGCGACGCCGCCGCTGCCGTGCTGGTGGTGTCAGAAGCTGCGCTGAAACGCTACAACCTGACGCCGCGCGCCCGCATTCACCACATCAGTGTGCGTGCTGATGACCCGATCTGGCACTTGACGGCCCCGATTGCGGCGACCGAATACGCGATGAAAAAAGCCGGCATGAAGCTGGATGACATCGATCTGGTCGAGATCAACGAAGCCTTTGCCTCGGTCGTCATGGCCTGGCTGAAGGAAACCCGCTACCCGCACGAGCGCACCAATGTCAACGGCGGCGCGATTGCGCTGGGCCACCCGCTGGGCGCTTCGGGCGTCAAGCTGATGACCACGCTGCTGCATGAACTCGAACGCACCGGTGGCCGCTACGGCCTGCAGACCATGTGCGAAGGCGGCGGCCAGGCCAATGTCACCATTCTTGAAAGACTCTGAAATCATGGCTATTTGCAACAACCGCACCGTCATCATCACCGGCGCCGGCGGCGGCCTGGGCCGCGCCTACGCGCTGGCCTTTGCTGCTGAAGGTGCCAGCGTCGTCGTCAACGACATTCGCCTCGAAGCCGCTGAAGCCGTCGTGGCCGAAGTGCCGGCGGCCGGTGGCCAGGCGATGGCCAATAACGGCGACATCACCACGATCGCCGGCGCGCAGTCCATCATTGACGCCGCCGTGGCGGCGTATGGCGAAGTGCATGTGCTGGTCAACAACGCCGGCATCCTGCGCGACCGCATGTTCGTCAGCCTGAGCGAAGACGACTGGGACCAGGTGATGCGCGTGCATCTGAAGGGCCACTTTTGCCTGGCCAACCTGCTGGGCAAGCGCTGGCGCGACGCGTCTAAGGCCGGCAAGCCGGTCGACGCCCGCATCATCAACACCAGTTCGGGCGCGGGCCTGCAAGGCTCGATTGGCCAGTCGAATTACGCCGCTGCCAAGGGCGGCATTGCCACGCTGACGCTGGTGCAGGCCGCTGAAATGGGCCGCTACGGCATCACGGCCAATGCACTGGCCCCGGCAGCACGCACCGCCATGACCGAAGCCGGCATGCCTGACATGGTGAAAGCGCCCAGCGACGGCAGCTTTGATGGCTGGGCGGCAGAAAACGTCGCGCCGCTGGTGGTCTGGCTGGGCAGCAGCCAGTCAGCGCATGTCACCGGGAAAATGTTTGAAAGCCAGGGCGGCCGCATCTCGATAGGCGACGGCTGGCGCACCGACGCCACGCGCGACAAGGGCGCACGCTGGGAGCCGGCAGAACTCGGCCCGGTCATCGACCAGTTGCTGGCCGAAGCCGTGCCGGCGCAGCGTGTTTGGGGGACTTGATATGCAGGCGTCGAGTGATCGCCGTGATTTCTTGAAGGCAGGCGCGGCTTTGAGCGGTGCCGTGGCCCTGGGTTTGTCGGCCCGCTCGGCGCAGGCCGCCAGCCCGGCGCTGCCCTTGCCCGAATACGAGCGCTTTGACGCGGTCGGCCTCGCGCAGCAGATGCGTAGCGGCCACCTCACTGCCTTGGACACGCTGGAAGCTGCGCTGGCCCGGGTCGAGGCGCGCAGCGTACTCAACACGGTCACCGTGCGTCACTTCGAGCTGGCGCGGCAAGAGGCCAAGAGGCTCTCGGGCCTGAGCGCGGTTGACCGCGCCCTGCTTTTCGAGAAATCACCCCTGACAGGCGTGCCGTTTGCGCTGAAAGACCTGGGCGTGGCGATGAAGGGCACGGTCACCACCCAGGGCAGCGTGTTTTTTAAAGACGCGGTGGCCGACCACGATTCGACGCTGGTGGAACGTTACCGTGCGGCGGGCTTGAACATTTTTGCCAAGCTGGCGTCGCCCGAGTTCGGGCAAACGGCCACCACCGAATCGCGCCTGTTTGGCCGCACGCTCAACCCCTGGAACCTGAAACTGAGCAGCGGCGGTTCTTCCGGCGGCTCGGCCGCTGCGGTGGCGGCGGGCATCTTGCCAGTGGCCCACGCCAGCGACGGTGGCGGCTCAATCCGCATTCCGGCGTCTTTTTGCGGTCTGTTTGGCCTCAAGCCCAGCCGGGGGCTGGTGCCCATGGGCCCGCGCATGCTGGAGGGCTGGCTCGGGCTGTCGGCCAACCACGTGATCAGCCGTTCGGTGCGCGACAGCGCGCTCTTGCTGCAGTTGACCCAAGGGCCGGAGCCGGGGAGTCGCACCGGGCCTGTGCCAGGCCATGTGATGCAGGCGATTGCGCGCCCGCCGCGCCGCCTGCGCATCGCCCTGATGGCGCAAAACCCCTTTGGTGCGCCAGTGCACCCCGATTGTCTGGCGGCGGCGCGCGGCGCGGCGAAGCTGTGCGAATCGTTGGGGCATCAAGTGGAAGTGGCTGCGCCCAGGCTGGACGTGGGCGCACTGTTTGGCAGCATGGGCATCGTGACCGCAACCGGTGTTTTGCACACGGTCAGCGCCCGGGAAAAGGAGTTGGGTCGCCCGGTGCGCGAAGACGAGCTGGAGCCGCTGAACTGGCGCAGTTTGCACTTGGCGCGCACCTACACGGCCGACCAGACCTACACGGCGCGCACCGCGTTTGACCAGGGCGCTCGAAGCATCGATATCTTCCTGCAAACCTACGACCTGATTTTGTCGCCGGTGACGGCAGGGCCCGCGCCTTTGTTGGGCACCATGGCGCTGGACCAGCCGTATGAAGACTATGCACGGGTCGCGATGCAAGCTTCGCCGTTCACCGCGATTTTCAACATGACCGGCCACCCGGCCATGGCCGTGCCGCTGCACTGGAGCGATCAAGGCATGCCTTTCGGCGCGCAGTTTGCGGGCCGTTACGGCGATGAAGCCACGCTGCTGGCACTGGCCGCACAGCTGGAACAGGCCGCCCCCTGGAAAGACCGCCGGCCAGCGATTTAACGCCCTGGCGCAGCGCTCTTGGCGTGCCAACCCCGGTGTTTGCCGGGGCGGCGCGCCGTTTTTCATTTTATTTTTGATGGATCACTCGCATGGATCTTTCCCTGAGCGACGAGCAACAGCAAATTGCCGACAGCGCCGCCACTTTTTTGCAAGAAGCCAGCGCCATGCCGGCGGTGCGCGCTGCCAGCGAAAGCGCCAGCGGACTGGACAGCGAACTCTGGCGCGGCATCGCCGAACTTGGCTGGGGCGGCGTGCATTTGCCCGAGTCGGCTGGTGGGCTGGGCCTGGGAATGGTCGAGCTTGTGCTGCTGCAAGAACAACTGGGCCGGCAGTTGGCTTGCGTGCCGTTTTTTGACAGTGTGGCGCTGGCCGCGACCGTGCTGCGCGAGTTGCCGGGCAGCGCACTGGCGCAGGACTGGCTGGAATCCTTGGCCACCGGCGAGAAGGTTGGCGCGCTGGCCTTGACCGCAGAAGCTGCCAGCCCTGTCGCTGCGGTGCACGTCCGCGCCCAACGCACCGACACGGGCTGGACGCTGGACGGCGAATGGCCGCAGGTCGGTTCTGCCGCGCTGGCCGATGTGCTGTTGCTGCCTGCGCAGGGCGAATCGGGCGAAAGCCTGTTGTTCGCCGTGCCGGCTGGTGCGACGGGCCTGCAGGTGCAGCCTTTGAAGACGCTGGACACCACGCGCCGACTGGCGCAAGTGCAGTGCCGGGCCGTGAATTTGCCCGTCGAGAACTGCATTGGCCAGGGCGAATCGCTCGACGCCGTGCTGGCGCGCACGCTGCAACTTGGCGCGATTGCCCTGGCGGCAGAACAGGTCGGCGTGGCGCAGCAGTGCCTGGACTTGACGCTGGCCTATGCCGCGCAGCGCGTGCAGTTTGACAAGCCGATTGCCGGCTTTCAGGCCGTCAAGCACCGCTGCGCTCAGATGCTGGTGGCGCTGGAAAGTGCCCGCTCCGCCGTCTATGGCGCGGCGTGCATCGCTGATACAACGCCCGACGCCGCCACTCTGCTGTTTCATGCGGCCCAAGCGCGCGTGGCCGCCACCGAGGCGGCGCAATTTTGTGCCCGTGAAGCCATCCAACTGCACGGCGGCGTGGGCTTTACCTGGGAGTTCGACCCGCACCTGTATTTGCGCCGCGCGCAGGCGTCCAGCCAGCGGCTCGGTACCCCGGCGTGGTGGCTGGAGCAGGTGGCCGAACAGCTGTTGGATACGCCCGAGGAGACGGTATGAATTTGCAGGAAACCGAGACAGAAAAAGCCTTCCGCGCCAGCGTACGCGGCTGGATGGGTGAAAACCTGCGCGGCGAATTCGAGCCGCTGCGCCACGCCCACGGTCTGGGCGCGCCGGGCTACGAGCCGGCGCTGGCCAAGCGCTGGGAGCAGCAACTGGCCGCCGGCGGCTGGACCGGCCTGGGCTGGCCGCGCCAGCACGGCGGGCGCGAGTTGCCGCTGGCACAGCAGGTGATTTTTCATGAGGAATACGTGCGCTGCGGCGGGCCAGGCCGGCTGGGCCACATCGGCGAGACGCTGCTGGCGCCGACGCTGATGGCGCACGGCTCGCCCGAATTGCAGGCGCGTTTTTTGCCGGGCATTCTGGCGGGCCAGACGTATTGGGCACAGGGCTATTCCGAGCCCGGCGCAGGTTCCGACCTGGCCGCCGTGCGCACCCGCGCGCGCCTCGACCCGGACAGCGGCGAATGGGTGATTGACGGCCAGAAGGTCTGGACTTCGTGGGCGCAGGAGTCGGACTGGATTTTCGTGCTGGCGCGCTGCGAACCCGGCTCCGTTCGCCACAAGGGGCTGGTGCTGCTGTTGGTGCCGCTGCATCAGCCGGGCATCACGCTGCGGCCGATTCGCCAGATCACGGGCGAGGCCGAATTCAACGAGGTGTTTTTTGACGGCGCCCGCACCGAAGGCGCGCTGCATTTGGGTGCGCCGGGGCAGGGCTGGGCAGTCGCCATGTATTTGCTCGGCTGCGAACGGGGCGCGTCCACGCTGGGCCAGCAGGCGCATTTCAAAAGTGAATTGGAGCAGGTCATTGCCGCCGCGCGTCGCAACGGCGCGGCCCGCGACCCGCTGCTGCGCCAGCGCATCGCCCACGCCGCGCTCGGCCTGCAAACGCTGCGCAGCCACGCGCTGCGCACGTCAAACGATGACGCACCGCCGCGCGCCGTCAGCATCGGCAAATACCTGTGGTCCAACTGGCGTCGGTCGCTGGGCGAGCTGGCGATGGATGTACTGGGCGCCGACGGCGACGTGACCAACGACGATGTCCTGCGCCACGCGTTGCAACGGCTCTGGCTGGTCAGCCGCGCCGACACGATTTACGCCGGCAGCAACGAAATCCAGCTCAACATGATGGCCGAACGCGCGCTGCAAATGCCGCGCTGAGTTGAAAAGGCAAGCGGATTTATCAGCATTTTGCTACTGTATTAATAGCTGTTAACGCTTATACAGCATGCGCTATCGACCTATTTAATGCTTAAAACTCGCTGATTGACCCGTATGAAGGCATTGAAGCATCAGCGCAGGCGGCCGTTCTCATCGTCCATGCAGACGATGTAACGTCCCTGGCCCGCAGGCACCATGAGTCCTACTATTTTTGATGGATGTTGCCCCATGAAGCCTGCTCCCGATTACGTTCCTGCCCATGGCCTGCTCTACGGCAAGTCCGTGCTGGTCACTGCCGCTGCCGGCGCGGGCATTGGTTTTGCCATTGCCAAGCGTGCCGCCGAAGAAGGTTGCCGCGCGCTGTTTATTTCCGACGTGCATGAACGCCGCCTGAGCGAAGCCGTCGAAGCCATCCAGCGCGACACCGGCCTGACAGAGGTGTACAGCCAGCTGTGCGATGTCAGCCAGGAAAGCCAGGTTCAGTCGCTGGTGGACGCAGCCGAAGCGCAACTCGGTGGCATCGACGTGCTGGTCAACAACGCCGGTCTGGGCACCAGCCGCCGCGTGGTCGACATGGACGACGCCGAATGGCACAAGGTCATCGACGTGACGCTGACCGGCACGTTTCGCATGATGCGCGCCGCGCTCAAGGTGATGCAGCCGCGCGGCAAGGGCGTCATCATCAACAACGCCTCGGTGCTGGGCTGGCGCGCGCAGGTCGAGCAGGCGCATTACGCGGCGGCCAAGGCCGGCGTGATGGCGCTGACGCGCTGCGCCGCGCTGGAAGCGGCCGAGTTCGGTATCCGCATCAACGCCGTCGCGCCGTCGATTGCCATTCACGCCTTCCTGAAAAAATCGGCTTCTGAAGAGTTGCTCAACGAACTGTCGGCCAAGGAAGCCTTTGGCCGGGGCGCAGAGCCCTGGGAAATCGCCAACGTGATGATTTTCCTGGCCAGCGATTATTCGTCCTACATGACCGGCGAAGTGGTGTCGGTCAGCGCGCAGCACGCTTGACCATGCACACTCCTACGACCTGTTTTGACTCGGTCGCCAGCGTGCTGGCGGCGGTCGGTTCCGACCTTGGAACCACCGACTGGGTCAGCGTCACGCAAGCGCGCATCAACACCTTTGCCGACGCCACCGGCGACCACCAGTGGATCCATGTCGACCCCGAGCGCGCCAAGGACGGCCCGTTTGGCGGCTGCGTGGCGCATGGCTACCTGACGCTGTCGCTGGCCAACCTGTTTTTGCCGCAACTCGTCAGCTACCAGCGCCTGAAGATGGGCGTGAACTACGGCTGCGACAAGGTGCGCTTTCCGGCCCCCGTCAAGGTCAATGCGCGGGTTCGCGGACGCGGCGAAGTGGTGGCTGCCGAGCCTGTCAAGGGCGACGGCGTGCAGGTCACCGTGCGTATCAGCGTCGAGATTGAAGGCGCCGACAAACCGGGCTGCGTGGTGGACACCATCAGCCGTCTTTATTTTGATCAAGTTTGAATGAGAGCATTTACATGAACACCCAAGACGCCGTTATCGTTTCCACTGCCCGCACGCCCATCGGCAAGGCCTTTCGCGGCGCGTTCAACGACACCGAAGCGCCCGTGCTGGGCGGCCATGTAATTCGCGCAGCCCTCGACAAAGCGGGTGTGGCGGGCCACGAAGTTGACGACATTATTTTGGGCATTGCCGCCCAGCAGGGCAACCAGGGCTACAACCTGGGCCGCCTGTGCGCTTACACCGCCGGCCTGCCCGACAGCGTGGGCGGCATGGTGATTGACCGCATGTGCGCCTCGGGCCTGATGGCCATTGCCACCGCCGCCAAAGGCATCATGACGGGCGAGATGGACATTGCCGTGGCCGGTGGCCTCGAATCCATCACGCTGGTGCAAAACAAGCACAAAAACAGCTACCGCGCGCAATCGAAGTCGGTGCTGGAGGCCATGCCGACGGCCTACATTCAGATGATCGAAACGGCTGAAATCGTCAGCCGCCGCTACGGCATTTCGCGCGAGGCGCAAGATGCCTATTCGCTGCGCAGCCAGCAGCGCACTGCCGCTGCCCAAAAGGCCGGCCTGTACGCCGATGAAATCGTGCCGCTGACCACCAGCAAACAACTGTTCGACAAGGAAGGCAACGTCACCGGCAACGAAACCGTCACCTTGATGCAGGACGAGGGCAACCGCGCCGACACCTCGCTGGAAAGCCTGGCCAAACTCAAACCGGTCTGGAAAAACGGCCAGTGGGTGCCCGAAGGCGAATTCATCACCGCCGGCAATGCCTCGCAGCTGTCCGACGGCGCTTCCGCCTCGGTACTGATGAGCGCGGCTGAAGCCAAGCGCCGTGGCCTCACGCCGCTCGGCACATATCGCGGCGTGGCGGTTGCCGGTTGCGGCGCCGACGAAATGGGCATTGGCCCGGTGTTTGCCATTCCGAAGCTGCTGGCGCGCCACGGTTTGAGCGTGGACGACATTGGCCTGTGGGAAATCAACGAAGCGTTTGCCTGCCAGGTCATTTATTGCCGCGACACGCTGGGCATTCCGGACGAGCGCCTGAACGTTAATGGCGGCGCGATTTCGATTGGCCACCCGTTTGGCATGTCGGGCGCGCGTCTGGTCGGCCATGCGCTGCTCGAAGGACGCCGGCGCGGCGTGAAATATGCCGTGGTCAGCATGTGCATTGGCGGCGGCATGGGCGCGGCCGGACTGTTCGAAGTGGCCTAAAACCAGTTGCGGAGCAGGGTGTTTTGCATGGCGTCCGCCCAAAGATATACTCGATTTTTATTGAATCCAACGGTTTAGAAACAGCGGCCTTGCAAGACACTTCACCTGGATCCTCACTCGGCGAGAGCATGTCGCCAGAATTTTTAAGCCATATTCTGGGCGCGATTTACGACGCGGCACTTGACGAGGCCGGCTGGGTTTCTTGCCTGGAGTCAATACGCACTATTTTTGGTGCCAACTATGCGTCCCTGATTGTCCGCACCGAAACCATTGACGATGTCGGCTTGATTGTTTCAGCCGGCAACAACCAGGCCAGTCTGGACCCCGGCAACCCCTATATCGCCATGAGTCCGTTTAGCGGCATGGTGCCCGACCAGCTGGTGACGATTGGGGACGTGCTGTCTGAAAAAGACTGGCGCGCTTCGACCTATTACCGCGACTACTGCCAGCCGCAGGGCGTCTTTCATGTGCTGGCCGCCGACATTGTCACGCGCGATGGCGGGGTGTACGGTTTTCGCGTCACCCGCCCCGAAACGGCCCCGGACTTCTCCAGGGCCGACCGCGACTTTTGCGGCCTGTTGATTCCGCACATCAAGCGCGCGCTGAACATGCACCTGTCGATCAACCAGGATCGCAAGGTCAGCACGCTGTACAGCCATGCCATGGCGCAGATGATGGTGGGCGTGGTGGTGCTGGACCAAAACGGCCAGGTGATTGAGTCGAATCCCGCCGCCGCCGCTATTTTGGAGTTGAAAGACGGCTTGCGCGTGGTTGGCAAGCAGCTCGAAGCCTCGTATGCCAACGACAACCGCAAGCTGCTGGGCCTGGTGCGCGACGCGCTGACGCATCCGCTTGCCGCCAAACTGACGCTGACAGAGGCCATGTCGGTCAGCCGCCCGTCGGGCCGCCTGAGCTGGGGCCTGATTGTGCAGAGCATTTCGTCCGACCAGTGGACTGAGGGCAAGCAGCGCCCCAGCGTGGTGGTGTTCGTGCGGGACACCGAAGGCCGCGTTGACCCGCCGGTGCGGCTGGCGCAGCAACTGTTTCACCTGACGCCGGCTGAAACCGCGCTGGCGATTCAGCTGGCCAACGGCCTGTCGCTCGAAGAAGCTGCCGAAGTGCTCAACATCAAGCGCAACACCGCGCGCGCGCATCTGCGCTCGATCTTTTCCAAGACCGGCGTGCGTCGCCAAACCGAACTGGTGCGGATTTTCCTGAACAGCGTGGCCTGGCTGAGCGCTGCTGGCTGAACGCCCGGTGTCTGCCGGAATGTTTGCCGGCAGCCCCGTCGTTGCGCGCATGGCGCTGCGCTGGCGATGACGAACCGCAGGTCATGAATCGTCACGGCTTGTGGCTTCCCGGTAAGGGGTTGGGCGACTCAACAGGGCAGGGAATGACGCCACGCGCTTGAAATCAAGCTTAGGTTACTCACTTTTTAATAGCTGCTTGCGCCCGTTTTGCCTGCACAACAGACTGTTTTGGCTTAAAAACTTGCCCTGAAGCAGCCGACCGCACGATTTTTGCTCAACGCGCCGGGCCCAGCACCTGGCGGCTGCCAAATTCCAGCGTTACCGTCATGGCGCGGTGGGCAATGCGCCAGCCGCCCGGCGTGCGCGTCCAGCGATCCTGGTAATAACCCATACAGTCGTAAGTAAGCTCTTTTTTCTCGCCCATGCCCCGGTGGCTGGCGCGCACTTCAATGCGGCTGGTGACTTGCTCGCCTTCTACCCACACCTGCAAATTGCCCAGCAGGTGCTGGGTCGGGCCGCAGCCGCCCAGGTGGTTGCGCAGCATGTCCAGGATGGCGGGGCGATCTAGCAGGGCGCGACCGCCGTACGTGGCGCTGGCGTCGTCGCTGAAGACGTTGCCCATGCCGCCCCAGTCGCGCCCGTCGCACAGTAGCGCATAGGCAATCAATACCTGGTGCAGTTCGCGCTCCAGCAGCAGGCGCTCCAAGGGCAGCGCCTGCACCGGGTACGTCAGGCGCACGGCGTTCATCAAGACACCTTGTGCATGAGTGGGGTGTCAGCGCGCTTTTGCTTGTCGCCCACGCCCAGCCAGCAGGCCATAGCCGGCAGCAAGAACACCGCGCCCAGCATGTTGACCAGGAACATGAAGGCCAGCAAGATACCCATGTCAGCCTGGAATTTGAGCGCCGAAAACGCCCAGGTGCCCACGCCAATCGACATGGTGACGCCGGTGAACACGGCGGCCGTGCCGCGCTGGCGCAGCGCTTCGTAGAAGGCTTCGCGCAGCGACTTGCCGTTGTGCTCCATTTCGTGCTGCAGGCTCTCATAGAGATAAATGCCGTAGTCCACGCCCACGCCCACGCCCATGGCAATCACCGGCAGCGTCGCCACTTTCAGGCCAATGCCCAGCAGCGCCATCAGCGCGTTGCACAAAATGGACACCAGCGTCAGCGGCACGATGATGCACAGCACCGCGCGCCAGCTGCGGAAAGTCAGCCAGCACAGCAACGTGATGGCACCAAAAATGGACGCCAGCATTTGCACTTCGGCATGCTCTACCGCGTCGTTGGTGGCGACGGCCACGCCCGCGTTGCCGCCGGCCAGGCGGAACTTCAGGTTGGGGGTCTTGTCGGCGGCGATGAATTTTTCCACTTCGCCGACCACGTGCTTGAGGGTCGCGCCTTCGTGGTCTTTCAGGAACAGCTGCAGGTGAATCACATCGCAGTTGCCGGTGTTCAGGCCCAGCTCGGGGTTGGCCGCTTTGGCACCGGTGCGCAGTGCCGCTTCGGTGCGTTGTAGCGCGGCCCAGCGGGGATTGCCTTCGTTGTTGCCGCTGGCCGCCAGCTTGGCCAGACCGGCCACGGTGGTGACTGAGCGCACGCCGTCCACGCCGCGCATGGTCAGGTCAAAACGCTCGACGGCGTTCATCACCGGCCAGTTCAGGCAGGCTTCTGGCACGTTGGTGGTCTCGGCATAAACCGACAGCACGTCCATGCCAATGGCATAGCTGCTGATGATGCGGTCGTTGTCAAGGTTGTAGCGCGAGTCGGCGCGCAGCTCGGGCGCGCCGGCGCCGATGTCGCCGGTCAGCAGGTGGCGCGAGGTAATTGTGCCGCCGACCAGCAGCACCAGCGAAACCGCCAGTGTCACCAGCGCCGGGCCCGGCTTGGCCAGCACCGAGACGGCCCACCAGCGGTTATGCAGGCCGGTCACGCCATCGACGCGGCCCAGCGCTTTGGGCTCCAGCCGCAGGTGCGACAAGATCACCGGCAGCATCATCTTGTTGGTGATGATCATGAGCAGCACACCCAGGCAGGCGGTCAGGCCCAGTTCATGCACGATGGGAATGTCAATCAGCATGATGACCATGAAGCCCAGCGCATTGGTCAGCAGCGCCACGGTGCCGGGAATGGCGAGCTTGCGAAAGGCGCTTTCGGCGGCCAGCTCGGAGGTCATGCCGGCGCGCACGTCCTGCTTCCAGGCGTTGGTCATTTGCACCGCGTGCGACACGCCAATCGAAAACACCAAAAACGGCACCAGGATGGACATCGGGTCAATGCCAAAGCCGCCTATGGCCAGCAGGCCCAGCAGCCAGATTACCGGCAGCAGCGCCACGCCCAGCGCCAGCACTGTCAGGTTGACCGAGCGCGAATACAGCCACAGCAGCACGGCAGTAATGATGAAGGCCAGTCCAAAAAAGCCGATCACCGTGGTCAGCCCGTCCATCACGTCGCCCAGCACCTTGGCAAAGCCGACGATGTTGATTTCGATGTCTTTATTGCTGAACTTGGTGCGAATCAGCTCCAGCTTCTTGGCCACGTCGCTGTAGTCAAGGTGTTTGCCGGTCTGCGGGTCAATCTCCAGCAGGTCGGCGCGCACCATGGCGGACTTCACGTCGTTGCTGACCAGCCGGCCAATCTGCCCCGACTTGGAAACGTTGGAGCGCACCTGCGCCAGGCCTTCTTCATTGGGCGTGAAGCGGGACGGAATGATGACTTCGCCGACAAAGCCGTTCTCGGTCACCTCGATGTAGCGCACATTGGGCGTGAACAGCGAGAACACCTGGCCCCGGTTGACGCCGGGCGTAAAAAACACCTCGTCAGTGACGCTGCGCAAAGTGTCGAGAAACTCCTTGTTGTAGATGTCGCCCTGGCCCTTCCAGCGCACATTGATCAGCACCCGGTTGGCACCCGAAAAGGTGCTGGCGTGCTCCAGGAAGGCGGTCATGTACGCGTGGCGCAGCGGAATGAGCTTGTTGAAGCCGGCGTCCAGGTGCGTGCGCAGCGCCGAAGCACCGAGCAGCAGCGTGATCAGGGTGGTGACGATGGCAATCGTTTTGCGCCAGGCAATCAAGCCGTGGGCAAGGCGGGCAATCAGCGCTTCAACGCGTGATGCGGGCTGGGTCGGGTTCATTGTGCGGCTCCGGAAGAGGGGGTGGCGCTGGGCTGGGGCGCGGGTGTGGGCAGGGCCGGGGGAGCGGTCGCAGTTGCAGAAAACGCTTGCAGGCCGGCGTCGCTGGACAGCCAGCCCTGGCCGCCCGGCAACAGCAGCAGGTCGGTCAGGCTGGTGCGGCCCTTGGCGCGGCTCAAGGTGAAGTGGCGTCCGCCATCGCTACTGGTCGCCATCACGCTGCCCTGGCCGACCAGGATGATCTTGCCGTCAGGCGTGACGGCATGGCTGTAAAAAGACGCTTGCACCGGCATCTCGGAGCGGCTCCACGGCCCCAGGTCACCGCTACTCTGAAAAATGTTACCGCGCATGCCATAGGCCAGCCAGCCGCCATCGGGCAGCGCCAAGGCGTTGTACAGCGAGCCGTTGTAGAACGGGTCAATCAGGCTCCAGCTCTGGCCGGCGTCGCCCGAGTGCAGCACCAGGCCGCGTTCGCCGACGATGAGCCAGCGCTGGCCGTCGCTTGACCCGACGATGCGGTTCATGTGCTTGTCTTCGACGCTGGCGGGCAGGGCCAGAGGCGTCCAGTGCGCGCCCTCGTCGTCCGAGCGCAGCGCCTTGCCAAAAGCCCCCACGGCAATCCAGGCACCCGACGGCAGGCGCGCCACGCTCATCAGCGGTTCGCCGTTTTTTTCCTCGAAAGCGATTTCCTTCCAGCTCAGGCCGCCATCGGTGGTACGCAAAATCCAGCCTTCGTGGCCCACCGCCATGCCGTGCAGGCCGTCAGGTGCAAAGCTGATCTGGTTGATCAGTGCCTGGCGGTCGTTGGACACCTTGGCGCGCGTCCAGTCCTTGCCCTGGTCGGTGGAATACAGCAGGTTGCCCAGCTCGCCACCCGTCACAAGGCCGGCTTTGGAGGCCACCAGCGTATTGAGCTGCATCCGGTCCACGGCCAGCCGGGTGGCCGCCAGCGGGGGGGTTGCGCGTGGGGCAAAGGCTTGCGCCGCGCCCAGCGCCATCAGGACTGCCACGGTTATGCCGACAGGTGTTCGCACTATGTTGTCTCCTTGGATTCAATGCGCGCCGCCGCTGGATGCGGGCGCGCTGCAGGGGACGATTCTTCGCAATGGGGCAGATCAGTCATCGTCCGAAAGGACGACAGCGGCGCGGCCAGCGGGTAAACCCTGAGTCGGTGGGTGGCTGCTATCGCCCGGTTTGCCATGCGAAATAGTCTTGTTGGACGATGGATGACCCGGCGCGGCTGCCCACAATGCAAGCTACCGACATATTCACCGAAGGAACCCATGGGACTCACAGGACAGGCGTCGCTGGTTGGCGCCGCGCAATACAAGCCAGAGAAATACTCTACCGCACCGCAGATGTTTCATCTGGAGCAGGTGGCCGACCTGGCCACGCAGGCGCTGGAGGATGCCGGCCTGTCGCTGGCCGACGTGGACGGGCTGATCACCGTCGGGCCGCAGTTCCATGAGGCCGGCATGTTCGTGCCGGCGATGGCCGGCGAATACCTGGGCGTGCCGCTGAACTTTGCCGAGGTGGTCGACCTGGGCGGCGCCAGTTCGGTCGGTGCCGTTTGGCGCGCGGCCATGGCCATTGAGATGGGCATGTGCGACACGGTGGTGTGCGTGATTCCGTCACGCATGGCGCCCACTGCGCCCAACGACAACCACATGGCCGAGGTGATGAAGGCGTCGCGCTTTGGTGGCCACAGCACGCGTTTTGGCGCGCCTGAGGCCGAGATGGATTTGCCCTACGGCCACATGGCGCAAAACACCGGCTACGCCATGATTGCACAGCGCTACGCTGCCATCCACGGCTACGACGCCGCCGCCCTGGCGCGCATTGCCGTCGACCAGCGCTTCAACGCCTGTCACAACCCCAACGCCATGTTCTACGGCCAGCCGATCACCGTCGAGGACGTGCTGGCATCGCGCATGGTGGCCGAGCCGCTGCGCATGCTGGAAATCGTCATGCCGGTGGCCGGCGGCGGTGCCGTGGTCGTCACGCGCGACGACAAGGCCAAAAAAGGCCGGCATCGCGGCGTGAAAGTGATTGGCTGCGGCGAGCATGTGCAAACCAAGTCGCCCACCTACGCGGCCGACATGCTGGCCACGCCGATTGGCCCGGCTTCGCGCCGCGCCTTTGCCATGGCGGGCTTGACGCCCGCCGACATGCACATGGCGCAAATCTACGACTGCTACACCATCACCGTGCTGCTGACGCTGGAAGACGCCGGCTTTTGCGCCAAGGGCGAGGGCATGCAGTTTTTGCGCGAACACGATTTCACATTCAAGGGCGACTTTCCAATGAACACCCATGGCGGACAACTCAGCTTTGGCCAGACCGGCAGCTCCGGCGGCATGACGCAGGTTATTGAGGCCATGCACCAGATCCAGGGCCGCGCGGGTGAGCGCCAAGTGGCGCGCCACGACATGGCCTATGTTTCTGGCACCGGCGGTGTCATGAGCGAGCAGGGTGCCTTGATTTTGAAAGGAGCCTGAGTCATGAGCTGGAACAAACCCCTGCCCCAACCGACGACTATTTCCGCCCCGTTCTGGGACGGTCTGAAAGCGCATGAAGTGCGCATCCAGCAGTGCGACCACGGTCACTGGCTGTTCTTTCCGCGCACGCATTGCCCGACCTGCGGCTCGCGCGATTTGACCTGGAAAACTGTGTCTGGCGAAGGCACGCTCTACACCTTCACCGTGGCGCGCGTACCGACACTGCCCGAGTTCAGCGACGAGATGCCGCAGTTGCTGGCCGTGGTTGCGCTCGATCAAGGCGTCCACATCAACACGACGATGGTCGGCGTGCAGCCAGAAGACCTGCGTGTTGGCCAGCGCGTGCGCCCGGTGTTTGACGAGCGGCCCGGCAGCGCCACGCTGCTGCGCTTTACGCCGGTTGAGTCGGCACATGCCAATGTCATCACCGGTGAAAAACCAGCGGAAACCGAAACCGAAACCGAAACCGCACCGGGAGCGGCAACCGAAGCGCCCAAACGCCAGGTCAGCTGCAAGGACATCGACGCCATGCGCTCGCTGGTGTCCGAGGAGTTCTCGGCCTGGTCCAACCAGTTTGAAGTCACGCAAGCGCTGATCAACCAGTTTGCCGCGCTGTCGGGCGACGATTACTGGATTCACACCGACCCCGAAAAGGCGCGTGCGCAAAGCCCGTTTAGCACCACCATTGCCCACGGCTCGCTGGTGCAGGTGCTGACCAGCCAGCTGAAGATGCCGATGGACTTTGAGGTGACGGATTTCGTCAACATCGTCAACTACGGCTCGGACCGCCTGCGCTTTGCCACGCCGGTGCCGTCGGGCTGCCGCATTCATGGGCGCTACCGCATCAAGTCGGTCGAGCAGCTCAAGCGCGGCGTGCAGGTGGTGATGGAAATCAACATCCACTGCGTTGGCCAGGATCGGCCTTCGGTCATCAACGACCTGGTGATGCTCTATATGTGACACGCGGCACGGCCTGGGGCGTTGCCGCCGGCTTGACCTGGCCTGCGCGCCTTTGGCCTGCGTTCCCGCTTTGCACTTCGCGCCTTTTGCCACCGCACGCCGTGCGGAGGCCGCTTTGGCTTGCCAGCACGGCGCTTCTTTCAAGGAGTTTTCTCATGTCCGATACGCTGAAAAACAAAGTCGCCATCATTACCGGTGCCAGCCGGGGCATTGGTGCGGCGATTGCCGAGCGCTTTGCGGCCGAAGGCGCGAAGGTGGTCATCACCGCCCGCACGCTGGAGGCCGATGGCAAGCTGCCCGGATCGCTGCGGGAAACCGCCGAGCGCATCCGCGCGCGGGGCGGCGAATGCCATTGCGTGCAGGCCGACCTGAGCAACCCGGTAGACCGCGCGCGCATCGTTCCAGAAGCGGTGGCGCACTTTGGCGGCGTCGATATTCTGGTCAACAACGCCGCCTGGGCACGCTTCAAACCCACGCGTGAGCAGTTGCCGCGCTACACCCGACTGGCGTTTGAGATCAATTATTTTGCGCCGCTGGAGCTGTCGCAGCAGGCGATTGAAAGCATGGTCGAGCGCGGTGGCGGCTGGATACTCAACCTTTCCAGCACCACCGTGCTGCACCCCGACCCGGCACCTTACGACCCCAAAAACCGCTCTTACCAGTTCCACCAGAACACCTCGCCCACGTTGTATGGCTCGACCAAGGCGGCGCTGGAGCGCACGTCGGCCGGCATGGCCGCCGAGCTGGCGCCGGTGAATATTGCCGTCAACACGCTGGCACCGGTCGAGGCCGTGGCCAGTGCGGGCGCGCTGAAAACCGGCGCCATCGATGCCGTCGCGCACATGGAGCCTGAAGAAGCGATGGCCGAGGCTGCGCTGCAACTGTGCTCGCGCCCGCAGGCACAGCTCTCGGGCCGCTGCGTCTTGAGTCTGCCGCTGCTGCGCGAGTTGGGGGTGACGGTGCACACGCTGGATGGCAGCCAGCCGCTGCCTGACTACGCTTTTTAAACCCAGGCTGGCCCTGAACGCCGGCCAGCCGGAGACTGTTTCATGCACCCCACCGCACTGCGTGACCGCACGCTGATCGCCTTCATGCTGTCGGCCAGCCTGGCCTCGACCATTGGCGGGCTGCCGTTCAACCTGCTTCCGGTGATGCTGGGCAGCATGGCCGACTCGTTCGGGCTGGACGCACGCGCCGCCGGGCTGATGGGCTCGGTCTGCTTTGCCGGCTACCTGGTCGGCACGCTGGGCGCGCCGCTGTGGATGAACCGGCTCAACTGGCGCGTGCTGACGGTGGTCAGCACGGCGGGCACCGCGCTGTTTTTTGCGCTCAGCGTCGGGGTCAGCAGCGTGTCGGTGCTGTATGGCATGTGGGCGCTGATCGGCTTTTTTGCCTCGACCATGACCTGCCTGGGCATGCGCATTTTGTCGGACCTGCCCAACAAGGTGCGCGCCTTTGGTGTGCGCCAGGGCGTCGAGCTGTCGGTGACGGCGCTGGTGCTGTTTGCGCTGCCGCCATTGGTGATTGCACATTTCAAATACCCCGGCGCGGCGCTGGCGCTGGCCGGTGTGGTGGCGCTGCTGGGCTTGTCGGCGCTGTGGGTGCCGCATGGCCCGCCCAGCGCCGGGGCGGCAGCGGTGCAGGGCGCGCCTGTGGCTGCCACCGGACACCGCGCATTGCCCGCAGCTTCGTGGCGGGCACTTGCCCTGTTCTTTTTATTTCTGGTCGGCAACATTGGCCTGTGGGCGTTCCTGGAGCGCATCGGCGCGTCGCTCAAGGTCAGCCCGACCGAAATGGGCATTGTCTTTGCGTTGCTCAAGCTGCTGGGAGGCGTGGCCGCCTTCAGCGTGGCGGCGCTGGGCGAGCGCCTGTCACCGCTGCGCGCCGCCTTGCTGGTGCTGACAGTCATTGGTGCAGGGCTGGCGCTTCTGGCCAGCGCCAGCACCACCGGGTTTGTCGGCTTTGCGCTGGGCGCGTGGGTTTGGGAATTTGCCTTCACCTGCGGCTGCGTGTTCCAGACGGCCGCCATTGCGCGCAGTGACCCGAGCGGCCGCGCCGTGACCTTGGTGCCGGGTGCTTTTGCGCTGAGCTCGATGGCCGGGCCCGGCCTGGCCGGCCAGATCGTCGCGGGCGGCAGCTTTGGCGGCTTGCTGGTGTTTGCACTGGCTTCTTCAGTCGTGCCGGTGCTGGCCGTCTGGCTGTGGCGTCCGCTGGCGACCGCTGACGCACACGTCGCCAAGCCCTGAAAAAACCGCTTGGCAGGTGCTGGGTGGCGGCAGCGCCAGCAATCATGGGGTTAACCAGAGCAGCACTGTCACCAAACTTGAAAAAGTAAAGCGTTTCAAGGAAAACCCTTAGTTCAAACGGGTGATGTTGCACGGTTTCATTGATTTGATACTTGCGCCATGGCCCCGCAACAAGCGGGGCCTGCCGAGAAAAAACAGAGTTCCCCAGGAACCACAGGGGCTGAAAAGCCTGTTCATTGAAACCAGGAGACACACCATGAAAAGCCGCCGTTCACGCTGGATTCTTGCCGCTACCGTTGCCATTGCCCTGGGCACTTCGCTGATGAGCCTGCCGTCGCTGACGCCCCTGGCTTTTTCAAGCAGCGCCTCCCAAACTGCCGACAGCGCAGGCGCTCCCCCTGCGGGCACGTCATGGCAAATGGCCATGACCTCCAACCGCTGGTAAGACGCAGTAGCCTCAAATGCGGGCGCAGCCGCCCCGGTCTGGCCTTTTTAGCGATGTTTTTCCTTGAAATATAGTAAAAACAGCCGCTGGCGCATGCTGGACGGGCGCTGACAGCTATCAAAAGCATAGTATTTATTCAGTGCCATGCGCACGTAAAAAAAGGAGGCCAGCGCCTCCTTTTTTCATTTCAGCCCCGTGCTGTTGCCGTTTTTGCCTGGCCCCGGTTAAGAGGGCGCAGGCACCACGGCAAGCCGGGCAATGCTGTGCGGCTTCAGGCGGCGGCCCGCTCCCGGCGCTCGCGCGCCATCGTCATGGCCGTATCTTCAATCATGTCTTCCTGGCCGCCGACCATGCCGCGCCGGCCCATCTCGACCAGAATGTCGCGCGCCGGCACGCCGTATTTTTTCTCGGCGCGCTTGGCAAACAGCAGGAAGCTGCCGTAGACGCCGGCGTAACCCAGCGTCAGCGCATCGCGGTCGATGCGGATCGGGAAATCCATCATCGGCACTACCAGGTCTTCGGCCACGTCCTGAATCTTGAACACATCGACGCCGGTCTCGATGCCCATCAGCGAGCACACGGCCACCAGCACTTCCATCGGGGTGTTGCCTGCGCCCGCGCCCAGGCCGGCGGCGGCTGCGTCGATGCGATTGGCACCGCATTCAATGGCGGTGATGGAGTTGGCCACGCCCATCGCCAGGTTGTGGTGGGCGTGAAAGCCCAGCTCGGTCTCTGGCTTGAGGGCAGCGCGCACGGCGCTCAGTTTTTCCTTCACGTCGCCCGGCAGCATGTGGCCGGCCGAGTCGGTCACATAGATGCAGTTGGCGCCATAGCCTTCCATCAGCAGTGCCTGGCTCACCAGCTTGTCGGCGCTGGCCATGTGCGCCATCATCAAAAAGCCGACGGTGTCCATGCCCAGCGCGCGCGCCTTGCTGATGTGCTGCTCGCTGACATCGGCTTCGGTGCAGTGCGTGGCCACGCGGATGGTGCTCACGCCCAGGTCCCGGGCCATCAGCAGGTGGTCCACGGTGCCGATGCCGGGAATCAGCAGCGCTGATACCTTGGCGCGCTTCATCAGCGGAACTACCGCGCTCAAATATTCCTCGTCGGTATGCGCCGGAAAGCCGTAGTTGACCGAGCTGCCGCCCAGGCCGTCGCCGTGGGTGACTTCGATCAGCGGCACGCCGGCGTCGTCCAGGCCGCAGGCGATGCCCTTCATTTCAGCCAGCGTCATCAGGTGGCGCTTGGGGTGCATGCCGTCGCGCAGCGTCATGTCGTGGACGGTGATTTTTTTGCCTTGCAAATTCATGGGGTGGCTCCTTGGGGGTTCAGGCGGTTCAGGCGGTGGCCAGGGCGGCAGGCGCAGCGCTGGCGGGCGTGGGGGTCAGCACCAGCGTGCCGGCGAGGATTTCCTCGGCAAACATCTCGGCGGTGCGGGCGGCGGCGGCGGTCATGATGTCCAGGTTGCCGGCGTACTTGGGCAGGTAGTCGCCCAGGCCCTCGACTTCCAGAAACACCGACACACGCTTGCCGTCAAACACCGGGCCGTTAACCAGGCGGTAGCCGGGCACGTACTTTTGCACTTCCTTGATCATGTCGTGGATCGACTGCGTGATGGCGTCCTGGTCGGGCTCGGCTTCCAACAGGCAATGCACGGTGTCGCGCATCATCATCGGTGGCTCGGCCGGGTTGATGATGATGATGGCCTTGCCCTTTTTGGCACCGCCCACTTTTTCAACCGCGCCGGCGGTGGTGCGGGTGAACTCGTCAATGTTCTTGCGCGTGCCGGGGCCGACTGATTTGGACGACACCGTGGCGACGATTTCGCCGTACGCTACGGCCTGCACGCGGCTCACGGCTGCGACCATCGGAATCGTCGCCTGGCCGCCGCAGGTGACCATGTTGACGTTCATCTCGCGCTGGCCGACATGCTGCTTGAGGTTCACTGGCGGCACGCAAAACGGGCCAATGGCCGCCGGTGTCAGGTCGATCATCATCGCGCCTTGTTCATTGACTTTGCGTGAGTTTTCGGCATGCACATAGGCGCTGGTGGCGTCAAAGACGATTTGCACGCCGTCGGCTTTCATGTGCGGAATCAAGCCGTCAACGCCGTCCGAGGTGGTCTTGATGCCCATTTCACGGGCGCGCTTCAGGCCGTCGGAGTCGGGGTCGATGCCGACCATCCAGACCGGCTCTAACACCAGGCTGCGCTGCAGCTTGGCCAGCAGGTCGGTGCCGATGTTGCCCGGCCCGATCAGGGCGCACTTGATTTTCTTTGAGGTCATTGAAGGGTTTTCTTAGTCTGAAAAAGCAATCGAGCAGCCGCCCAGGCCTTCGATCTGCAGGGTGAAACGGTCGCCGGCCACCGCTGGCACCAGCGGCGCCAAAGAGCCCGACAGGATCAGCTCGCCGGCCTTGAAGGGTATGCCAAACGCACCCAGCGTGTTCGCCAGCCAGGCCACCGCCTCAGCCGGGTGGCCCTGCACGGCAGCGCCCAGGCCGGAGCCGGCGGGCGCATCGTTCTTCCACATTTGCATGGAAGCTGCCGCCAAATCGAGCGCGCGCGGGTCGGTGTGCTGCGTGCCGACGACAAACACGCCGCAGGAGGCGTTGTCGGCCACGGTGTCCTGAATCTTGATCTTCCAGTCGTCGATGCGTGAATCGACAATCTCGAAGCAGGGCGCGACCCATTCGGTCGCCGCCAGCACATCTTCACGCGTCACGCCCGGGCCTTGCAGGTCGGACTTGAGCATAAAGGCGATTTCGCCCTCGGCGCGTGGCTGGATCAGACCCGATTTTTTCAGCGACACGGTCGCGCCGTCGGCACACTGCATGGTGTCGGTCAAAAAGCCGAAGTCGGGCTGGAACACGCCCAGCATGTCCTGCACCGGCTTGGACGTGACTCCGATTTTCTTGCCGATGACGCGCTCGCCAGCCGCTTCGCGCCGTGCCAGAAAGCGCAGCGAGATGCGATAGGCGTCGTCCACGCTGATGTCGGGGTGGCGGCTGGTGAATGGCGTCAGCGTGCGGCGCTCGCGCAAGGCGTCGAACAGCTCGTCGCCCAGCGCTTCAATGGTGGTAGCGTCCATCATTTAGCCGTTCTGCAAAAAGTCGATGCAGCTGCGGTTGAACAGCTCGCGGTGTTCGACCTGCACCCAGTGGCCGCACTGGTTGACCAGCACCATGCGCGCCTGCGGACAGTTGTCCATCAGCTTCATGGTGCCGCTGGCCGGGTTGAACTGGTCGTTCACGCCCCAAAAGCCAAACACCGGGCAGCGCAATTCGTGCAGCTGCTCGGTCATGTTGGGCACTTTCAGGATTGAGCGGGCGGCCTGCGTCTGCGTGGCGGCAATCGGCGCGCGCTCGTTGATGATTTCATCGGTCAGCAAGCTGGGGTCGAACAGCTGCATGGTCATGACGGCGCGCATCGCCTCGGCGCCGGTCTTGCCCGATTTGTAGATGGCGAACATGTTGGCAATGCCGGGCATCGCCAGGTACGTGTCGAGGTCTTCGACGCCGCCGGGGGCCATCAAGATCAGCCGCGCCACGTCGTCGGGGTAGGCCAGCGCATAGCCCAACGCCACCGCGCCGCCCAGCGAGTTGCCCAGCAGCGTGACGTTCTTCAAGCCCAGGCCATCGACCAGCCCCTTGATGCCGGCAATGAACAGGTCCAGGTCGTACTGCGGCAGGTCGGGCTTGCTCGACAGGCCATAGCCAATCAAATCGGGCACGATGGCGCGGTAGCCGGCCTGGGCAAATTCAGGGTAATTGCCCTTGAAGTTGCTGTAGCCACTGGCACCGCCGCCTGCGCCGTGCAGGAAGATGACGGCTTCGCCTTCGCCTTGCTCGTGGTAGTGGATGCGCGTCGGCAAGCCGGCGACTTCGCCAATGTCGAGGTACTTGCCTTCTGGAATGGAGTAGGTGGTTTGCATGGAATGTGGGTAAAAAAAGAAAGGAAAAAAGGGGGCGCAGCGTGGGGCAGGGCTGCGGCGCGCTGCCGTGGCCAACCCACGGCGGCTGCGTCGCTTCAGATGGGCTGCGTCCAGAGCTTGGGCAGGCCGGGGTCGGTTGCCAAAATCGCCTGCTTGAGCAGGTTGCGCAGCGCGGCCGATTCCAGCTCGCCCATGCGGCCCACCAGATCGGCCTCAACCGCCTTGGCGGCGGCCAGTACGTGCAAGATCGCGTCTTCGCCCGCCGGACTCAGGCGCAGGCCTTGCGCGCCGGTTTCCTGCAGCAAGCCGCGCTGCACCAGCGATGCCAGCGCAGCAGCGCCCAGGTCTACGCCGGTGTAGGCAATGTGGGCGGCGATTTCTTCAGCACCCAGCGGCTGGCGCACGCTGAGCAGCGAGAGCACGAAAAAGTCGGTGTCCGACAGATGGCGCTGCTGCAATGTGCTGCGAATGCCATGCACAAACTGAAAGTGGGCGCGGCCAAACAGGTAGCCCAGCAGGTTTTCAGAGTACGACGCGCCTTCCAGCTGCGCCAGCGGCTCGGTCGACACGGGCGCTGCCTTGCGCGACGCCAGCGCATAGCCGCCCGTCACGTAAAGCAATGGCGGCAGGGCGCAGCTGTCGTACTTCACGACTTCGCCGACAAAGATGGTGTGGTCGCCGCCCTCGTACTTGAAGGCGCTTTTGCACTGAAAGCGCGCGCTGCAGCCGGGCAGCAGCGGCGCGCCGCTGGCCTGTGCGTCCAGCGCCAGGCCGGTGAACTTGTCTTCACTGGGGCGGGCAAAGCGGTTCGACAGCGCCTCCTGCTCGTTCGACAAAATATGCACGTTCCAAAATTCGCTGCCGCTGAAAACCGGCAGGCTGCGCGCGTTGTTGGCCAGGCTCCACAGCACCATCGGCGGCTCCAGCGAGACCGAGTTGAAGCTGTTGGCCGTGATGCCGACCGGCGTGCCGTCAGCCGCGTTCGTGGTCACGATGGTGACGCCGGTGGCGAAATTGCCGAGCGCGCGGCGAAAGTCTTTGGGGTCAAAGGGCGGGGCGGGTTGGTCCATATGTGTGTCTCCTGATGCCTGGACGCCTAGCTTGCCGCCAGCCAGGACGGGTTGAATCCCTCACACGGACTAGGCCAGGCGCCGGCCCTTGGTCACTGGTTTGCTTTTAGTCTGATTGGACGATGAATGCGCTGGCGGCGGGTGGGAATATGCGTGCATCGCAAGGCATTCTCCTTGCGGATTAACCCCTTGCGCCGCACAGGCCCAGCCTTTCGGAGACGACACCATGAACCCCGTGAAAGACGACTACCTCACCCCTGAAGCCCTTGAATTGATCGCGCGTGCCCGCGCCATGGCACCGCGCCTGGCCGAACGTGCCCGCGCCGCCGAGGACGCCGGCCTGGTGCCGCGCGTCACCATCGACGAGATGCAGGAGGCGGGTTTTTTCAAGGTGCTGCAACCCAAGCGCTGGGGCGGCTACGAGATGGACCCGCGCGTGTTTTATGAAGTGCAAATGGCGCTGGCAGAAGGCTGCATGGCGACGGCCTGGATCTACGGCGTAGTCGGCGTTCACAACTGGCAAATTCCGCTGTTCCACGAGCAGGCACAAATCGATGTCTGGGGCAAAGACCCGACCACGCTGACGGCTTCGACCTACATGCCCACCGGCAAGGCCGAGCCGGTCGAGGGCGGATACAACTTCAGCGGACGCTGGAGCTGGAGCAGCGGCTCGCAGCACTGCGAATGGATTTTGCTGGGCGGCCTGCTGCCCAAGAAAGACGGCTCGGGCGCGCTGGAGCACTGCACCTTCTTGCTGCCCAAGGCGGACTTTGAAATCGTCAACAACTTTGACGTGCTGGGCCTGCGCGCCACCGGCAGCCACGACATTCAGGTGACCAATGCCTTCGTGCCCACGCACCGCACGCACCGCACCAACGACCACAGCGACGAAGGCTGCCTGGGCCGCGCCACCAACCCCGGCTGGCTCTACCGCATTCCGTTTACCCAGGTGTTCCAGCGCGCCGTGTCCACCGCCTGCATTGGCGCGACCGATGGTGCCATCGAGAGCTTTCGCACGCGGGCTGCCAGCTTTGTCGGCAAGCACGGTGCCAAGACCGCCGAGGACGTCAACGCCCAGCTGGCGGTGAGCGAAGCCATGATGACCACCGACCAGCTCAAGCTGGTGCTGCACCGCAACTTCCAGCGCATCGTTGATTGCGCCAAGAGCGGCGAAAAGATGCCGGTCGAAGAGCGCCTGATGCAGCGTGCCCAGTCATCGCAGGTGCCCAAGCTGTGCGCCGAGGCGGTCAACGAGATCATGCGCGCCTGCGCGGCAGGTGGCGTGTTCAAGACCAACCCGATCGAGCGCACCTTCCGTGACCTGCATGTGGCGCGCGGCCACATTGCCAACAACACCGATACCTACGCCCGCAGCCACGGCGCGGTGATGCTGGGCCTGCCCAACGCCGACGCTTTCGTCTGACCCGGGCTTAACGCATGACAACAGGAGACGGCGTGCAAGATCAAAACTTGACAGACAACCAAGCGTTCGACGTGATCGTCGTCGGCTCCGGTGCCGGCGCGCTGCTGGCCGCCATCCGTGCCAGCGACGCCGGGCTCAAAGCCCTGGTGGTCGAAAAAACGGCGCTGGCCGGTGGCACCTCGGCCATTTCGGGCGGCGGCATCTGGATTCCGGACAACCACGACATGCCCAAAGCCGGCCTGCGCGACAGCCTGGACGTGGCCTTTGGCTATGTCAAGGCCTGCGCCAAGGGGCTGGCCAGCGACGACCGCGTGCTGGCCTATGTCGAGACGGCGCGCCACATGGCGCGCTACCTGACTGAAATTGGCGTGCCTTACCGCTGCATGCCGCATTACTCGGATTACTACCCGCATGTGCAAGGCTCGCTGCCCGGCGGCCGCACGATGGACCCGATTGATTTCAACGCCGCCAAGCTCGGGCTTGAAGGCCTGGCGCTGATGCGCCCGACCAATCCGGGGCAGCTGATTTTTGGCCGCATGAACATCAACGCCTTTCAGGCGCGCACCATGCTGGCCCGCGAGAAAAAGGCCAAGTGGATGCTGATGGGCATCATGGCGCGCTACTTTCTGGACTACCCGTGGCGACGCAAAAGCCGGCGCGACCGCCGCCTGACCGGCGGCCAGGCGCTGGTCGGCGGGCTGCTGACGGCGCTGCGTAAACGCAACATTGCGCTGTCGCTGAACACACCGATGGAATCGCTGATCACCGAAGGCGGGCGCGTCACCGGCGTGGTGGTCAAAAAAGACGGCCAGACACTGCGTCTGCAGGCGCGCAAAGGCGTGATTTTGGGCGCGGGCGGCTTTGAGCGCAACCAGGAAATGCGCGACCAATATTTGCCCAAACCGACCCAGCAGGGCTGGACGGCCACACCGCCGGACGCCAACACCGGCGACACCATTCGCGCCGGCGCGGCCGTAGGCGGCCAGCTGCACCTGATGGCGCACACCTGGGGCGTGCCGACGATGGAAGTGCCCAAGGAAGAGAAATTTCGCCCCGTGTTTGTCGAGCGCTCGCTGCCCGGCTGCATGGTGGTCAATGCGCGCGGCGAGCGCTTTTTGAACGAATCCGGCCCGTACCCTGAATTTCAGCAAGCCATGTTTGCCAACCACGCCAAAACCGGCGGCGGCATTCCGGCCTGGATTGTGTTTGACGCCACTTTCCGCGCCAATTACCCGATTGGTCCGCTCATGCCCGGCTCCGCCGTGCCCGACAGCCGGATGCGCAAGAGCTGGCTCAACACGGTGTACTGGAAAGGCGAGACGCTCGAAGAACTGGCGGGCCATATCGGTGTGGACGCTGCCGGCCTGAAGGCCAGCGCCGCCCGCATGACCGACTTTGCCCGCACCGGAAAAGACCTGGAGTTTGACCGGGGCGGCAACGTGTTTGACCGCTACTACGGCGACGTGAACGTGTCGCCCAACCCCAACCTGGCACCGATTGCCAAAGGCCCGTTCTATGCCATGAAGCTGTACCCCGGCGACATTGGCACCAAGGGCGGCCTGCTGACTGACCGTGATGCGCGCGTGCTCGACGGTGCCGGCAAGGTGATTGAAGGCCTGTACTGCATCGGCAACAACTCGGCTTCGGTGATGGGCCCCGCCTATCCCGGCGCGGGTTCGACGCTCGGCCCGGCCATGACCTTTGGCTACCGCGCGATTGCTGCCATGCAAGGTAAGCCGATTGCCCTGGAGCGCACCGACCTGCTGGCCCCCGCCTGGCAACTGGAAGCCGTGGCATGAGCAAAGGCAAGCGGCCCACTACCGTCACGCCGATTGCGCCAGCGCTGGAAGTCGACGACGCCAGCGCCGTCGACTGGAGTGACAGCGCCGACGTGGTGGTGGTCGGCTGGGGTGCTGCCGGTGCTTGTGCGGCCATTGAGGCGCGCAGTGCGGGCGCTTCGGTGCGGGTGATTGACCGCTTCGAGGGCGGCGGTGCCAGCGCGCTGTCAGGCGGCGTGGTGTATGCCGGCGGCGGCACGCCTTATCAAACGCAAGCGGGCTTTAAAGACACGCCGGACGCCATGGCCGACTACCTGCGCCATGAGGTCAACGGCGTGGTCAGCGACACCACCCTGCAAAAATTCTGCGACGACAGCGTCGCCAACCTGGCCTGGCTGGAAGCGCAGGGCGCGCGCTTTGCCGCGACGATGCCCGACCACAAAACCTCGTACCCGCCCGAGGGCAAGTTTTTGTATTACTCCGGCAACGAAGTGGTGCCGGTTTGCCGGGGCGAGCGCGGTGCGCCTGCGCCGCGCGGCCACCGCGCCGTGGCCAAGGGCCAGTCGGGCGCGACGTTGTATGCCGCGCTGCGTGACGCCACGCTGCGCGCTGGCGCGGTGGCCATCACTCAGGCCAGCGTGCGCCGGCTGGTTCGCCAGCGCAGCGCCGACAGCCAACCGGGCGCGGTGCTGGGTGTTGAAATCTGGGAATTGCCACCGGGCGATCCCGCCACGCTGCGCCATGCCGCGCTGAACCGTCAGGTGGCGCGCTGGCGCACCTTCAGGCCGGGCAAAGCCGCCGCCTGCCGGGTCGAGGCGGCGCAAATCGAACAACAAGCCGCCCAACCGCGCTTTATCCGCGCCCTGCGCGGCGTCGTGCTGTCCACGGGCGGCTTCATCTACAACCCCGAGCTGGTCAAGGCAAACGCACCGCACACCCGGCGCGGCTGGCCGATTGGCGGCGCGGGCTGCGACGGCAGCGGCTTGCGTCTGGGCCAGAGCGCCGGCGCGGCGACGCAGGCGCTGAACAATGTGTCGGCCTGGCGCTTCATCACGCCGCCATCGGTCTGGCCCAAGGGCGTGGTCGTCAACGCCGCTGGCGAACGCTTTTGCAACGAACAGGTCTACGGCGCGACGCTGGGCCATGAACTGGTGGACAAGCATGGCGGGCGCGGCTGGCTGGTGCTGGACGGCAAGCTGCGCAAGCAGGCGATGCGCCAGTGTTTGTTTGGCGGTCTCTGGGCGTTTCAGTCGCTGCCGGCGCTGGCCATGATGCTGTTCAGCGCCAAAAAAGCCGCCACGCCTGAGGCACTGGCGGCGCGCATTCAGGCTGACCCGGTCACGCTGCGCGCCAGCCTGGACAGTGCCAGCGCCGCAGCGCGCGGCGAACACCACGACGCCTTTGGCAAGTCGCCCGACATGCGCCACGACCTGGGGCGCGGGCCGTATTACGCGCTCGACATTTCCATCGGCTCGCCAACCTTTCCGCTGGCGGTGCTGACGCTGGGCGGCCTGGTGCTGGACGAGAGCAACGGCCAGGTGCTGGACGCCGCCGGCCAGCGCATCGGTGGTTTGTTTGCTGCGGGCCGCGCCGCCATCGGCCTGCCGTCGTCGCGTTATATCAGCGGCCTGTCGCTGGCCGACTGTGTGTTTTCCGGCAGGCGCGCTGGCCGCGCTGCCATGGCTGCATAAAAAAGGAATCAAGATGGGACGAGTACAAGACAAAGTGGCGCTGGTCACCGGCGGCGCCAGCGGCGTGGGCCGTGAAACCGTCAAGCTGCTGCTGCAAGAGGGCGCTTTCGTCGCCATCAGCGACATCAACGCTGAGGCCGGCCAGGCCTTGGCCGACGAATGCGGCGAGCGCGCTTTATTTGTGCGCCACGACGTGGCCAGCGAAGCCGACTGGAGCGCCGCCATCGCCAGCGTGCAGCAGCGCTTTGGCCCGCTCGACATCCTCATCAACAACGCCGGCATTTTGATTCCGGACAGCATTGAAACCGCCACGCTGGCGCAGTTTCGCCAGCTGATGCAGGTCAACGCTGACTCGTGCTTTCTGGGTTGCCAGCAGGGCGTGGCGGCCATGAAGGAGCGCGGCGGCAGCATTGTGAATATGGCGTCGGTGTCGTCCTGGTTGCCTATCGAAGGCTACGCCGGCTACAGCGCCAGCAAGGCCGCCGTCGGTGCGCTGACCCGCGCCACCGCGCTGTATTGCCGCAACAACGGCCACCCGGTGCGCGTCAATTCGCTGCACCCTGACGGCATCTACACGCCCATGATGCAGGCCTCCGCACCCGGCGTGCCGGCCAAGTTCTTGCTGTTTGACGCCAAAAACAACCGCAAAGGCCGCGCCGCCTTGCCCGAGCACATTGCCAAGGTGTTGCTGTTCCTGGCGTCCGATGATTCGCAGGCCATCAGCGGTGCAGAGATTCGCGCCGACAGTGCCATTCTGGGCATGGGGCTGTGAGCGCAAGCGCTTGGATGGCCAGATTGCCCGTAATCCCTTCATTTTTAATGCCAAAACTGCCTCTTGCGCACGCCAGCCGTGCGCTGACAGCTATTATTTTCATAGTGCCTGAGCGCTTGCTGAAAAGGAGTTCATGATGAGCCGATACCATGCGCTGCGCGTGCGCGCGGTGGTGGACGAGACGCACGACACCAAGTCGCTGGTGTTTGACGTGCCGCCCGCGCTGGCCGACGCCTTTGCTTACCAGCCGGGCCAGTTTTTGACGCTGCGACTTGGCATTGAGGGCCGCCATGTGCCGCGCTGCTATTCCATGTCAAGCGCACCCGGCGTGGACGACGCGCCGCGCGTCACCGTCAAGCGTGTGCGGGACGGGCGCGGCTCGAACTGGGTTTGCGACCACGTCAAGGCCGGCGATATTATCGAGGTGATGCCGCCGTCAGGCGTGTTCCACCCGCGCACGCTGGGCGGCGACTTTTTGCTGCTGGCCGGCGGCAGCGGCATCACGCCGGTGTTTGCCATCCTGCGCTCGGTGCTGGCCAAAGGCACGGGCCGCATCACCCTGCTGTACGCCAATCGCGACGAAAAGTCGGTCATCTTCAAGAACGAACTCAAGGCGCTGGCCGAGGCCTACCCGGCGCGGCTCAGCGTGATCCACTGGCTGGACTCGGTGCAGGGCGTGCCGTCGGTGGCGCAGCTGGCCGAATTGGCGCGGCATCACTGCGCCGCACAAGCCTTCATTTGCGGCCCCGGCCCTTACATGGATGCCGCCGTGGCAGCGCTGCAGGCGATTGAAATGCCGTCCGAGCGCATCCATGTCGAGCGCTTTGCTTCCCTGCCCGACGAGGAAACCCTGGCCGCTGCCAACGCCGTCGCCCAAGCCGCGCCGCCGCTGCCCGGTGCCGTGGACCAAGCCGTGGTCGAGGTGCTGCTCAATGGCGAAACCCACACGCTGCATTGCAGCGGCAACGAAACGCTGCTCGAAGCCGCCCTTAAGGCCGGCCTGAACGCGCCGTTTTCCTGCCAGGCCGGCATGTGCGCCTCGTGCATGTGTCAGGTTGTCGAAGGCAGCGTGCACCTGCGGCACAACGACGTGCTGGACAAAAAAGACCTTGCCAAGGCCTGGACGCTGGCCTGCCAGGCCGTGCCGACCAGCGAGCGGCTGCGCATCAAATTTCCGGAGTAAACCCCCATGAGCCTGCTTTTTGAAGCGCCTGTCCGCGCTGTTTCCGAGTCGTCGTCCTGGGCGCTCGCGCCCGATTTGCCAGAGACGCTGCCGGCGCTGATTCGCCAGTCGGCGGCCAAGTTTTCAGGACAATCGGCCATCGTCGATGGTGCAGTCACCATCAGCTACGCCGATTTGCTGGTGCGCAGCCAGGCCGTGGCGCGCTCGCTGATCGCGCTGGGCGTGCAGGCCGGCGACCGCGTGGCCGTCTGGGCACCCAACCTGCACGAGTGGATTCTGGCCGCCTGCGGCATTCATGCGGCCGGCGCGGTGCTGGTGCCGCTGAACACCCGCATGAAGGGCGGCGAGGCGGCTGACATTTTGGCGCGCAGCGGCACCAAGGTGCTGTTTTGTATTGGCGACTTTTTGGGTCAGTACTACCCGGCGCTGCTCGAAGGCCAGCGCCCGGCCACACTGCAGCACATCGTGGTGCTGCGCGACGGTTTTCAGGCCGACACCAGCCCGCCTGGCGACATGGCGTGGCGCTATTTCATGGGCCTGGGCTGCGCCGTGTCGCCCGCGCAGGTGCTGGCGCGCGAGCAGGCGCTCAGCGCGGACAGCACGGCTGATTTGATGTTCACCTCGGGCACCACGGGCCGGCCCAAGGGCGTGATGTCGGCGCACGGCCCGACCATCCGCGCGTTCAGCACCTGGAGCCGCGTCGTCGGGCTGGAGCCGGGCGACCGCTACCTCATCGTCAACCCGTTTTTTCATTCCTTCGGCTACAAGGCCGGCTGGGTGGCCGCCTTCATCCAGGGCGCGACGGTGTATCCCGAGCAAGTGTTTGACGCCGACAAGGTGCTGACGCGCATCGCACACGACCGCATCAGCTTCATGCCCGGCCCGCCGACGCTATTTTTGACCATGCTGGCGCACCCGCGCCTGCAGGACTTTGACATTGCTTCGCTGCGCGTGGCCGTGACCGGCGCGGCCACCGTGCCGCCGGTGCTGATCACCCGGATGCGCGAAGAACTCGGCATCACCAACGTCACCACCGCCTACGGCCTGACCGAATGCGGCGGCTGCGCCACGATTTGCGACCCCGGCGACAGCGCCGAAACCGTCGCCGGCACCTGCGGCCGCGCCATGCCCGGCACCGAAGTGCGCTGCATTGACGAAGCTGGCCAGCCCGTGCCCACCGGCCAGCCCGGCGAAGTGCTGCTGCGCGGCTACCACGTCATGCAAGGCTATTTCGACGACGAAGCCGCCACGCGCGAAGCCATCGACCTTGATGGCTGGCTGCACACCGGCGATGTCGGCGTGCTGGACGAACGCGGCTACCTGCGCATCACCGACCGCCTGAAAGACATGTTCATCGTCGGCGGCTTCAACTGCTACCCGGCCGAAATTGAACGCCAGCTGGCCGACCACCCGGCGATTGCCCAGGTCGCCGTGGTCGGCGTGCCCGACGAGCGCATGGGCGAAGTCGGCTGCGCCTGCGTGGTGCGCCGCGCCGGCAGCGAACTGACACCCGAAGCCCTGATTGCCTGGGCGCGCGCCAACATGGCGAACTACAAAGTGCCCCGCCATGTGCTGTGGTTTGACGCCTTTCCGGTGAATGCGTCGAACAAGGTGCTCAAGCGCGAGCTGGCGCAGCTGGCGGTGGGGCGGTTGGGGATCTCCAAGGGATGAGCCGGGGGTTTTTGGCTTCGCCCGGCGGTTTTTGGCCAAATGAGGCTCTGGCGAAAGCAGTACGGGCGCTATTCGCTATTGAATTTGTAGTTCGATCAGATTTTCAAGATGGCTTGAAATTCTTGGTGGCGCTCGGCCCAAGCGGGGCCGAGTTTGAACCCGCTTCACTCAGAAAATCACCAGCGCTTGTCCACCTGACCTTGCACTCCTCGGCGCATCCAGAACGGGGCGGTGAATGAAGGCGAGAACGGCCTCAATGCCGTCTTTCGGGGTGGTTGCCGGGAATTACTGCTTGGCAGCTCATGAGAGTATTGCTGGACGGCAACGTTATAAACATACGACCGAGATTTTTTTAATCCCAATTGGGTATCTTTGTGAAGGCGTTTGACGGTACACGCTCACAGAATCAGGAATTGATTTTTTATGCTGTGAAAAGCATTGCAAGCCTGCTCGAACTCAATCCTGAACCATTCACCACGACGCTCTTGAGCGATGTTAGCAAGCCGGTCCAGAAGTTCTTTCTCTGCAGTTCTTCTATACGCGGCCCACTTTACTTTTGAAAGACTAAACCTTGAAAGTGGATCAGCCACGTTATACATCTCGAGCCGCAATTCGAAATCCACGGTCATTCCACCTTTTACCCAGCCATGAAACAAAGGATGCGACACCAAGTAAATAAAGCCTTCTTGAATCGATGTCTGCTCGCCTCGTTGGCGTATTTCAGCACCATGCTGCAGACGAATTTTTTGCAAAGCAATTTTTGCGATTTGAAGGTCATCACTTGCGGAAAGAATCGCAGGGACTTTGGTTGATGATTGAATCGGGTCTGCAATGATCCCCTTGGCAGCAATCGGAGAATTAAAAGTCTTGCTGGATACATTGGATTCGATAAGGTTGGGAGTTTGAAAAGAGGCAAGTAGCCTTCGCCTATCGGCACTGGCTTGTTCCTCTTTGACTAACTGCCGGCGAACTGATCCAGTAATGCTTCTCGCTTGCTTTTCATCCTTCCCGTACTTCTGCATTACCTCATTCACGCTTGAAAGAACTTGAGTTTTTTTAAAGGCCGCAATTTCTTTCGATATGATTTTCGACCTTTGTTCTTTGGCTTTGAGCTCAATTGGCCTGGCGAACCTGTTCTGTATCTGCGTCCAAACACCGTTATCCGTCTTGGGAGGACGTCGTTTTTTTGTGGAAAAGATGGAAGGTTGTTTTGCCATGAATACCACTATATATGGTGGTGGTTAGCGTTAGGCCACCAGCAACGTTACGGCTACTATTTGCAAGTAGCTTCAAATACTGAATGCTTCCGTTCAGTCTGAAGCGGGCTTTGAAGTCTTCAATTCGAATGCCGATTTCTTGGCCGTTAGCCGATATTCAAACCGAAACCCGTCCAACGTTTGGTTTTTTTCGGCGGTTTGTCTTCTGCATTCCTGCTGCCACCCGTTCTGGCTGGGTTTTACCCTTCCGGCACAGCTTGGCCGCAGCGCAGGCTGCCAGAAAGCCTGTGCATCTTTATTTATCAGACAAAAAGGCTCTATGCGCATTTACTACTTGCGTAAGCAGCTATCGTTTAAGTAGCAAAACAACCCCCTCAACGCCCGGCAGTTTCAAGTCCAAGCGCAACACAGGGATCATTGAATAGTAGCGGGCGAGGGGTGGTAGTTGAGCAACAAATTGCGGTAGACCTCAAGGGGC